>NZ_JARVSI010000038.1:0-67754 GCF_030209255.1 Pseudomonas sp. CFBP2511 | reverse complement strand
CGGTGCGTTGTCGGATTCTCTCGGCTCGGCGTGGGCCTTGATGAGTGATCCTGTCAGGGTGAGCGAACAGGCCGCCAATGGGTTGATGGGTTTGAGCAAGAGCCCGTGGGGGGCGTTCAAAAATAGCGTGGAGGCCAGCCAGACCAAAGAGGCTATGGCGACTATCTACGATATGCAGGGCAACACGGCGGCGAGCGCTGCGATCAGAGCGAAAAGCGATCTTGAGTTTGCGCTGAACTTCTTGCCTGCCAATCGGGCGAAGACGCTGGCAGAGCTGGGGAGTCGTGCAAAAGCAACTGCGTCGAAAAATCTGAACCCGACGGGTGCGCTAACTGATTCAGAAGCGGGTACACTTGTTGAACGGGAGGTTTTGGGGAACGGTGCAAAAGCGACAGGAGAAGCTGCTACTCAGATCCCAGGCCGAGTGCAGTCTCGTATAAACATTGCCAATGGTCGTACGGAAACGACCCCTCTTCGTGATAACGGCAATCCTGTATCTGCGGGTTTCGATCACGTTCTGGATGGGCACTTTAATAGAGAAATCTCCAACTCGCGCTCCGTGTTTACTATCTCTCCGGATGAGCTGAAAGGTGTATTGCAGAGCAGTTCTGCTGTGAAGTCTCCGGTTGTTGCGCTGCCAGATGGCCAATTTGTGAGGACGATTGATGTGGGGCGGGCTATTGGCACTACTACGTTGAAGGATGGTGGCGGTCCTACTTCTGCCTTAAAGGTGTTCACCGATAAAGCAGGAAATTTAATTACAGCCTTTCCGGTTAAGGTGGGTAACTGATGCGTACTTTACCTATAAGAATATGGCATGAGTTCCAGTCGGTAGTGGCGACTCTGAGTGATGATACGCCTTTTAGGAAAGTTCTTGAGGTAATACTATTTTGGATAAAAAGTAACTATAAGTATCTTGATGGTGAGCCGTTTTCGGTCTACGGGTTCGATTGCTTTGCAAAAGTAGATGAGAGGGAGATTCCAGTTGAGTACTCTTCCTTTAATTTGAGTGATTTAATTAATTTCAAAAGCGTTGTTTTCAAACGACAGGCTAGAGATGTAGAGTCGATTGCAAGACTTTTGCGAGATACGGTTGAGGAGTTGGCGACTGTCGAAGTAGATGAGCAATGCCCCAAGTGTGAATCTGAGGGGATGCGCGTTTTTATAGGTAAGCATAATGGATTGTTGGCTTATCAGTGCAATGTTTGTGGGTACTCCCATTATTCAGATGGATCTAGGGTTGAGATCGGTGGATTAGAGCTTGCGAGTGAGAGGCAGTTGCGAGAGCTTGGCTTGATTTGATGGGGGGCAAGGTCAAAGGGAGGTTGATACGGCTGTTGCAAATGCTGTTAATTATGATGGTTTTTATAGTAAGGCTGGTTCAATGATCAGGGATATTGCTGGTGGCCATCTGTTTGATAATGGAAACAAGCGGACTGCTGTTGAAGTGGTTGAGCAGTTGGTTATAAGGAATGGCGTGAATGGTCCGCCAAAACAAGTTATTTGGAATGTTGTGGATAAGGTTGCGACAGGGAAGTTGACTAATGTCCAAGATATTTCAAAAGCATTAAGAGGGCTGGATTAATGTCTTTCAAAGAGGATGGGTAAAAAACCAGCCTCGATATAACGCTCTATCCGGCTCCAATTGTGGGCCAGGTAACTCACCGCTTTGCCCAACGCACTTTGCGAGGTGACCTGCGGCTGCGTTTTTTTCATCCATGCTTTCAGCTTCGCCAACTCAGGCTGGCTCTTTTCCTAACGGCCGATGTAACGCTGCTCATCGCTGACATCCTTGAGTTTGCGCTCGATGCCGTACAGTTTGTTGATAGATGACAGTGCAACATCGGCGCGGCCCGTTTTGCCTTGGGGCTGCACTTTTTTGGCCTTCACGAACTGGCGTCGTACCTAGGCCATGCATGCCAGGCGTTCTACACCCGGTTGCAACGCCAATGCGTTATAGCCCGCGTAATGATCCGTCATCACGTAGCCGCGGCGCGAACTCCAGCAACTCCAGCATCACGCAACTGGGCTGTAAGTGGACGAAAAAACGGCGCATGTCTTGTTGGCTAGGAGCTACAAGGCGTCATTGCAGGGATCTGCTTGCCAAAAAAATCAAGATGACCAAGGCTTAATTTTCAGCAGGCTGAGTTCGTGATGTGGGTATCTAATAGGGTCATCAAGAATGACTGAAATTTTAAAAGAAGCTGGTCAATAATACTTAGGTAGACTGAGATTTATTTAAGCGTATGCAATGACACATAGATCCGAGGATTAAGGTTCGGCTCGAAATCCAGAGTGCGACCGGCGGAGCTGTCCATTTCAGCGAAGTTTTTTCTAATAGGACGAGATCTGCACTGTCGAGTATTTTTGACATTACTGCATTGAAATATTCCTGGCACCCCGCTTGAAAATCTGATCATTGATCTGTGTGTCTAAGACTTACATAACTTATAAGCCTGCTGTCTATCCCAACCTATCAATAGAACCCCGACCCATCTCTCACCACCCAATCCTCCCCCATCAAAACCCACCCCAACTAAAAAACACCAGAAAAACAGCGTCAAAAAAACCCCGGACATTTCTGTCCTAAAACATTCAAGCGGATATCCTCAATCAAAACCACCTCAACGCCTAAACTAATAAATTGTCCTGGTCAGACCTGCCTAAAAGCAAAAAAAATCTCATCAAGCTTAAAAAGCAACAGCAAACCAAACACCCCTCGGATTCACAACGGAAGTCCCCAGCAACACCTATCACACAAGGACAATACTGAATGGCGTTGATTTCGTTAGATAGGCCTGCTTCATGTGGATTTAACGATAGACATAGCCCTAAAACTACTTTCGACTGGGAAGACTTGCGTTATTTTCTGACGTTCGCTGCGGTTAAGTCGCTGAGCGGCGCGGCGAAAAAGTCAGGGGTCGAACACGCCACCGTCTCGCGCCGCATTGCTTCTCTGGAAAAATCCCTGAACGTCAAACTCGTCGACCGCCGCAAGCGCCTCTACGAATTGACCGATGATGGCCGGAAACTGGCCGTCATTGGCCGACGCATTGAAGAGCAGGCCGAAGCCATTGGCAGGCTCGCCGTGGCGGCTCAGGACGCGCCTGCGACCGAGGTCACGATCAGCGCGCCCTCATCGGTTGCTATTGAAAAGCTGGTGCCGCAGTTGGGAGCGTTTCGGGCGATGCATCCTGGCATTGTGTTGCGGCTGTTGGGTGATCATCAGTATTCGTCGTTATCCAGTTGCCAGTCGGACCTGTGCATCCGTTTTTCCAGACCTGTCGAAAACGGCATTGTTGCGCGGCGTATCGGGACGGCGTCTTTTTCATTTTACTGTTCGAGTTTTTATCTTGAGCAACGGCTCGCTGTGCATTATGAGTTCATTGGCTACGACAGTGAGGTGATGACTGCCAGCCAGAATGTGCTGCTCAGGACTATTGTCGGCGCGCGTCCGTTTGTGCTGGAAGCCAAGACAGTGGAGTTGCAGATCCGTGCCGCAGAGGCCAGTGTGGGCATTGCGTTGCTGCCCGATTTTGCTGTGGAACAAAACCCGCGCCTTTGCCGGCTTGAACTGTCCAGGCCGCTGGAGGTTGATGTGTGGCTGGGTGTTCATGAAGACCTGCGTTCAGTCGCGTCTATTCAGGCGGCGATGAATTACGTGGAAAGCTGCTACCGCTGAGGCCATGACGCCGAGGTAATAAGGCAAGCCTGAAAGGCCCGTGATGTGAAAAAATTCACACCCACCGCTTATTGATCGCCAATTTACACGGTTGAACGTTTTGACGAGTATCAATACCGAGTTCCGAAAAACACAGTTCGGAACTCCGAGGCGTTCAGGAGTCGGCTCGATAACGTTTGATCGGTATTGGTGCTGTTGAATAACTATAAAAAATGCAGTGGCAATGGTCAGTTCAAGCGCATTGGTTACTCCACAAGGACAGCTGGAGATTCTCATGGCGAACGTAAAAGTTCTCGACGTCACCTTGCGTGATGGCGGATATCGAAATAACTTTGACTTCACTGACGATCAGGCGCGGGTTATTACAACGGGGCTCGCAGATGCGGGAGTTGATCTGTGTGAAATAGGCTACTGCAAGGGCTCGTTTTCCCCTCAGGCCGGGCATGGTCTTACCAGCGATGTGGGCGCGCGTTACATCCAGACGATCAGGGAGGCGTCACGCGGTCGAATAGAGCTGGCAGTCATGGTCCACCCCAGAAATGTATCGCCAGACGACTTTGCCATGCTCAGAGAGCAGGGCGTTTCGATGATTCGGGTCTGTCTGCGCCGCGAGCAACTGGACGACGGCCTGACTACCGTGTCGCTGGCGCGTGATCATGGGTTCAGTGTCAGCGCCAATGTAACCCATGTGACATCGCAAACCCCGGGCGCAGTCATTGATACGGCGGTTCGCGCAGAAGGCGCGGGGGCGGACATCATCTGTTGCGCCGATTCCAACGGCCATATGCTGCCCACAGATGTGCATCGTCTGTTCAGCCGCCTTTCCAGTCGGCTTGTCGTGCCACTGGGGTTTCATGCGCACAACAACCTGTCGCTGGCACTGGCCAATGCAGCGGCGGCAGTCGAGGCAGGGGCTGAATATATCGACACCTCCGTGTGCGGGATGGGCAAAGGTGCCGGCAATCTGCATTTGAGCATGCTCGTTGCTTACCTGGAGCGGGTGGGCGTGAGCCATGGTTATGACCTGGTGAAGGTTATCGAGTTGTCCGAGACCATCGCCAGCCTGGTACCGCAGAGCAATATGCCCAGCCCGTTCATGGATATCGTCCTGGGTACTTACAACTTTCCTTTCGATGTCCGGCAGCGGATACAGGAAACCCTCGAGCGCTTTCAGTTGACGTCCGAGTACCGTGCGCTCGAAGTCATGCATCAGCAGGATCAGATTGCGCGTCTGGCACCACGGGCGACGTTGCCACCGGTGTTCAACAAACCGTCCAGGTCGGTACTGGAGGTGTCGAGATGAGTGCGCAAGTACTTCGCAAACGCATTTGCGTGCTGCCAGGCGACGGTATTGGTGTTGAAGTCATGGAGGCTGCCTTGCCGGTGATCGCTGCGCTGGGCCTGCCTTTTGACCTGCTGCACGCCGACATCGGCTGGGAATGCTGGAGGCGCGAAGGCGAAACCGTTCCGGACGACACCTGGAAGGTTATGGCCAGCTGTGATGCGACGCTGCTAGGCGCGATCACCAGCAAGCCTCTGGCGGAAGCCGAGGCCGAACTGCCGCTGCCACTTCAGGGCCACAGCCGCCGGTATGTCAGCCCGGTCATTCAGCTCAGGCAGAATCTTGACCTGTACGCCAATGTTCGCCCGGTGACCGACATGACCGGCGAAAACAGATTTCGCTTTGTGGTGATCAGAGAAAACACCGAAGGCCTTTATGCTGGGCTGGACTTTGGGCGTATTCCGGACGCGCTCGTGCCCTTGCTTGAAGCGCGCGAAGCACTGGGCGCTGCCTGGCAAAGAGCCGGGCAGGAGGATGCGACCGTTACCCTGCGCTTGCAGACGCGCAGCGGCTTGACGCGTATTTTCGAATACGCTTTTGACTATGCACGGAATAACAATTTCTCTCGCGTAACGTTTGTCGACAAGCCGATGGTGCTTCGCCACAGCAGCGCTTTTGCCCGGGTGATTTTCGAAGAAACAGCGCAGCGCTACCCGGATATAACCGGCGCTATCGAGAATGTCGATGCCGTTGCCCTGTGGATGGTTCAACGACCCGAGCGCTTTGGGGTAATCGTTGCCGAGAACATGTTCGGTGACATTCTCTCCGATCTTGGGGCTGGTGTGATGGGTGGACTCGGGTTTGCGCCCAGCGGCAACTTTGGCAACTCCGGTGCCTACTTCGAGCCGGTACATGGCAGCGCACCCGCCCATGCGGGGCTGAATAAAGCCAACCCGAGCGCGATGTTTCTGGCCATTGCCATGATGCTGGAACACTTGGAGTATCCGGCCCAATCGGATTGTATTACCCGCGCAGTAAGCCTGGTATCTCGTTCTGCGGTGCGCACCTATGACATGGGCGGTTCTCATACCACTCGCCAGGTGGGCAAGGCCATTGTTCGACAGTGTATGGAATTGCAGGGGCTGTTGGTCGACGGCCTTGAGCGTTCCCGGTCTGCTCAAGGAGAACGCCATGTCAGTGCCCTTTGAATACACACCTATCGCGCAGAGCGTGCTCGATGAATGCGAGCATCTGGACACGGCATCGTTGTCTGACGCACTGGACAGCCTTGGCATCGACGGCGGACTGCCGGGCATTGTTTCGCAAGTACCGGGCACACGCTGCGTCGGTATCGCCTTCACGGTGCAGTACCAACCGGTTGATGCGTCAGAAGGGTTCAGAGGGGCGGCCAATTATATTGATCAGGTGCCGAGCGGTTCTGTAATTGTCTCTTCAAATTCGGGACGTCATGACTGCACGGTGTGGGGTGACATCATGACCCACTTTGCCTTGGCCAACGGCATCAAAGGCACGGTCATAGATGGCGTTGCACGTGATATCGATACCGTTATCAACTGCAACTACCCGTTGTTCAGTCGTGGACGTTTCATGCAGTCGGCGAAGAACCGTACACAACTCAAGGCCGTCCAGGTGCCGCTCGTTATGGATGGCATCACCATTCAGCCGGGAGACCTGATGGTGTGTGACGGCAGCGGCTGTGTTGTGGTCCCGCAGCAACTGGCGGCCGAAGTGGTACGGCGTGCCAGGGCCGTAGAGCAGACCGAGCGCCGTATCATCGAAGCCATATCCTCCGGCTCGACACTTGAGCAGGCGCGAATGACATACCGCTACGACCAGCCCTGGTTGAGCGAGGCTGAACACGGTGGTACGCAAGTGCCGTCGTAGCTCAAAACGCGAAAACGCCGCCTTACCGGTGCCACCCACGGCATCAACTTTTATCCGAATAAATGAATGGAAGATGATCATGAAAATGGAATTGTTCGACGCTCAATCCGTGACTGACGATAACGCTGTCTATCTGGTCAATGTCGTCCACGTCAATGAGAACTTTCAGGGCGCCGCCATTGAAATTCTTGAAGAGACCGTCAATTACGTCGCGCGTACGTACAGCGCTTTCAAGTGGAGCCGGCTGATGAAAAGTACCGACGGCAAGACGGTTATTAACCAGGCGCAATGGAGCGACCGCAGCCAGTTTGAATCGCTGTTCACCGATAACGAGTTCTTGTCACGGTATTCGCGCCTGAAAGAAATCGGCACCTGGGAGTACCACCTCTACAGCGTGGCCGAATACATCACCCCGGCAACGGCCTTGCAAAAAGTAGCCTGATCCGCCTGCTGTTCGGGAGTATGGAGGTTATCGCCATGCTCTTGGCACAGCCACTCGCGTTTATAAAAAAGGATGACGTTATGAGCGTACTCAATACGGCAATGACTGCGTTGCTGGGGATCGACTGTCCCCTGGCGCTGGCGCCCATGGGCGGCGCGTCGGGCGGGCGTCTGGCAGCTGCGGTTTCCAGAGCCGGCGGGCTTGGTCTGGTGGGCGCCAGCTATGGTGATCCTCAGTGGATGGCGCGTGAACTGGAGTTGATGCGCGACGTCAAGCAGCCCTGGGGCGTGGGTCTGGTGATGTTTACTGTGGCCCGGCGTTTTGAACTGCTTGATCTGGCGCTGGAATACGGTCCCGATGTGATCGCGTTATCGTTTGGCGATGTACGTCCTTTCATCAAGCCCATTCAGCGGGCCAATGCCAGGGTTATCGTCCAGGTGCACGATGTCGATCAGGCGCATTACGCGCTGGACGCCGGCGCGGACGCCTTGATCGTGCAGGGGGCCGAAGCCGGTGGGCACGGTTTGCATCGCTCTTCATTACCGCTGTTCCCGGCGGTCCGCGATGCCGTGGGCGATGCCGTGGTGCTCATCGGTGCTGGCGGGATTGCCGACGGTCGTGGCATGGCGGCCGCATTGGCGCTGGGCATGGATGGCGTGATGATGGGGACGCGGTTTCTGGCCTCCGAGGAGGCGTTGCCGTCGGCGCGGGTAAAGCAGGGTGTGGTGCAGGCGGTGGCAAGCGATACGGTCAGAACCCGTTTGTTTGATCAGGTGCGCGGCATCGAGTGGCCCGAAGGTTACAAGGGCAGGGCGATCGCCAATGACTTCTCGGCGGCCTGGGTCGGTGAAGAGCAGGCATTTGCAGCGTCTGTTGATCGGCTGCACGTCGAGTACGAGACGGCCATGGCTGACGATGACGTCAGTGTCAAAGCCATCTGGGCCGGCGAAGTTGCAGACCTGATCAAGGACATACAGCCCGCGCAGCTGATTATGGAATCGACCTTGCGCGGTTATGCCGACAGCATCGAGCGTCTTCGCGCATTTCGTTAAAGGGTGATCATTCTTCAAGTGATAAGGATCGTCGATCAGACCCGCTTGCCTGAGTGGGTCTTTTATTTATTGCAGGAGCAAACACCATGAGTTGCCACATCACGCACCAGACCTTCGGTCACGGGCAAGCCCGGGCATTTGTGCTGTCACCGGTCATGCCGGTGTGGGATCAAGGCGCGTTCGCCGGGCCGCTGATCGAGCATTTTATCCGTTCTGGTCATCAGGTGACGGTGTTCGATTCCCTGTCACTGCCTGCCGTGCCAGACGAGTGTTTCAGCGGTTTTGCCGAGCGTTGGGCTGATGCACTCGAACCCTGGGGCGTACCGGATGTGCTGGTCGGTGTCGCCTTGGGCGGTGCGCTGGCGCAGGCGTTGGCCGGTATTTCGTTTTTGTCTGTGACCCCTGCCTTACTGTTGCTTTCTTCCCCGTCAAAAGCCGGCGCACTGTTGGATGCAAGGCTTGGGCGCATGGCGGACCTCGCCGAACAGGGTCACGTCAGGCAGGCGAAACGCTTGCTTGATGAGCTGGTTTTGCCCGAAGGCCAGGCACACGCTGAACAAGACCGGTTCGACACTGAAACTGACGCGCTGCTGGCACCCCAGGGGCGGCGTCTGGTGCGTGGTTTTCGATTGCTCGACGGCGTGAATGTCAGTGAGCGTCTTTGCGACTATGAGGGCCGTGTGCTGAGCGTATTTGGTGGCAAATCACAACTGGTTGGCGCCGACCATGTGCTGCGCACCAAAGGCAGTAATCAGCACTCGTTGTGCGTAATTGATGGCGGCATGCGCCCACTGACCGATGATTTGAGGCGCGTGCTGGAAGGCATCGACAGGTTCCTGATCCGCGCGCCGGAGCTGGCGAAATGACCACGCCCGTTGATGAACCAGGCCCGAGCACGCGCTTTATCGACGTGCATTATCACGCCAACCCGGATGCCTTCATTCGCCGTCACGGCGCAATGGAAGCCGGCCGGTGCTACGCAAAGGTGCAGGGCAGGGTGGTGCTGAAGAATCATCTGGGCTGCACGGCTGCTCAGGCGTGGGAGGCCCGTCAGGAGGGTTTTCCCGTCAGTGGCTCGCTGGTGCTCAACGAGATAGCCGGAGGCGTTGACCACCGGGTTGTGGAGCGCAGTCTGTGCCTGCGCGGCGACGAATCAGAGCGGTTCATCGTCCATTTTCCGACGGTCACCGGCAGGAAACATACCAGCACGCTGGTCCGCAGCCCGGGCCATCCGATCTTGCAGAGCAAGCCGATCCAGCCCGCGCGGGTGACGTCGCAAAACGGGCGACTCACTCCTCAGGCACTGGATATTCTGAAAATGGCCTGTGACTACCCGTTGGTCATTTCGACAGGGCATGCCGACGCGCATGAAGTCAGGCTGTTGGTGGACGAAGCGATTCGCATGGGAGTGCCAAGGTTGATGCTCAATCAGCCGGCCAATCCGCTCACCGGCTTGAAGGCTGAGGACTTTGCGGCGTGGGGGCGCGAGCCGAATATCTTCATCGAGCAGACGGCGCTCACCTACTTGCTGGGCTATCAGGATAAGCAAGACTTCAGCGCGGTGCTGAGCGAGGTTGCCAATGTGGTGTACAGCTCTGATCTTGGGCAGACCAGTCAGGTTGATGTGTCGCAGTGGCTTTCATTGAGCGAAGGTTGGTTCGAGGCATTTGGCCTCAGCCAGGCGCGCCGGCGCGAAGTGACACTTTCAAACCCTCGGCGCATGTTGGCTGTTTGACTGGCTACGCATCAAGACTCCCCGGATCCGGCCCCGGGGAGTTTGTCTATCAGGCTGTTTCTTCTGCTGCTGCTGCTGAGATGACCGCAACAGGCGAGGCCAATGTTTCTACAGCACGTTGTTCGCGCAGGCCAGCCACCTCCATCAACGGCAATGTCTGCGCGACGAAGTCCTTGATGCCCTTATGATAATCGAGCCAGGTCAGTGCAATCCCGTCGATACCCCAGTCGGCGTATTTCTGCAGCAATTCCACGATCTGTTGCGGCGTGCCCACCAGTGGCACACCGGCAAAACCTGCCTTGAAGTGAAAGCGGAAGCGCTCAGCGTCTTCTGGCGTGAATATGCCCGTCTGGATACCCAGTTCGCGGGTAATGATGTCGCACCCTTCATCATCGCCCAGTTGAGTGGCGTAATAATCGAGGTAGGCATCGGCTTGTGCCTGGGTGTCTTTTTGCACCACGTAGCCGTAACACCAGATTTTTATATCCCGCCCGAACTCAAGCTTGGCGACGTCCTTGTAAGACGCGATCTGCTGACGCACCGCGTCTTCGCCGTCCAGATGTTTGATGATCAGAAAAGCCGCGTCGCAGTGTTCTGCACAGAATCGTTTGCCGCGCGGTGAGCCACCTGCGTTGATCAAATAAGGCTTGTTGAGCGGCCGGGGTTGCGAAATGGCGCCGCAAATATTGAAATAATCGCCTTTGAAATCGAATGGTGTTTGCTGTTCCCAGGCACTTTTTGCGATGTGCAGCCATTCTTCTGCGTAGTCATAACGTTGATCGTGTTCCAGCATGTGGCCATTGAACATGCGCATCTCGGCGCCATACCAGCCGCAGAGGATATTGAGCCCGAAACGACCGCTGCTGATATGGTCGATCGTCACCGCCTGCTTGGCGGCAAAGAGCGGATGTACCGTAGGCAGGTGCGAAGTGGTAAACACTGCGATCTGATCGGTCAAGGCTGCAATGCCGGCGGCCCAGGTGTAGGTTTCAAAGCAGATGCCGCCGGTATTGTTCTCGCCGCCAAAACCTTTCCAGCGGCCTACCGGTATGAATGCTTCAAAGCCTGCACTGTCTGCCATTCTGGCTATTTCCAGATTGCCCGTCCAATCGTCTCCACGCAGGCGTTCCGGCGCATTGGTGACTGTGCAGCCCCCTTCCGTGTTGGTGGAAAAAACACCGAGCTGCATCTTGTTGCGGCTGCTACGCATGGGATTGGTTTTTATCGGGTAATTTTTTTCAGCACGCATGGTGACCTCCCAGGTCATTTTTTATGGAGTTCTTCCCTGTTTCTGCCACGAAGCACAGCGCGATAGTCAACGTGGAGTCAGACAGTACTGCGTTCAGACCGGATTACCCCGGCGTGTAGGAAAATAAGGTAATACGTACTCTTCCAGCTCCTGTAACACCTCCTTGGCGGGGCGCTTCAGCGGTTTGAGGTTCAACGCCACATGCGAGACGCCTTGTTCTCGCTGGCGCTCCCACAACCTGATGAGCGCGTTTCGCCCTGTACTGATGCCGCGTCCAACGGTCATGGGGGCATCCTTGTTGTCGTCCAGATCAAAGAATGTCGCATAACCGTAGGGTTTGAAGCGTTTCTGCACGTTGGATTCACGCCAGTGGTCGATGACCTCGGGCAATGTATTGAAGCCGCTCTGGTGCCATATCCAGCCGTCCATGTGGTTTGCCAGCCACTTGATATCCTGGCCACAGCGACCGACTGCCAGCATCGGCAGCCGTCCGCTCCAGGGTTTGGGCAGAAGATCCAGCTCACCATTCAATTGCCCGTAGTGCTGCGTGGCCAACAGGGGAAAAGAGCGTTCTGTCACTGCGCGTAGAATCTCGACGCATTCTCTGAAACGTGCGGCTCGTGTATCGAAATCCTGCCCGAACGCCGGATACTCACTGGGTCTGTCACCGGTAGACAGCCCCAGCAAAAAGCGCCCCTTGAGCAGCACGTCCAGACTGCAGGCCTGTTTGGCCACGGTCAGCGGGTGACGCAGTGTCATGACGATGCCCGCGGTTCCGATACATATTCGTTGGGTGACACCCGCCAGCAGCCCGGCGTACACGAACGGGTCAAAGATCTGCCCGGCGTCGCCGAACGCCGGATCGAGCATGGGCACATCGCGTAGCCACAGGGCGGCAAAACCCGCCTTGTCTGCCTGTACCGCAAGTGCGATATGGTCGTCCATGGTCGGCACTGCCGAGTTCGGATAACCCTCCAGCGGCGCAATCAGTCCAAAGGTAAGATGGCCGGGTGCGAAAACCTTCGAAAACGCCGAGTGCGCCCCCGATTTGTGCAGGTTGAGTGGCTTGTCCTGGATCATTTGGTTTGCCCCGCCAGACCGGAAGAGTCCTGCGGCAGCTCTTCGTGGGCATGCACACGGCCCAGCAGCGTGAAAACCGCTGCGGCGGTCAGCAAGCTGGCGACACTGAGGATGAACAGCAGGTTGCGAAAGGCCGTGGCGTAATGCTGATGCAGCAGGTCCGACTGGCCGGGGAGGGCATCAACCGCACTTTGCAGATCGCCCAGCGCCGCGCGATTGGCCGCTTCGGTCAGAACCTCAGGCGCGACGCCATTCAGCGCGCCGAACAAACTCCATTGAATGAACGTCGCGAGCAGCGCACCGGCCAGCGCGATGGCGATGCCATCAGCTGAAACACGCACCGCATTGAAAATGCCGGTCGCCATGCCAGCCCGTTCCTTTTCCACGACACTGACCGCCATGCCATCCATCAAACCCCAGGGCAGGCCGATACCGATACCAATCAACGCCATCGGCAGCAGGGCCATGCGGGTCGCACCGCTGTCCAGCACCAGCGCCAGCCAGGCCAGGCCCGCTGCCACCAGCACTAACCCCACGCCCGACAGCACGCCGGAGGTGAAGCGCCGCGCCAGTTGCGCCGCAAGCATCGGCACAATCAGCAACGGTGCGGCGAGCGCGGTCATCATCTGTCCCGCTTCAAGAGCGCTTAGGCCATCGATGCCGATGAACCTGGCCGGCAGCATGATGATCAGGATCACGAAGAAAAATGCCGGGCTGGCGGCGAGAATCTGCACGCCGACAAAACGCGGGCTCTTGAACAGCGACAGGTCCAGCATCGGTCGGGCGGTGCGACGTTCGACCACGATAAAGATCCACAACAGCACGATTGAGCCGATGATGCCGCCCCAGACCTGCGGATGGGCCCAGCCGTCTTCCGGGGCAAGCAGGATGGCGTAGGTGAAGAGGGTCAGTGCCGCGGTGAAGCTGATCGCGCCCGGCCAATCCATGCCTCGGGCCTCCGGGTCTCGGGATTCGGTCGCGCTGAACAGCACCAGTACAAAGCCGAGTGCACCAATCAGTGCGGTGGCCAGAAATGACCATTCCCAGCCTGCCGAATCCACCAGCGCGCCGGCCGCCAGGGGGCCGAATGCCAGGCCGATGCCAAACGTGGTGCCCAGCAGGCTGAACACCCGGGTGCGATCAGCGCCATGAAAACTCTGCGCCAGCGACGACATGGCCCCGGCAAACGCTGCGGCGCCACCCAGCCCTTGAATCAGGCGCAGTACATCGATCTGCACAACGGATGACGCTGCTGGAATGGCACTGGTGGACACGACGAATATCACCAGGCCAATCAGCCATATCCGCTTTCTGCCATAAATGTCGGTCAGGCTCCCGGCGGCCATCATGGCGCTGCCGTACGTGAGGATGTAAGCGTTGATGACCCAGGTCAGCTCGACCGCCGACCCGCCCAGCGCCTGGTTGATCGACGGCAAGACCACGGCGGGGCCGGTAAAACACAAGGGGATGAGGATCCCGGTCAGGCAGGCGGCAAACAACTGTCCCCACCGCCTGGCTTTGGACGACGCCTGAACGTTGTTTGCTGAAGTCATGTGCAATTTCCCTGTGAGATGTGCGCGATTTTTCGGCGCTGCACGCAGTTATCCAAGGGCACTTGCCCTGCGAGGAGATTAGGGGTTGCGCCTGCAAACAAAAACAGTGCTTATGTTCCGAACGTTCAGGACATGGCTGTCCTTAATAAGGGAGTAGGCAATGGAATCGCTCGGTAGCATTGCGCTGTTTGTGCTGGTCACAGAAACACGAAGTTTTACCCTGGCGGGCAAGCGCCTGGGTATTTCTTCATCGGGTGTGGGCAAGAGTGTCGGTCGTCTGGAGGAAAGCCTGGGCGTGCGGCTTTTTCATCGCAGCACCCGCAGCATTGCCTTGACGCTTGAGGGGTCGATATTTCTCGATCGCTGCAGACGCATTCTGTCGGAGCTGGACGCCGCGCAGTTGGAGCTGAGCAATGCCCGGGATTTGCCAAAAGGCCGGCTGCGTATCAGCGTGCCATTGGTTTTCGGGCTGGTAATGCCGGTCGTTATCCAGTTCATGCGCACCTATCCCGAGATTGAGCTGGACATCGACTTCTCAGACCGTATGGTCGATATCATCGACGAGGGATTTGACGTTGTCCTGCGCACCGGAGAACCGAGCGATTCCAGGCTCATGTCGAAAAGAATGGGCAGTTTTCAGTTGTGCATTGTCGGCTCACCGGATTATTTTGCCCGGCATGGACTGCCTGAACAGCCTGCCGACCTGATACATCACGCCTGTTTGCAGCACAAGTTTCCCTCCACCGGAAAGTTTGAACACTGGCCGCTGCGTCGTGAGCCCGGATCCGAGGATTTCGAGTTGCCGCAGACCATGGTGTGCAATACCACCGAAGTGCTTGTCGAAGTTGCGCGAGCGGGCCTGGGCATTACCTGCCTGCCAGATTTCATGTTGGCCTCTGCCATCCGCAAAGGTGAACTGGTACCGATATTGGCTGACTACACCCTGCACACCGGGAGCTTCAGATTGTTCTGG
Source organism: Pseudomonas sp. CFBP2511 (assembly GCF_030209255.1). Taxonomy (NCBI): domain Bacteria; kingdom Pseudomonadati; phylum Pseudomonadota; class Gammaproteobacteria; order Pseudomonadales; family Pseudomonadaceae; genus Pseudomonas; species Pseudomonas sp. CFBP2511. Next base: position 52,801 of record NZ_JARVSI010000038.1, on the reverse strand, counting down.
CCATCGAGCAAGCATCTTTCCGTGCGTTTGCGGGTGTTTATCGACTTCATGCACGCGAATTTGTTTGCGCCTGCGAGGGTTGGTGAGGAGGGCCGATCTTAAAGAAGGCCGTGGGAAAGGGCCGATGCACCGGGTGGCGTCGATTGGGAGTGCATTTCGTGACGCTGCGCGTCACAGATTTGTGCCGCGCATTCAGGATAGGAAGCAGAGCGTCCAGAAAGGCATGCCGACGCAGAGCGTCGCACGATAGTTGAGATTATCCCGCGCAGGAATGCCGTGAGTGGCGCATCACCGCGAGCTATCCCTGGGCCGCGTTCGGCACATTGATCTGCCCGAGTACGCGCAAATAGAGATGCAGCGTTGTACCTCCCCCCAGGAGTGTTTCCACGCGTACGCCGCCGCCTGCGCCTACCGCAAACTCTTGTACCTGAGCCAGCCCCGTACCTGTTACCGGACCGGACTTTTTGCTGGTGAGGAAAGGGTCGAATATCTGCTCTTGAATGTCAGCAGTCATGCCCGGGCCGTCGTCAGCCACGCTGAGCACCAGATAATCACCATCCTGAAGACGCGGATCCTCTTCCACCGACTCCAGGCGGGTGGCGATGTGGGCCTTGCCCGGCCCCGACATGCCATCACGGGCACTGGTCAGAAGGCTCAACACTGCGGTGTGCAACTGGGCCTCGGCACACAAGACGCCCCAGCCCCTTGCGCGCAAGTCAAACGACAGTTCCAGTTGATCGGCTGCCGAGCGCTGCAGCAGGTCTCGGGCGGCATCCAGCTTTTCACTGACATCGATGCAGATCAGTTCCGGACCGTCCTGGCTGACGCTGCTCAGCAAGCGGGTGACCAGCTTGCGACCATGCTCCACCGCCTGCAGGCCGGTATCACTGAACGTCTCGATATCCGTCGGGCGCCGTGAGCGCATGCGGATAAGTTGCAGGCTGGCGCTGAGTGCCTGAAGCAGGTTGTTGAAGTCATGGGCAATGCTGGCTGTGAGCATGCCCAGCGACGACATTCGTTGCGAGTCGCGCAGGTTCTGTTCAGTGCTCTGGCTTTGACGCTGCGCATTGTCGAGTTCCAGCGCCAGTTGCGCAGCCTGTTGATCACGTTGTTCTGTGAGCAGGCGATATTGCATCAAGGCTGCGGTCTGTCGCGCGAGTGCCAGCAGCGCAAGGCGCTGCTGCTCGGTCAGGACTCGCGGCCAGATATCGATCACACACACAGTGCCCAGCGCATGGCCGGCATCGGTGCGAATCGGCGCGCCTGCATAGAACCGGATGTAAGGAGGGCCGAGCACCAGCGGGCTCTCCTTGAAGCGAGGGTCAGTGGTGGCATCTTCCACCACCAGCACATCGGAAGGCTCCAGGATGGCGTGCGCACAGAATGCCAGATCGCGATGTGTTTCTCTGACGTCAAGGCCGATGCAGGCCTTGAACCACTGGCGCTCCCGGTCAACCAGCGAAACCAGGGCGATAGGCGCATCGCACAGCGTGGTGGCGAGCAGCACGATATCGTCGAAGTCTTGCTCGGGAGCGCTGTCCAGTATCTTCAGGTGCTCAAGCGACAGGACTCGATCTTCCTCGCTGGCAGGAAGTGGCGCAGGGTGGTGGGTCATGGGGGCGCACCGCGATCAGGTAAAAATAAGGTCTTATGATGCCTATGATTCATAGAGGGCGGCAAGGTACATAACGCATAAATAAACACGCGCAAGCGGGGCTCTGACCCTGCGCGCCTTGTGGACCCTGAACCCTCTAAAAGGTCGACAGTCGACGCAGCAGCACCGCGCACATCAATGGCGACATCAGGACTGGACGTTTCTGCGGCGCAAGTTCCGCAGGCCGCCCGGATGATCATCCCGAGCTTACGTATTCGGTCCTTGACTACTGCTTTAACGGCGTGCGTTTAAAATGATGGGCGCAATAAGAATTGCAGTACGCCTGTAATAAGAAGTCTAAGGGCGTTTATTTTGTGCAGAGTCGCACAGGAATAACTTAGTTGTAACCTATTGTGTCCAAATTGTGCCCGTTGTGTAATAAACTGCCCGCCGATCTTTACTGCGCTGTAAGGGTCTTTGGCCAATTACTAACGTCCGTACTCTTCTGGAGCAATGCCGATGCCCGGCCCTAATGATTCAAGCCCTGCCGAACTGTTGCCCGAGGGATCTGCCGACGACCGAGTCACCAGCCTGTTGTGGGGGCCATTCTGGTTAGGCGATGCGACCGGCACTCATCTGACCTACAGCTTTCATACTGCAGACTCCGTCTACGCCACCATCTACAGTGGGACCCAGGAGCCCGACGATGCTTACTCGTTGACCGATGCCCAGGCGGCGGCGGCGAAAAGTGCGCTGGATGCATGGAGTGCAGTGGCGGACATCACGTTCACCGAGGTCAAGGACACCCCGGAGAACGTTGGCGACATCCGTTTTGGCGGTTCCAACAACCTGCAAAGCACCGAGTTCGGTCAGGCCTATACGGCGGGTACGGAAGGTAGATCCGGTGACGTCTGGATCGGGCCGAAGGTCAACGCAGCGGATCCCGCGAAAGGCACGGATGATTACCTGACGTTCATGCACGAGACGGGTCATGCGCTCGGCTTGAAGCATCCGTTTGAAGGCACGCAGTACAACGATGTACTGCTTGACGCCAAATTCGAAGACGCCCGCTACACCATCATGAGCTACACCAACAACTACAGCTTCAAGCCCACCACGCCGATGTTGCTCGATGTCGCGGCCATGCAGTTTATCTACGGCGCCAATAACAGCTATCACACCGGCAATGACGTTTATAAGTGGGCGCCCGATCAATCGGTGTTCGAGACCATTTGGGACGCAGGCGGCAAAGACACGATCGATGCCAGCAATCAGGCGTCGTTCGTCAAGATCAACCTCAATGAGGGTGAGTTCAGCACCATCGGCAAGGCTTTTCTGGATTACAACCAAAACGCTGATGCCCCGACACTGATGAACTCCGGGCTGGCGATTGCTTATGGCGCGCACATTGAAAACGCCATTGGCTCCGCCTTCAACGACACGCTGATCGGCAATGACCTGGCGAACGTACTGGATGGTCGTGGCGGTCTGGATATCATGATCGGTGGCCTGGGTAACGATACCTACGTTATCGATCAGGCAGACGAACTGGCACTGGTTCAGGAAAAGGCCAACGAAGGCGTCGACACGCTCAAGATCACCTACGACAACACGTCGGCAACTGCTGCGGTGATCGATCTGAATGCAGGCCCGCTGGCCAACTTTGAAAACGTCCACCTCAAAGGCGAGGGCGAGTTCACGCTGTTGGGCAATGATCGCAACAACACCCTGACCGGTAACGACGCGAACAACGTGATCTTTGGCGGCGCCGGCAATGACAAGCTGGTCGGCGGCCTGGGCGCAGATATCATGACCGGCGGCACCGGTGCTGACCGCTTTGTGTTCAACGACCTGGCAGAGACCGGCAAAGGCGCGGCCAGCGATGTGATCACAGACTTCAACAGCCAGCAGGGCGACAAGCTCAGCTTCCTGAAGATGGATGCCAACGTGGACACCAAAGCCCTTGATGCTTTCAGCTTCATTGGCAGCGGCGAGTTCACCGGGGCCGGCCAGCTGCGCTTTGCCGACCATGTGCTGTCCGGCAACGTCAATGGCGATCTGCATGCTGATTTTCAGGTTCAGCTGGTAGGCGTCACAGCGTTCCATGTTACCGACCTGGCGGTCTGATCGCTGGTTTGAGGTACTGACCTGCACCACAGAGACAGCGCCAGATAGTGGCGCTGTTTTGGTTTACAGACCATCGAGCATCTCTCCTTTTGCTGCTTTTACTGCGCACCGCAATTGGGCATCGTATGGTTTTGACCGTTTTTCAGCACTGCGACGGTGCTGTTACAAAATTTAAAACCACAAATTCAAAATATCCAACAAAACCCACTTGACTCGTCAGAGGCAGCTGACTGTAATGCCCTGGCAGTCGTTCACTCCGGGCTTTTCGCCTGAGCTTTTGTAGAGGTATCAACATTGATTGAGCCAACGCCGTCATCCATGCCGACTGTGATTGAAGCTGGCGCACTGGTCCGCAGGGGCTGCATGACGCCGATACGGCTGACCGAACTGTGTCTGTCAGTCATCAAAACCCACAATCCCACACTCAATGCGTTTGGTGATGTCTACGCCGAAGCCGCGCTCGAACAGGCCTGGACCATGACCGCAGAGCTGCAGCGCGGCAAGCCTCGTGGGCCTTTGCATGGCATTCCTTTTGGTATCAAGGACCTGTTTTCGACAGCCGGGTTGCGTACCACACGCGGCTCGTTGACCGCGCTGGACGCCGTGCCCGCGCAGGACGCGCCGATCATCCGGCGCCTCAAGGGCGCTGGCGCTATTATTCTGGGCAAGACCGCAACCACGGAATTCGGCTGGACCGGCGCCAGCACCTCGCGGGTCTTTGGCAACGGCCGTAACCCTTGGGACCCGACACTGACCAGCGGCGGCTCCAGCTCCGGTTCGGCGATCGCCGTGGCAGCGCGCATGGTCCCTGCGACATTGGGGTCCGACGGTGGCGGCTCGGTGCGCATACCGGGATCGTTCTGTGGCGCGTTTGCCCTCAAGGGTACGTTGGGACGTATCCCGACCTGGCCCTGGTCGGCCACCGAGATGCTCAGCCATGCCGGTCCGATCACCCGAACCGTGCGCGACAGTGCATTGCTGTTCGATGTTCTTTCGGGACCTGATCCGCTGGATCACCAGGCGCTGCCTGCGCCCGACGAGTCCTTTCTGGCTCGTTGCGACCAGCCGCTGAAACCGTTACGCATCGGCTTTTGTCCGACCCTGTTCGACACCCCGGTCGACCCGCAAATCGCGGCGGCAGTCGAAGCTGCGGTGGCCAATATCGCCAGGTCGCTGCCCGTCACGGTAAGCACCCTGACACTCGACTGGCAGGACCCGCTGGCGACGTTCGAGACCTTGTGGGTCGCAGGCCGTGGCATCGCTTACGGCAAAGCGCTTGAGCAACAGCTGGATCAACTCGATCCGGGTTTTGCCGAACTGATCCGGCGCTCGGCGTGCTATGGCCTGGGTGATTATCTGCAGGCAATGCAGCAGCGCGCGGCCTTTGCCAATCAGGTGCACGCGCTGTTTGAAGATTTCGACCTGCTGATCATGCCCACGCTGCCCATTCTGCCGTTTGCCGCCGATGACGTAGCGCCTGCAGGCTACGCCGGGCAGGACAGCGCGCTGCCGTGGGCACGCTGGACGCCGTTTACCTACCCTTTCAACATTTCCGGCAACCCGGCCGCCAACCTGCCGTGCGGCTGGAGCACTGAAGGGTTGCCCATCGGCCTGCAAGTTGTGGGGCCACGTTTTGCCGATGCTCACGTGCTGCAATTCTGTGCCGCTGTGGAAGCCATAGCGCCGTGGGATCAGCGTCTGCCGCCGATGTTGGGGCAGTAAACATGACGCTCGCCGATGCTGCGCGGCAGTCGACCGGAGGCTTTACTTTGCAACGGAATGTCACCCCTATGCTCAATCAGCCACGGCTGGACGAAATCATGCGCTTGCTCGCCCAGCAGCAGCGGGTCAAGGCATCGGACCTGGCGCAACTGTTGTTCGTGTCCGAAGAAACCATCCGCCGTGACTTCAAGCATCTGGAGGAAGAGGGCAGGCTGCGGCGGATTCATGGTGGCGCGATTCTGCCCCGTTCCAGCGAAGAACTGCCCTTGCAGGAGCGTAGCCGGCTCAAGCCACGGGCCAAGGCGGGTATTGCTACCTGCGCCGCGCAACTGGTCACCGAGGGCATGGCGATCTTCCTCGACACGGGCACTTCGACGCTGGCGCTGGCCCAGCAACTGACCCGTTTCAGCCAGTTGAAGATCATTACCAATTCGCTGGACATCGCCCAGTTGATATCGCACCAGAGCGACAATCAGGTGCTGGTCGCACCCGGCGATGTGCGGCGTACCGACAATGCCTTGATCGGGCCGCACACCCTGGAGTTCGCCCGCCAGTTTCATTACGACATCGCGTTCATGGGCATCGGCGGTATAGACCTGGACCTCGGCCTGATGGATTACCAGGAGCCCGAAGCCATGCTGCGCAGGACGCTGGTCAGGCACTGCGCGCGCAGCGTCGTGCTGGCCGACGACGGCAAGTTCGGCCACCGCACGTTCATCAATACCCTGCCGTTTGCGGCGATTACCACGCTGGTCACCAATCGCCCGTTATCCGACGAATTCGCCACACGTTTGGAGAAAGATCATGTCGATACCCTCTGTCCCTGAGCTGATCGAGCCGAGCGCCGCTGATCTGGCGGCGTTTGAAGCATTGTTTCGGCAAAGCTCGGCCATTGGCGCAACATCAGCTGGCGGTCTGCATCGGCTGTCTGCCTCAGCTGAAGATGGTCAGGTACGCGACCTGTTTCGTGGCTGGCTTGAACAGCACGGCTTTGAAGTGCGCGTCGATGCGATCGGCAATCTGTTCGGCCTGATGACCTTTGACCCTGACGCGCCCTACCTGCTGTGCGGCTCACACCTGGACAGCCAGCCGAGCGCGGGGCGCTTTGACGGCGTCTACGGTGTGCTTGCAGGTGCTGTCGCGGTCTCCAGCCTGGCGCGGCAGATGCGTGAGCGCGGTGAAATCCCGGCCTGCAACCTGGCCGTGGTCAACTGGACCAACGAGGAGGGCGCACGTTTTCAGCCGAGTCTGATCGGCAGCGGCGTATTTACCGGTGCGCTGGCGCTGGAGGCCGCCTGGGACAGTTGCGATGGCGACGGTATCCGCCTCAAGGACGCCCTGCAGGCCATCGGCTATCTGGGCAGTGATCAATTCGATCTGGCCATTGCCGGGTACGTCGAAATTCACGTCGAGCAGGGCTCTGGCTTGGAAAACAGCCAGACGGCCGTCGGCGTGGTGCGCGAAACCTGGGCGGCACTCAAGCGCCGGGTACGCTTCGATGGCGAGCAGAATCATACCGGCCCAACGCCGATGGCCGCCCGCCGTGATGCGTTGCTGGCGGCCGCGCACACGATCACTGCGGTGCGCGAAGAAGCCGGGCTGCACGGCCTGCAGATGCACACCTCGGTCGGGCGTATCGAGGTTTACCCCAATTCACCCAATGTGGTGCCCTCCAGAGTGTCGCTGCTGATCGAATACCGCTCCCGCGACGTGGAGCTGCTAAGGGTGGCGGCAGAGCGCCTGGATGCGAGCCTGCATGCCATCGCCGACAAGACCATGACCGGTTTTGAAGTGGAAAGCAGCGTACTGCGAGCACCTGCCAGGCTCAATGACCGGTTTGCGGGGCTGGCGCACGCCGTAGGCGCCGAGCTGGGCTTGTCGACCACCGACAGCATGACCGTCGCCGGCCACGATGCGATCAGCCTGAACCGTCTTTATCCGGTGTGCCTGCTGTTCATCCCCAGCAGTAATGGCGTTTCTCACAATGAGGCCGAATACACCAGCGATCAGGACATGCGCAACGGTTTGCGCATGCTGACCGGGCTGCTGTATCGCGCGTGTGCCTCATCTGTTGCGTTTCGCTGAGGGCTGACCATGTCATATGCACAAAGCCTGAACACACGCCTGCTTGGCGCGTTGGCGAGTTACGGGTTCGACTCAGAGCCGCACGTCGAGCCCGTCACGCAGGGCGTGGCATCGCCGTCGCGGCTGTCCACCGAGTGGGCAGGCTTTCGAGTGTCGTTCGGGGAAAGCCGCTGTTACGCAAAAGTGCTGTACGCCGACATGACGCCTGTTATCGATTTCGTATCTGCAGCGCAGGCCAGTCAGTGCGCAGGCCTCAGCGGTGCAGCGCCACGCTTGCTGAGTGGCGACGAGCAGAGTGGCGTGCTGATTTTCGAGGACCTGGGGCCTCAATGGCGCACCGCGCGGCTTGATGACCTGCTCGTACCGGGTCGGCTGGACGCGCTGTGGGCACTCAAACGCCAGGTGCACGCCGGGCCTGCGCCGGACTTCACCCGCTCGCCGATGGCGGATATCGAGCGCCTTCGCGCACTGTGCAAGCGCGACGGCGTTGCGCTGCCCGCCGAACAGCAATGGATCGACCGCTGCGTGGACATGGTCTGGCAGGCCTTGCAAAAACGTCAGCTTCGGTCCGTCCCGGTGCACGGTGATGGCGTGGCCAGCAACGTGATGGTGTCCGGTGATGGCCGGTTACGCCTGGTGGATTTTGACTATGGCGGCTGCATGGACCCGTGGTACGACGTAGCGATTACCCTCAATGAGCTTTATTCGTTCGAGAGCGAGTGGCGCGCCGGCATCAGCGCTTGGGCGGGCCAGTGCCTTGAGGTCGACTACGCCGTCTGCCGGCTGTATGCGCTGATCAATGACTGGTACTGGACACTGTGGGGATTCTGGAGCGGTAGCATCTCTGCAAGGCAACTGGAGTTCTCCAAGGTCGGGCAATGGACGTTGCTACGCTGCCGGCAATGTGTTCAGGACCCACGGCTGGAAGGCTGGATGCGTCAGATTCAGGAGGGTAGAGCATGAAAACATTAGGGCAGTCCACCAGCACCCAGGAGCGCCAGCTTGAAGCCGCCGTGCGCAGTATCGACAGCTGGCAGGGCCGACGTGTCGGGTATGCACCGGTCAGCGGCGGGATCTCCAACACCAACTGGCGGGTCGAGGTCGAAGGGGCGGACACGGCCTATTTCTTCAAGGTGCCGGGCGCGGGCACAGAAATGTTCATCGACCGCCACACGGCTCACGAAGCCAGCGTGAAAGCGGCGCAAACCGGCTACGGCGCGCCAGTGTTCGCATTTCTCGAAGCATTCGGTGTCGAGGTGTTCGAGTTCATGGAAGGCTGGCGAGCTTCGTCCAACCATGACTTTCTGCAACGCGACATACGTCATGGCGCGTTGCATGGGCTCAAGGCCTTCAACGATCAACCCCTGCTGAAACAGACCAAGACGGTCTTCGACATGATCGCCGAACACCAGGGCCAGGTGGCGGATCTCAAGGGCCTCAAACCCCAGGACGACAGCTGGCTGTGCTTGCAGTATCAGCGTGCCAAAGCGGCCCTTGAAGCGTCCGGAATCGACCTGGCACCGTGCATGAACGACACGCTGGCGGGCAACTTCATGCTCAACGCCGAGCGGCAGATTCGCTTGGTGGATTTCGAGTACGCCTCCAACAACGATCGTCATTACGAGCTGGCGTTGTGGTTTGGCGAAATGTTTTTCAGCGACGACATGGAGCTGGCGCTGATCGAGGACTACTTCGGCCAGGTGAGTGCGCAAACCGTGGCACGTATCAAGCTGAACAAGGCGCTGGCCGACCTCAAATGGTCGACATGGGCGATGGTTCAGCATGCAGTCTCGCAACTGGACTTCGATTTCTACAAGTACGGCACCTGGAAACACATGCGTGCGCGCAGCATCATCAATGATTCGCAATGGGAAACCTGGCTGCGACAGGCGTAACCCGGCAAGCCCACGCTGCAACCCACAATAAGAAAATAGCGGATTACCGCATGCTCCTTTCACTGCTTGAGTTTTATCCGGTCACTTATCGATAGTCAGATCCTGAAATTCAAGGAGCACTCCATGAGTAACGTTCCGCTCTCAAGCAATCCCGGCCGCCTGAAAAGCCTGGTGTTTGGCCTTTATTTTTTCGCTTTGCTGATGATGGCGCTGTTTCCGCCGTTCTACCTCAACGTCAGTGGCAGCAGCGTGCTGGTACTGGGCATTCCGTTACCGATCTTCTACTGGATTCTGATTGCCGTGCTGATGGGCCTGGGCCTGTGGGTGCTGTACGTGGTCGAGTCCCTGTTAGGCGAAATTCCTGAAGAAGGGGATGCACAATGATCAGCACAACAACGGTTTCGGATCTGTACATCACGTTTGGTCTGATCGGCGTGTTTCTGGCCGGCATGATTGCCGTGCTTTATGCGACCAACCGCAAGAGCGACAGCTTTTCCGATTACGCCGTTGGCGGGCGTTCCTACGGTCCGTGGTTCATCGCCATGTGTTACACCAACTCCTGGTGGCCGGGCGCGACCTTTACTGCATTCTTTGCGTTGTCCGTGGGTGGCGCGCTGGGCTTTTACGGCATGGTCTACGCCACGCTCGGGGTGACGGCGATGTACCTGATGGCCAATCGCGCCTGGACCTGGGGCAAACGCTTCAACCTGACTACTCAGCCTGATTTACTGGGCATGCGCTTCAACAGCCCGGTGGTCAAACGTATCGCTTCGATCATCGGCATCATCTCGGTATTCCCGTGGGTGGTGATGGGCATTCAGGCCCTTGCGACCTTGTTCCAGTTCGCCAGTTTCGGTCGTTGGGGGGTGACCACCTGCCTGCTGGTCGGGGTTGCCGTGATCCTGATTCGTCAATACTGGACGGTCAGCATGGGCATGCGCGGCCTGATCATGACCGACATGTACCAAGGGCTGATTGCCTATGTGTTGTGTGCCGCGCTGTGTATCTTCTTGATGTTCGGTGCTCAGGCGTCGTTCTCGAACCTGTCGCAGCTGCCCGCCAGCATGCTGGTGATTCCTGGCGGTACAGGCAGCACCTACGGGCCGATGTACATGTTCAGCCTGATCTTTACCGGCGTGATCGGCTCGATGTGCTGGCCCATGAGCTTCCAGCGTATCTACACCGCCAGCGGTGTGCGCTCGGTCAAGAAGGGCACACTGCTGACCATCCTGCTGGTGGGTGGTTTCTACGGCATTCTGATGCTGTTCGCTGCGGCCATCAGTCAGGACCCGAACGTAGCGGCCCATCCGCAGCATGGCTGGTTCCTGTCGCTGTTCGACATCGGCGGGCCGTGGTTGCTGGCCGTGGCAATCATGATCGTTCTGGCCGCCAGCATCGGTCATGTCGACGGTTGCGTGCAGGTGTGCGGTACACAGTTCGCCAACGATCTGGCGACCTGGAACACACCGCGCAGTGATCGCGAAAAAACTATACTCGCCAAAGCCGGCATGGTCGTGTTCATTGCCGCGGCGTCGCTGCTGGCGTACCTGACCTTCGACTACGCACGCCTGCAATTGCTGGCGCAGATTTCCTATCAGGGCATCATTCAGCTGGCTGTGCCGCTGTTCTTCGGGGTTTTCAGCCGTCGCGGCAACAAGCAGGGCGCGATTGCCGGCATGCTGGTGGGTATAGTGATCGCCATCGTACTGACCACGATCTACCCGGATGACATTCCCGGGCTGGGTTCGTTGACCAGCGGCATTGTCGGGCTGATCTTCAATGCGGGCATTTTTGTCGCCTGCGCCGTGGTCATCAAGCCGAGCGCGGAGGAAGTGCGACGAGTCGATGAGCTGTTCGCCATGGCTGCGCCGCAGCGTCACCCTGCAGGCGTGGCGCCGGCCATGAGCTGACCGGCACACGTGCGGTCGATTCGCTCAGATGGCGTCTCGACCGGCATTGATAAAGTCTATGAATGCCCTTAACGGCGAGGGCAGGTACCGACGGCCGTGATAATACAGATACGGCCCGGTAAAGCGTTGCCACCAGGGCTCGAGTATCGGTTCCAGCGTTCCGCTGTCCAGGTGCGGACGCAGCCAGTCTTCGAACAGGTGGACAACACCCAGGCCGTCGATTGCCGCCTGCACGGTCAGGTCGAAAGCACCGCCTATTCTCACAATCAATGGGCCACTCGGGTCGACCCTGATGGTCTCGCCCTCTTGCTCGTATTCCCAGGGCGGCAGGCTGCCACTGGGAAACTTGCCTCGCAGGCACGCGTGGTCCAGCAAATCACGCGGGTGCTCGGGGCGTCCTCTGGCGGCCAGATAAGCGGGCGAGGCTGCGGTGGCGAAGCGCTGGAAGCGCGGCCCGATGGGCACGGCAATCATGTCCTGTTCCAACCGGTCATCGTAACGGATGCCTGCATCACAGCCTGCTGCGAGCATGTCGACAAAGCTTTCTTCGGTCACCACCTCCAGGCGAATGTCGGGGTAGGTCTGCAGAAACGGCGTGATGATCGACGGCAGCACCAGCCGGGCGGCGCTGACCGGCACATTCAGCCGCAGAGTGCCGGATGGCCGGTCACGGAAGTCGTTGACCACATCCAGCGCAGACTCCACTGCCGCAAGCGCTGGCACACTCCGCTCCATGAGTTTGGCGCCTGCCTCGGTGGGGGTCACGCTGCGGGTGGTGCGGTTGAGCAGGCGCACACCCAGGCGCGCTTCCATGCGCCGGATGGCGTCGCTGAGGCTGGAGGCAGACTTGCCGCTGATGCGGGCGGCTTCGCGAAAGCCGCCCGCGTTGACCACTGCAACAAATGCCAGCAAGTCCTGAATATCTGTATTCATGTGTTCGCTCAAGGCGTTGCGACGAAGGTTTGCCGGTCAGTGTTCTATGAACCGTACAGGCTGTGCCGATTGCACCCGATTATCGCCGAAGTGGTCAATGCCTATAGTGAGGTACACACATCGCATCGAGGCGCATGAAATGAGCAATGCAAACACAGCGGGTACGTTTCTATTGGGCGACCACCACGTCAATCGCATGGGGTACGGCGCGATGCAACTGGCCGGCCCTGGCGTGTTCGGCCCTCCCAAAGACCCCGAAGCGGCGGTCGCGGTGCTGCGCGAGGCCGTGGCGCTGGGCGTCAATCATATTGATACCGCAGATTTCTACGGCCCGCACGTCACCAACAAACTGATCCGCGAAGCCCTGCATCCCTATGCAGATGATCTGCTGATCGTGACCAAGGTCGGCGCAGTGCGCGGGGCTGATGCCTCATGGAACCCTGCTTGCAGTCCGGCAGAATTGACCCAGGCCGTTCATGACAACCTGAAAAATCTCGGAGTGGATGCGCTGGACGTGGTCAACTTTCGCGCATGGGGCGATCATCAGGCACCCGCAGAGGGTTCCATTGAAGAATCCTTCAGCGCGCTGGTCCGGCTGCAAGAGCAAGGTCTGATCCGCCACCTTGGGCTGAGCAACGTTACCGCGAATCAGGTCCGGCAGGCGCAGCAGATGGCTGAAATCGTCTGCGTGCAGAACCACTACAACCTGTCCCATCGCGCTGACGAGTTGTTGATTGCCCAATTGGGCGAGCAGGGCATTGCCTACGTGCCGTTCTTCCCAATGGGTGGTTTTTCACCTTTGCAGTCGGTAACCCTGACTCGCGTAGCCGCGCAGCTTGATGCCTCACCGCTGTGCGTCGCCTTGGCGTGGTTGTTACAGCGCGCTCCTAACATCCTGTTGATCCCCGGCACATCCTCCGTCGCGCATTTGCGCGAGAATCTGACCGCGAGCGAGTTGATCATCGCGCCTGATCTTCTCGCCGAGCTCGACAGCGCGGTGTGAAGAGCGGCACGTTTACAGCCTGCCTTGCGCGCGCAACAGGGCACCAATGCGTTCGATTTCCTGTTCGCCCTGTATCAGCGCGGCCTGGCTGGTGTGGACCGAGTAGTAACCGGTCACCAGATCGTGCGGATGCCTGATCGCCGACCCCAGCACGAAACAGGTCGGGCCTGTCGCCACCAAGTCGATAGGGCGATCCGATTCTTCGAAGACCGCCATTTCACCCGCCGTGATCGGGCCGTCTGCGTCGAGCTGCCCGGCGTTGACGGCCAGCCAGCCAACGGTATGGCCTGCTGGCGGTGTGTAACGCCAGTGCTCGCCATCCTGCAAATGCACGGCCAGATAATTCATGTCTGCCGGTGCGGGTATGCTGCTTTGTGCGCTGCCGTAACGCCCTAGCAGCACCTGTGCCGGACCTTCCCGGGTAACCTGAGAGGCCGCCAGATAAACACTGTGTGCAGGGCCGTTTTCCTGTGCGGCGGGCAGGGCTACCCACAACTGAAAGCCGGTAATCGGTGCATCGTTCACCGGCTTGGCGTCATGCCACACCCCGTTACCGGCACTCATCCATTCCACGCCGCCGCTCGGCAGTAGCCCGGATTTGCCGGTGGTGTCCTCGTAAGCCAGTTCGCCCTCGATCATGTAAGTCAGCGTCGCGATGCCTGAGTGCGGGTGCATGCCGAAGCCCTTGTTACCCGGCTCGGGTTTGAAGCCGAACTGGTCGAGGAAGATAAAAGGCTTGAGCAACTGACCCAGATCGCCCGGGCTCATCAAGCGGGTGACAGGCCCGCGTGTTCTGCCGCTGGTGCGATGGGTGATGGCGCGAGGCTTTATGGCGACAATGCTGTTCATGGGCTCTTCCTCTGGACGTTATGTCTGAGCGCACAGCATAAGCGTCTGTGGATTGGCTTATTAGCCGGTATAGTTGGCTTGCACTCATCCATAAATAGAAGGAATAAGCGCTTGATTGCGGATCTCAATGATGTCGCGCTGTTTGTGCAGGTGGTGCGCAGCGGCAGTTTCGCGCAGGCCGCGAGGCAGCTGGGCATGCCGTCGAATACTGTCAGTCGGCGGATTCAGCACCTGGAGGTGCAGCTTGGCACGCGCTTGTTGCAGCGCTCCACGCGCAAGCTGGTGTTGACCCAGACAGGTGAGCACTTTTATGAGCGTTGCACGGCGGCAGTCGATGGCCTGATGAGTGCCGCCGAGCAGCTTGTCTCAGGGCGAGAAGAGCCCAGCGGCCGAGTGCGCATCGCGGCCATGGCGGATTTTTTTGATTTTTTCTCGATGGACTGGGTCGCCGATTTTCTCGCCCGCTACCCACGCGTACAGCTTGAATTCGTGCTCAGCGACGAGCGCGCCGATCTGATCGCCGACCGGCTGGACATCGCGTTCCGGGGCGGCCCTTTGCAGGATTCAGGTTATGTGGGGCGTCAACTGATCGAAGAGGCGCGCGACGGCATGGTTGCCAGCCCTGCCTATCTCGCAACTCACGGCATGCCCGATTCGCTGGAGAGTCTGCAGGCGCATGACTGCGTCAGCGCAGCGTATCCAGGTGGTTCCACCACCTGGCGAATGCTCGGGCCGGACGCGAAAATACACGATGTGCAGCTCTCCAGTCGCTTCAACGCCAACACCGCTCAGGCATTGCGCAAAGCGACGCTCGCCGGTCTGGGTATCGCGTTGCTGCCAGCGACCCTGATTCGTGCCGATCTGCGTAGCGGGTTGCTGGTGCCGGTACTGGCGCAGTATCAGCGCACCAGTCATGGCCTGCATGTGCTTTACCCCAGTCGGCAACAGTTGCCTCTGGCGGTATCGGCGTTTATCGGGTTGGTGATGGAGAAACTCAGGGTCAACGCGTTTCCCGCGCAGTGAGCCAGTGTGGCTGCACGGGAATCGAGGTCACTTCAGTTTAGAGGTCATGTAAATCAGGCGAACGGTCGCGACGGTGATGGCTTCTGCGTCATTTTTGATGTTTTCCATCTGCCCTTTGTCCAGATTTCCGTCGTCAGCATCTGATTCCATCAGTCGGGTAACGTGGTAGATGTTCTGCGTCACGTTGTGCAGATTGCTGTGCAGGCGCGCAACCACGCGCTTTAGCGGGTCACTTTCCCGAGTGGTCGTGGCCTGCGCGGTGGGGGTGGGTGCAGCGTCACTGAAACCGGTAACGACGTAGGTAACGTTGACGCCCGCATCCGCAATGCGCGACAGGTAGTCTGCGCGTGGGGAGCGCACACCGTTCTCGTAGTTGCCCTGGGCGTTGGTTTCCACACCGCCTATGGCCCCGAGTGCACTTTGCGAAATCTTTAGCCGCAAGCGTTCTTTCTTGAGTCGTGGACCTATCCCTGTCATACGTTTGTCCTCGATAGGCTGTCTGCCAGATGCTCTGGGCTTACTGCAACAGTCTGGGTTAACAAGCGTTTCTGGCAACAACGGGCAAGGCGCTCGAACACATGCGGAAAACCGCCTGTTCGGTCCAATCAGGTACTAACGTGCCAGACGGTGAAGAGAGTCTACGTAGGAATTAAACGCGGTGATACATTTTTATACTGACTTGAATGCTTTTGAGTGGGGATTCTAAACGCGTTTCAAGTTACATCGGGAGGCCGTATACCGGCCTCCCTAAAGCTTCAAAGGCAGCGCGAGGAGGGTTGTGCCGCCCAGCTTGCCGCCGTGGCTGCGATCTTTTCAGCCAGGGTTGCAACCGCTTTCTGGTGGGCAAGAATCAGGTTTTCCATGCCTTCTGCAGCCTGCTCGCGGATCACGCTGCTGCAGGTCAGGCTTTGCCTTTTGCTGCCGGCGGTAGCGCCTGCATCGCGTAGCCCCAGTGTCCACACCACATCGATGAGGGCGTAATGGCCGGGCATCGACTCGAAGCGGCGTACGTCCGTGCGAACCGAAAGCACAGGCTGGTCGCCGTTTTTCGGCAGGCCGGCCATGTCGCGGCTACCGAATCGACGCTCCAGTTGCGGGGTCAGCGCGTCGTGAAATTCGTCGCCCAGTGGCGATCCCCAGCGTTCGGTGTCCAGAATCGCCAGGCTACCGTTGCCCTGACGGACCACCAGGGGCGGCTGGTCGACCTGCACCGGCATGATCACCGGGAGCATTTCAAACTGGAACGGCGCGGGTCTGGCTGCTGCGCTGCCGGTCGCGCCCATCGGTGCGATCAGCGTGTAATAGTGGGTCTGCGTCGAGGTGCAGGCGCCCATGCCCAGTGCAGCGGCGAGTACCATCAGTTTCAGGCGCAAGGTCATTGTTTTGGCTCCGGATCAATGGCTCGGGACGAGGACGGGGCGTTGAATGAACGTGGCGCGGCGTCGCCGGTGCGACCGCGAATCAGCGACTCGGGGTGGCGGCTGAGGAAGTCGGTGAGTACCCGGACCGAACGGGCGGTGCGTTGCACCTCATCCAGCGCCTGGCCCAACTGCTGACGCGCCGGCGAGTCTTCAGCGAATGAGTCGTTGGCGGTGCCCAGGGTTTTCTCGGCTTGCTGCAAGGTGCCACGCATTTGCGGCAGCACGCTGCCGTTGACCTGCTTGAGCGTCTTCTGCAGCTCGCTCAGGGTACCGTTGAGATTGCCCGCCAGTTGGTCGATTGGCAGTTTGCTGAGCTTCTCGACGAACGCCTGCAGTTGCTCTTGCAGTTTGTCGAAGCTGCCCGGCACCGTCGGAATTTCCAGTGGGCGGGCCTTGGCGTTGAACGACACTTTCGGCGCCTTCGGATCGAACTCCATGGCGATGTACAGCTGGCCGGTCAACAGGTTGCCATTGCGTACCTGGGCACGAAGGCCGTTGGCGACGAACGCCCCCAACACTCTGGCGGACTGTTCTTCTTCATCCCCTGCGCCACCCAGTTCCTTCAACTTGGACTCGGCAGCACCCAGACGCTTGGGGTAGATCACTGCACCGACAATGCCGGGGAAGGTCTTGGTGGCCGGATCGTAATCCAGGTCTACCGACACCACCTTGCCGATGGTAACGCCCAGGAAATCCACCGACGCGTTCACCGCCAGCCCGCGAAGCGACTGGTTGAAACGCATGCGGATGTAACGCGGCTCGCCATCGGGTGGTGCCAGCGCTGTGGTCTGGTCTTCAAAAATCTTGAATTCGGCATTCTCGTCAGCCGGCTTGCTGTCGGGGCTCCAGTTGGGCTCGCGGAAGGCGATGCCGCCGGAGAGGATCGAGGTCAGGGACTGAGTATTGACCTTCACCCCCGAGGCGCCAACCGTGATGTCTACGCCACTGGCATTCCAGAAACGCGTGTCGGTGGTGATGTACTGATCGTTCGGCGCATTGATGAAGATCTGGATGTCGACGCCACGGCCGTCCTTGGACAGGTCATAGGCAACCACCTGGCCAACCTGGATACGGCGATAGTAGATGGGTGAGCCGATGTCCAGCGAGCCGAGGTCGTCGGTGTGCAGGGTGAAACGCTTGCCTTTTTCGCCGAAGGTCACTGGTGGCGGGGTTTCCAGGCCAGTGAAGCTGGTCTTGGTTTCGTCCGAGCTGCCTGCGTCTGCGCCAATGAAAGCGCCTGACAGCAGGGTATCGACCCCCGATACGCCGTGGGCACCAATGCGCGGACGTACAACCCAGAACTGGCTGTCGATCCGCGTGAAAGGGGATGCGCTGGTATTGAGTTCGATGTTGGCCAGCACATGGGTGCGGTCGTCGCTGAGGCTGATCTCGGTAACCATACCGATGACCACGTTCTTGTATTTGACCTGCGTCTTGTTGGCTTCGAGGCCTTCGGCGGTCAAAAAGCTCACGGTGATCTTCGGCCCGATGTTCATCCAGTCGTGAAACGCCATGGATGCACCAATGATCGCTGCAATGATCGGCACCAGCCAGATCAGCGAGACGCTCAGGCGACGACGTTTGACTTCAGGCCGTGGCACTGAAGCAGACGGGGGGAGGGTATTGTCAGACATCTTCAACCTCTGCGTCCCAGATAAGCCGGGGATCGAAACTCATGGCGGCGAACATCGTCATCACCACTACCAAGCCAAAAAACAGAATACCAATGCGTGGCTCGATGGTGCTGAGCTCACGAAACTGCACCAGAGACGCCACGAGGGCCACAACCAGCACATCGAGCATCGACCAGTAGCCGATCAGCTCGATGAAGCGATAAAGACGTGCACGTTCACGCATCGCCCAGGTGCTGCGGCGCTGGCAAGTGATCAGCAGCATGCCCAGCACCAGAAACTTGATGCAGGGCACCACGACACTGGCAACGAAAATCAGGATGGCGATGTCCCACGAGCCGCTCTCGAAGAACTCCAGCACGCCGCTCATGATGGTGCTTTGACTGCGGTTGCCCAGCAAATTGGTGTACATCACCGGCAACACGTTGGCCGGAATATAGAAAATCAGTGCGGCGATCAGGTAGGCCCAAGTGCGGCTGATACTGTCGGGCTTGCGCCGGTGCACCGGCGAATCACAGCGCGGGCAGCGCGCAGCGTCCTCCTCGCAGGCATAGCCGCAGGTGTGACACAGGCAGAGCTTGTGCTCGTGGGCGAAAGGGATGCCGTTCATTCAGGCTTCACTCCCAGCTCATCCCACAGCCTGCGTATGCCTTTGTTGGCAATCAGCAGAATGAGCACCATCAGCATCGCCATCGCCCACAGGCCGACGCCTGGGTGCACATCGAGCATGCCGGACAGTTTGATGATCGCCACCAGAATGCCAAGCATGCATACCTCCAGCATGCTCCATGGGCGCAAGTGCTCCAGCGCGCGCATGCAGGCCTTGAAGCCTGGGGCTATCACCCCCTTGTGAGCATGCAGCAGCACCCAGAACAGCAGGACGATCTGCAGCAGCGGGGCAAAGATGATCGACAGGCCGGCCACCAGCGCAATGAGGGTGATACGGCCCTGAGCCAGGGCCTCGACCGACTGCCAGAGCGTGACCTCGTTGGTCAGGCCTTTCATGCTGATGCTGATTACGGGGAACAGATTGGCGAACACGAAGAGCATCGCGGCGGCGATGGTCAGGGCCAGCAGTTGCTCGATGGACATTCGATGGCCGCGGCCGAGCACTGCCTGGCAACGCAGGCAAAATGCGGCTTCACCGGGTTGCAGCGGCTGGGCTTGGTACAGCGAATCGCAATGTTCGCAGATGATCAGGCCAGATGAATGTTCAGTAGGGTGCACAGTGCTCATCGACGCCATGGATGCAGAAGTAAGAGGTAAGAACGCGAGGCACGAAAAGATACCTCTTTATGGCATTACGTAGCGTCTTTTTTTGTACGGCGGATAACAACCTGCGGATACAAATCATTGACCGCAGCGGTGGAGGGTGGTTCCGATGTCACGGCGCCATTATTTCACGGGCGCGAGAGGATGGCGAATTCGCATCGGCCTGTGCCCTTCGCGTACTGTCCGAAGGGCAAAGGCCTTGCAGGTCTTGTCAGGCCGATGTAGCTCACAGCTTGCCGGGCTTGGCGCGTTGCTTGAGAAAGCCAAGCAATTGCCGGGCGGAGGTCGGCACATTGTGCTCGTCGAACGTCAGGCAGATCGCTTTGGCTTCGTCCTCGATGGTGATCTCGTACTGATTCAAATCCCGCGCCTGGTCGTTGAATGCGGTACTCGATTTATTCAGACCGCTGTCAGTCACCAGTCGCTGCAACTGCTCGGCATCCGGCTGGTCAAGCGTGTCGGTGTCCACTTCACAACGTTTGATCGCGCCCGCAAAACCGCCGGATTGCACTAGACAGACCTTCATTTCGAGCACCTTTTTAGTTATAGCTGACGGCTTACACCTTGACGCCGACCTCTTTCCAGGCCGCTTGCACGGCTTTTTTGGCTTTTGCACCAAAACGCGAGTCGCCGGCGATTTTTATGCTGGTTTTGGCGCAATCGACGAACTGGCTGTCCGATTCCAACGCCAACATCGTTTCATACCAGATTCTGCCTGCCACTTCCCAGGCATTTCCGCCGAGTGCCTTGGCCACCAGCACGAAGGCCCGATTGGGAATGCCCGAGTTGATGTGCACGCCGCCCCGGTCCTTGGCCCCCTTATACAGATCCGCCATTGTTGCCGGTTGCGGATCGTCGCCAAGGTCCGGGTCGTTGGCATAGGCGGTGCCGGGTCTTTCCATGTCACGAATGCCTCGCCGGGTCGGTGCAGGCACCAGCAACTCCTTGCCGACCACCCAGTCCGATTCGGCGGCGCTGGTGCCTTGCTTCCACTGACGTACCAGCATGCCGAACACATCGGCAAAGTGTTCATTCAACGCACCGGACTGGCCTTTGTAGTCCAGGTTGGAGGTAAAGCTCTGTACACCGTGGGTCAGCTCGTGGCCGATCACTTCAAGGCTGCCGGTGAATCGCTTGAAGACCAGGTCATCGCCATCGCCGTACGCCATCTGGCTGCCATTCCAATAGGCATTGCTCAGGGGCACGTGGTCGCCATTGAAGTCGACTTCGGCGACATGCACGGTCGACACCAGTGACATGCCATTGTCATCCAGTGAATTGCGCTCGAAGAGCTGCGCATAGAAGTCGTAGACATCGCCGGAGCCATCGTAGGCTTCGTCTGCAGCCTTGTCGCCGGTCGGTGCCTGGCCCTCTTTGCGGACGATAACGCCGGGAAGATCGTCAGTACCTTTGGCGTCGTGAATCGCGCGGTGTTTTTTGCCATCCGGCGACTTGATAGCGTGCATGGATGGCATGGCTCGCGCAGAAAGGCGAGAGGCAAGGAACGCCGAGCTGCTGGTCAGGTTGGCAATGGCTCTGGCGCTGATCAGGTTCTTGGGGGACTGCGCCATACGCTCCAGCATGTAAGGCGGAATGAAACAATGCAGGGGGTTTCGGTCGTCGCACATGATGAACTCCTGTACTAATGCACCGATGGCGGCAAGCCATCGATCAACATGGTCGCAACACTTTTGACACTGTGTGTAACGTTAACGTGCAACGAAATATCTGATTACATGATCGCCGGTCATCGTAAAACCTGGCCATCTGTTCGGCAGGCCCGTATTGCCTGAGCTGTGGCAGTATTTTGCCGTGCGTGCGACACCTCGACACAGTCGCTCAACAGGGCGCGCGGGAGTGCTAGACTCGCGCCACTTCAGACGAGGAGCAGACTTACGTGCGCAAGACGGTAATGATGATGGCGATACTGGCCCTGGCCGGGTGTGATGCAGGCAATTCTCGTGCGCCCGCCAGAGAAAAAGCCCAGGACGCGGCAAGCACTGCTCCGGTCTCTACGCCACAGTGGTTCATCCAGATGAACTCGCGTGAAGCGGTCAGCGACACCAGTGCCTGGTTGCTCGAGCGCAGCTATGCGCCGGTCATCGTGGACATCGACGGCAAACAGCAATTGTTGATCGGGCCTTATGAAAGCCAGGCCCAGGCCGAGGAGCAGCGGGTGGCGCTGCAGGCCAAAGTGACCAAGTCCCACCGCTTTGCACAACCGTCAGTGGTGCAACACACTCGCTGACCTGTTGCAGGTCATGGTGTTGCTGGGCTGGTCATCTGCTTGAGCATCTGAAATAAAAAAGCGGGCCTGCAATGAGGCCCGCTTTGTCGTTCAAGGCTGCAGTTCGATCAACGACGACCCAGCAACAGGCCTACTACCAGACCGAAGCCTGCAGAAATAGCCACGGTCTGCCAAGGGTGGCCACCGATGTAAGTCTCGGTCGCTTCTACAACCGGCTTGGTGCGGTCACGTACGCTGGCCATCGAGTCCAGTGCCTGCTTGAGCTTGACACTCAACTGCGCGCGCAGCGTTTCAGCTTCTTCGCCGACCAGTGCGGCACTTTCCTTGAGCAATTTGTCTGATTCTTCGATCAGCGCCTGCAGGTCGCTGAATGCCTGATCCTTGATCTGATCGGCAGCATTTTGAGCAGAGGTCTTACGAGCCATGGCATTTTTCCTTTCAAGTGATGGCAATAGTGATCAATGGAGTCTCGCGCATCCTGAAAAGTTGCACTTGCTTGAATGACCTGACGCAAGACTCTGCAGGCAAAGCCCCTTACCGGTGTAAGATGCAGCCGTTTTTAGCCGTAGGTGACTGTCATGAGCTTCAATCTGGCCAATCGGCCGCTCCCTGAACGTACTGCTCTCGAAGACGAAAAATCCCGTTTGTTCGACCTCTGGCAGAGCAATCTGGGCAAAGCCAAGGGCGAGGCCGCGCGCCTTATGGGTGAGCGCGCCAAGCGCAAGGGCAAATGGTCCGAATGGGTACGCTCCGAACTCGATACGATGAGCCCGCCGGAGTACGCCAACATGGTGCGCAGCGAAGTGAATCGTCTGATGGCGGCTACCCGATAGCCCTGTAAACGATGGCCGCTGAAGATATAGCCACGCGACAGACGATCATTATCATGGTTTGAGCCCTGTATTCGGGGCTCGTCAGGCCTTTTGAGAAACATTGATGGCCCACGCCGGCGCGAGATTTACCCAAGGCAGCGTAGCGCAGCACATCGTTGTGACCGCCAGTACCAGCGCCTTGAGCCTGTTTGCGATATTTCTCGTCGACATTCTGACGCTGGTCTATGTCTCGATGCTGCACGATCCGGTGCTTCTGGCTGCGGTGGGCATCGCCAAGGTGCTGCTTTTTTTCAACTCGGCACTGACCACCGGCCTGATCATCGCAGCAGCAGCGGTGCTGTCGGAGCGCATAGGCCACCGGGCCGCCAGGTCTGTGCCGCGACTCACCGCCAGCCTTATGCTGATGGTCGTCATGGTCTCGGGTCTGGGCGCTGCGCTGCAGTTAGCGCTGGTGGTGCCGATCACTCACTGGCTGGGGGCCGAGGCCGCCACTTATGACGCGGCGCGCAGCTTCATCTGGCTGACCCTGCCGTTTACCGTGTTACAGGCGGTTATGCAGATGTCGGCGCAGATGCTCAGAACCACCGGTGATAACCGTCGGGCGCTGGCCGTGGTGCTGTCAGCCGCTGCCACGCTGGCGATCGCCGACCCGTTGTTCATTTTTGTTCTGGATCTGGGCCTGAAGGGCGCAGGCATTGCATTTGCGGTGTCGGCCGGCGTTTCCGCCTCAATCGGCGTGTATTGGGTTCGCCGTCGCATAGGGCTGGTGTTCACGCGCAACCTCAAGCTGTTGCGCCTGCATGCCGGGCGTACTTTCCGGCTCGCTCTTCCGGCAATGGCCGCAAACCTGGCGACGCCTGTCGGTCTGGCTTATCTTGTTGCATCGCTGTCTACGTTCGGCACTTCAGCGCTGGCCGCCATGACCGTGCTGGACCGGGTCCTGCAATTTTCCTACTGCGCTTTTTTTGCACTGCCCGGTGCACTGGCTCCGGTGCTTGGGCAGAATATCGGTGCCAATCGGGATGATCGGGTCCGTTCGGCCATCGTCTTCAGCCGGCGCATGGTGGTCTTTTACGGATTGGCCGTCTGGCTGGTGTTGATACTGTGCGGCGGCATGATTGCCGATCTGTACCAGCTCGGCGCCGAAGCCCGCGCGGTATTCATTGCATTCTGCTGGTGGGGCGGCGGTCTCTGGGTGGTGATAGGGCTGGATTTTGTCGCCATTGCCGTGTTCATCACCATGAAAAAGTCATGGTGGGTGGCGGTGTTCGCCTGGCTCAGAGCGACAGCAGGTACAGTGCCGTTCGTGCTGGCCGGCACGCACTGGTTCGGCAGCAGTGGCGCGTTGCCTGGCATGTTTGCCGGCAATGCGGTCATTGCACTGATCTCGATCGCTACGGCCTCGCTGACAGCAAAGCGGTTTTTTACCGGCAGGGCCGGGGGCATGAACGCCCAGGCACATTGAATCAAGGCGTAATCAGGTTTTTATGGTCATCGAAGAATCAGGGAATGAATCCGAAGCATCGGTAGCGCCCAAGCGACGCCGGGCGCCCAAGGGCGACATGCGCAGAAAGGCCTTGCTGGACGCCGCCACGGTGGTGTTCGCCAGAGACGGCTACTCGAGTGCATCGATGCGCGAGGTTGCGCTGCTGGCCGGCATCACGACGGTTGGCTTGTTGCATCACTTTCCCAACAAGGAAGCGCTGCTCAGCGCGTTGCTGGAGCGAAGGGATCAGCGGGTCACGTCCAGGTTTCAGGACATGGTCACCGAACTGACGCTTGACGGGTTTCTGAAGTTTCTCAAACTGAGCATGAGCTTCAGCGTCGAAAATGCCGATGAGTGCCAGGCAGCGCTGTTGATGAACACCGAAAGCCTCTCACCTTCACACCCGGCCTGTTCATGGCACCGTGAGCGATTTCAGATGACCCACGAGCATGCCCGCGGTCATCTGAACGCGTTGATAGAAGCAGGGGAGGTTCGTGCGGACATCAACGTGAAAGCCCTGGCCCAGGAAATCTTCTCGGTCATGGACGGTTTGCAGATTCAGTGGCTCAGAAGCCCGGACGACGTGGATGTCATGGCGGTGTTCGAGGTTTACGTGCAGCGTCTGGGAAGGGATATCAAGGCTCATCCCTGAGCCTTGAAGGGTGGATCAGTACGTCTGTGCCGCGCTGACCTGTACTGCCTTGCGCAGTGGCAACGGCAGCGGGTTGCTGTCGCGGGTGGTCAGCTTTTCCGGGTACAGGGTAATCAGGGTCCGGTCGAGGGTCAGGTTCTCCGAATCTGCACCCACCAGAATCTTGAACTTGCCGGCGTCAACGTCCCAGCTTGCGGTCTTGTCGACGTAGTAGGCCAGCGAACGCGAGTCGATCGGCACGCTGACCGTCTTGCTCTCACCGGGCTGCAAATAGACTTTGGTAAAGCCCTTGAGCTCTTTCTCCGGACGGTCTACAGCCGGTTTTACCGGTTGCACGTAAAGCTGTGCCACTTCAAAGCCTGCCTTGTCGCCGGTGTTGGTCACGGTGAACTTGACGTCAATCGTCGCGCCCGGGGTCAGCACGTTGGTCGACAGCTTGAGGTCGCTGTAGCTGAACGAGGTGTAGGACAGCCCGTAACCGAACGGGTACAGCGGCTTGGCGTGCTTCTTGTCATAACCGCGATAACCCATGTACAGGCCTTCGCTGTAGGTCATTTCGGTCAGAGCATTGTCGCCACGATAGGCCGCCGGGTCCGGGTAGGACGCGTAGCTTGGGTTATCCTCGATTTTCTTGTCGATGGTGATCGGCAGTTTGCCCGACGGGTTGACCTTGCCATACAGAATCTCGGCCAGAGCCTGCCCGCCTTGCTGACCCGGGAACCAGGCTTGCAGCGTCGCGCCGACCTTGTTCGCCCATGGTTGCATGTTGGCCACACCACCGCCATGCATGACCACGATGGTATTGGGGTTGGCCTTGGTGACGTAGCTGATCAGCTCTGCTTGCTGGTCAGGCAGATCGAAACCGTGGTCAGAACCTTCGCCTTCGTTTTCAGACGTAGTGCCGGTGGCAACCACGACCGCATCGTAGCTCGACAGATCCTTCGGCGGACGCAACGACGCCCAGCTCATCTGCACGCCGGTCAGGCCGCCCAGCACAGGGATGAAATTACCCTGAATGCGCTGGTATTCAAGTTTTACGGTGTAGGTCTTGCCAGCACTCAATGCAGCAGTTTTCCCCGACGTTGTCAGCGCGTTCACGACGTCGCCTGAGTAAGGCACGCCATCGCTCTGCAGTACCAGCTCATCGTTGACCCACAGCTTGTAAGGGCCATCGGCGCGAACCTTGAACACCTGTGCGCCCGAGACAGTCGGCTTGATGGTCGCCGTGAAGCGAGCCGAGAAGGCACCGGCTGAAGGGCTGAAGCCCGACACGGCCGTGCTGCCCGCATTGGTGACGTTGGTGCCGGTGGCCCAGTTCAGGTTTACGCCTGGCTCGACGCGCGTCAGTGCCGGATCGCCGGAAAAGCTGGTGTTGGAGAAATACTCGGCTTTAACCCCGGAATTGCTGATGCTGTTGTTACCCGTGGCTGGCTGATACCAGGTCGAATTCGCCGGGTTCAGGCTCATTTCCGGGAGGTAGGTGACGTCGGTGCTGTTGGACGCCAGTTGCTGCAGGCCGCTCAGTTCGGTGACGTAGCTGTTGGGCGGCGAGTTGGCCGTGCCGAATGGTGACGCAGGTGTTTCATGTGCCCAGTTGCCGATCACGGCGATCTTCGCCGAGCGCGCCAGTGGCAGCAGCGGTTTGCCCGCCGCAGTGTTTTCGTTACGCAGCAGAACGATGGACTCACGCGCGGTATTCAGCGCTGCGCGCATGCCGTACTCGGGGTGGTCCAGGGTCTTGGCGGTATTAAGGTTTTCCTGGAAGTCGTAGCTGACGATGGCCCGCAGGTTGCGCTTGACCTTGTCGTCGATCACGTTCTGGGTCAGTTGCCCGCTCCACAGGTAAGGCAGCAGCTTGGCTTCGGTGAATTGCAGGCCAGACGGCATATCGATGTCGGTGCCGGCCCAAGCGCCCTTGAATGCGTCGTGAATGGCGTTGAAGTCACTGATTACCGTGCCTTGATAGCCCCATTCACCCTTGAGCACCTCGGTGATCAGGTGATGGTTTTCGCACGCGTAGTCGCCATTGACCTTGTTGAAACCGCACATGATCGACGCCACGTTGGCGTTCTTGACCATCGACTCGAAGCCCGGCAAATACAGTTCGCGCAGGGTGCGCTCATCGACCTTGACGTCGACGGCCTGGCGATTGGCTTCCTGCTCGTTGGCCAGGTAATGCTTGCCGCTGGCCTGAATGCCTTGCGCCTGAATGGCGTTGACGATGGCCGGTGCCATGACCGCGCCGAGGAACGGGTCCTCGCCACTGACGTACTCTGCCGAGCGGCCGTTGTACGGGGTGCGGTACAGGTTTGCGCCAGGCGAGAGCATCTGCTGGCCACCGGAAATACGCGTCTCGTAGGCAATGGCCAGACCGAATTCCTTGGCCCGGTTGATGCTCCAGGTGGCAGCCAGCGCGGACTGCGACGGGTACTGCGCGCCAAAGGTGGCGTTGTTGACGTGCACGCCCATCGACGAGTCATACGCCACGGTGCCCTTGATGCCCCACTTGAGCAGAGAAGGGATCATGTGCCCGTCATTCACGCGGGTAAAGTTGATCTTCTCGGACTGATTCATGTTGTCGAGAATCGAGCTGACGCGGGCTTCGACTGCGTTGCCGGTGGCCGGTGTCACTGCGGCGAGCGCGAGGTTGGCCTGCATGACGCTGAACGTCAGCAGGCTCAGGCCCAGGGTCTGTTTGAACGCTGACACGGCAAGTGTCCTTCTGGTCGATGCGAAAGGTTGATTAGAACTGTTCATGGGCGTTGTGCCTGCGCAGGTGCATCGTCGGTGTCCACCGGCGTATCGAGCAGGGTGGAGGAGCTTTTCTGCGCCGTCGGGCTGATCTTGTCAGCGCCGGACAACTGGTCGCGCTTCGCTTCCACCTGCACCCGGATCTGTTGACTGGCGGCAGCGGCACCGGCCGTGGAAGTCGAGTCCGCTGCCAGCGCGGAGACACTTTGCGCGCACACAAGTACTGCGCTGAAAACAGACAGCATGGATCTATTCATCGATTGCATCTCGATTGAGGGTGACAGAATAAAACTGAGGGTTATTGCAATGGCACAGCGGCGTGGCCGAGTGTTAAGTCCAGCGCAACACTAAGAAGTTCACTGAGCGATAAAGTATTCGCATCGCTCGGTTTAATAAATGATATCAGTTGGCCATGCTGCTGTTTTTTGATGATTGTAGCCGGAATATTTTTTTGATTTTGATCTGTGATTGGCTTTTTTTACCAATATTTTTTGATTTTTTGGATTTTTATAGCTCGATAGTGACTTTTTATTTTTATTTCTCTCTTTTTTATAAACCTAACTGTTGTTAGGTTTAGTGGTCTGGTAAGCTTTGCATCCTGACTGAAATGGCAATTTTTGATTGTCTTTCAATAATAATAAACGCTCGATTATTGAAGTGCGGATAGCGGCTGTGTCCAGTTTTTATATAGGTAAAGTGCGGCATGGAAATCAATGGGTTTACTATTGATTTTTCAAAGAGAGGGCGGTTTGCTGTTTTATAGTGAGCATCAGTTTTATTGACGGTCAGTTACGCTATTTCAAGGCGGGTGTGGTGAGCAACGAATATAACCGGATCGAACGTGTGGTCCTGGGTGCCGTCAAGCGACTGTGCGGTGGTCAGCGTCGAAAGCTGACGTTCGGTCAGATCTACAGGGAGCTGGTGCGGTCGCAACCCAGCGTCCCTGCCATCGGTGTTTGCGTAACAACGGTCGACACGCTGGTCAGGGAGGGGTTGCTGACCTCTGTCAAAACCCTCGAACCCGATCGATCATTCCCCTACACCCAGCATCTGATCAGCGGCCTGACCGAGATCGGCGCAGCGTCCTTGATGGACGCAGGTGCCGGCGTCACTCGCTGACCTGCGTCATCTTCAGGCGCGAACTTCACTGGCTGTACGGCAACGAAAGGTAGTACTGACCCAGCTCGGTGAGTGTGCCCTCGTTGCTCAACAGGCTGGAGAAATGAGGGTCCTGAGTCATGCGCCCGGTAAACCAGGCATACCTGAACACGTCTGCGCGCCCTTCGAGTGTGGCAACCATATTGGCCATTTGCTGCTTTTGCTTTTCTACCGAATCAATCTGCATGCCGTCGTCCAGGCCATGCCAATTGGCGAATTCTGTGACCCAAACGGGTTTTCCGTAGCGTGACAGCCTGTCGAGCATCCCCGCCAGACCATAGTCGTACCAATGAAAAGCCAGGTAGTCGATGCGCGGGTCGCGATTCTGATTCATCGATCGATACGCGGCATAAAAGGCGTCAAGCCACACCACCGGGTCGCCGTAACCCGACATGGTTCCCCAGTTCATGGCCGGGCCTACCAGCTTCACCCCGGTCTGCGTCGCGATCTGTTCCAGCCTTGGCCAGAAGCGCGCAGCGGCCTCGGGCGTCATGTTGGCCTGGTCCAGCAGGTTGGGTTCGTTGATGACCAGCAGGTAGCGAATGGCTGGGTGTGCCTGCAGATAGAGTTTCAACTGGCCGTCATCGACGTTGTCGTTCCAGACCATCGGAATGAAGTCCACGCCATACATCGAGGCGTAATCGTAGGACGCCAGGCGGTCATGCGGTTTCGGGCTCCAGTTGTACCACCAGCTCACACCTGCCGATAACGCGCTCAAGTCGGCAGGCTGGGCGATGTCATAAGCGATGCCGCGCTTGGCGCTTTTATCGGCGCCCCATGCGGGTGAAATCGCCACGCCAAGCAGCAGCGCGAGCAGCGTTATGAGAGACAGGAGAGGGGAAAGAGGCAGGGCGCGGCGATTTGCTGACAGCTTGCACAGCATCATTGGCAGGTCTTCCTTGAGCATGAGGGGCGAAAACACAGGTTGCCGGAACCAAGCAGCAAGCATGCCAGCGTTCTCGGACCTGTTAATGACGGTACTTGTTTATGACCCTGCTCGCCCTGCGGTTCTGCTATTCACCGCTTGCAGGCAGTCAGAACGGGTCACCCTCTGCCTGGCGCAGGTCCAGTGTGCCGCTGTCGCTGAAACGCAGTGTGCCGAACAGGCCTGCGGCCAGCTTGCCGCGCAGCGTGTAGGGCAGGTTATCGAGGCGCTGGCTTTGCGTCAGCCCCAGTGCCTGGCGCAAGGCGGCAAATGCCGACACGCTGACCGGCACCACCAGCACTGCCTCGGAGAAGCGTCCTACGGTGCCCTTCTGGTTACTCACGCCTGAGGCAAGTAATTTGCCATTGACGTCCAGGTCCAGCGCTACGCCGTTGTAGTTGATCTCGGTTTCGTTCGGGTTCTGTACCCGCAGCGTGACCGCCATGCGCAGTTCCAGCCCTTGTCCGGGAATAGGTTCGATACCGACGACATTGATGGTCAGTGGATCTCGATGAGGGATCAGCGCGCAGGCGCTCAGGCTCAGAACGAGAAGGCCGGCGAGCAAGGCGCGAAAAGGGCGTAGCGACATTCGTGGGCTCCAGCGTCAAGGTGCAATAACAGTCAGACCTCGCTGCCGGTGAGAGATTCGTAACGTTGCGCGCGATATGCAGATAACCGCTAATCTGCTTGCTGCAACCATTGCGTCCTTGCCGCCGCAGGTTGATGATTCAAACGATCAAATAAAAACAAGACTGGAGATAGCCATGTCCATCGAGAGGACAATCCCTCATCACGACCCTGTGGTCATTGTCAGCGCAGCGCGCACGCCCATGGGTGGTTTTCAGGGCGACTTGCAGAGCCTTGGCGCGACCCGGCTGGGGTCGATTGCCATCCGTGCCGCCGTCGAACGCGCCGCCATTGCCCCGGGTGACGTAGAGCACGTGCTGTTTGGTTGCGTGCTGCCGGCGGGTTGTGGCCAGGCGCCTGCCCGGCAAGCGGCCTTGGGTGCAGGGTTGAGCACCGGCACGTTGTGCAGCACGGTCAACAAGATGTGCGGCTCGGGGATGCAGACCGCCATTATGGCCCATGATCTGCTGATGGCCGACGCTGCCACTGTGGTGGTGGCCGGGGGCATGGAGAGCATGTCCAATGCGCCTTATCTGCTCGACCGCGCGCGCAGCGGTTATCGCATGGGGCACGGCAAGGTGCTGGACCACATGTTTCTCGACGGCCTTGAGGATGCCTATGAGCCAGGCCGACTGATGGGCACCTTCGCCGAAGACTGTGCTCAGCGCCATGCTTTGAGCCGCGAAGCGCAGGACGCGTTCGCTCTGGCATCACTGGCCCGCGCGCAGCAGGCTATCACCGACGGGCACTTCGATGCCGAGATTGTTCCGGTGCAGGTCACGGTGGGCAAGGAATCCAGGCACATCACCCATGACGAGCAGCCGCCCAAGGCGCGTCCAGACAAGATCCCGACACTCAAACCGGCGTTTCGCGACGGCGGTACGGTCACGGCAGCCAACTCCAGCTCCATCTCCGATGGCGCAGCGGCGCTGATGTTGATGCGTCAGTCACAAGCGCAGCGCCGAGGCTTGCAGCCGTTGGCTATATTCCACGCCCACGCAGCGTTCGCTGACCAGCCCGGGTTGTTTCCGACAGCGCCCATCGGGGCCATTCAGCGCCTGCTGGGCAAGACAGGCTGGGCACTGGATGACGTCGATCTGTTCGAGATCAACGAGGCATTCGCAGTCGTGCCAATGGTGGCAATGAGCGAGCTGGGTATCCCGCATGAGAAGGTCAACGTCAATGGCGGCGCCTGTGCACTGGGTCACCCGATAGGGGCTTCGGGCGCGCGGATCATTGTCACGTTGCTGGCAGCCTTGCGGCGCAGGCAGCTCAAGCGTGGGTTGGCAGCAATCTGCATCGGTGGTGGTGAAGGGACCGCCGTTGCTATTGAATTGGTTTATTAATCAATAGCTTATAGATAATAATTAAAGCTGATTATATTTAATCTGCGTTTATCGCATGCTTTCATTAAATGGATATTTATCAATGGATTACGAGACAATCCTCAGTGAGATTGTAGGCAGCGTCGGGCTGGTTACTTTGAACCGTCCCAAGGCCCTGAACGCACTGAATGTCCGTCTGATCGACGAGTTGAACCACGCGCTTGACCAGTTCGAGGCGGACAGCGCCATTGGCTGTATCGTGCTGACCGGCACGCAAAAAGCCTTCGCTGCGGGGGCTGACATCAAGGAAATGGTCGAGCTCTCTTACCCGCAGATCTACCTCGATGACCTGTTTCGTGAAAGTGACCGCGTGGCCGCGCGGCGTAAACCGATGGTCGCGGCCGTGGCCGGTTTCGCGCTGGGCGGTGGCTGTGAATTGGCACTGATGTGTGACTTCATTCTGGCTGCCGAAAACGCCAGGTTTGGTCAACCGGAGATCAACCTCGGCGTGTTACCGGGCATGGGCGGGACGCAACGTCTGACCCGCGCGGTCGGCAAGGCCAAGGCGATGGAAATGTGCCTGACTGGCCGCCTGATCGACGCGCATGAAGCCGAGCGTGCCGGTCTGGTGTCTCGCGTCTTGCCGCTTGATCAGCTACTGCCCGAAGCACTGGCGGTGGCCGCCACCATCGCTGCGAAATCGCTGCCTGTGGCGATGATGGTCAAGGAGAGCGTCAACCGCGCCTTTGAGGTGAGTCTGGCCGAAGGTATCCGCTTCGAGCGCCGGGTGTTCCATGCGGCCTTCGCCAGTCACGACCAGAAAGAAGGCATGCAAGCGTTTATCGACAAGCGCCAGCCGGATTTCAAGGACTGTTAGGTCAGCGCTACAGGGTCATCCCTACAGGCTGGTTTGTGCAATGTGCCCGTCGGGGGTTTCATCTGCCGTGATCGCGTATAAAATGCGCCGCGCCGGACCGGGTATTTGCCGGCAATCCTTTTTCAGCGCCTTGCCAGCGCCGCGCTCTGCCAGTCTTGCAGGCGCAGGCGGCGAGGTGCCTATCGAATCAAGAGAGCAGACATGGGCGCACAGTGGAAGGTCAAGCATAAAGAAGCGGCAGCGAATGCCAAGGGACGCACGTTTGGCAAGCTGTCCAAGGAGATCATGATCGCGGCCCGCGCAGGTGCAGACCCGGACATGAACTCGCGTCTGCGCCTGGTGGTAGAGCAGGCCAAAAAGGCTTCGATGCCACGCGAAACTCTGGAGCGTGCCATCAAGAAGGGCGCGGGTTTGCTGGGTGAGAGCGTCAACTTCGAGCGCCTGACCTACGAAGGTTTTGCACCGCACCGCGTGCCGGTGATCGTCGAGTGCCTGACCGACAACATCAACCGCACAGTCTCGGAAATTCGCGTGTTGTTTCGCAAAGGCCAGTTGGGCGCTGCGGGTTCGGTTTCCTGGGATTTTCTGTATCAGGGCATGATCGAAGCGGTGCCCACGGCGCCGGACGCTGATGCCGATGAAGCCGCTATCGAGGCCGGTGCTCAGGACTGTGAGCCGGGTGAAGAGGGCGCGACGCTGTTCCTGACCGAGCCTACCGACATGGACGCCGTCTGCAAGGCGCTCCCGCAATTCGGCTTCGCCGTCCAGTCCGCGCAATTGGGCTATCGCCCGAAAAGCACCGTGGATGGCCTGAGCGATGAGCAAATGGCCGAAGTCGAAGCGTTTCTTGAAGCCATCGACAACCATGACGACGTACAGAACGTGTACGTCGGTCTGGCGGGCTGACTCACGCTATGGAGCGCGTCATGCGCTCCATGCCTGCAGGTGCAGATGCACCTCTGCCAGTGACGGCCGTTGCTGGCTGTCCGGCTGCACGCAAAGTGTCTGCAGCGCTTGCAGGCCGTCGATGACGTCCTGATCTTGCGGCGCTGCATCGCAACGCTCCAGCAACTCCCCGAGCAAAATACCGAAAGCCCGTGCTTCGATGCGCTCCAGCGCCTGGCCTGCGCCTGCCGACGGGTGAAATGACGCCGCGCCGAAGTCACTCAGCAGGCAGTCGCCATCGGCTTGCCAGAGAATGTTGTGGCCATACAAATCGCCGTGGGTGATGCCATTGGCGTGCAGGTGCGCGGTAACCGCAGCAATACCGGTGGCCAGGCGCAATAACACCGGCAGCGAAAAGCGCGCATCGCTGGCATAGACGTCGCGGCTGCAGGACTCCAGGCTGGGCGCGCCGGCAAGGTTGGTGAAGTCGGGTGCGATCAGCTCCATGACCAGACCGTTTTGCTGAGCGGGATGCCCGGTGATCTGTCCAATCACCTCGATCAGGTGCTGGTGACGCCCTGCCGCGATGCAGGCGGCCATTTCATTGAGCGGCGAGCCGTCGCTGGTGACGCTGCCCTTGTATAGCTTGACCGCTACCGTTCGTTCGTCGTCTTCGTTGCGCCAGACCGCCTGTTGAATGACCCCGGACGCGCCTTCGCCCAAGCGCTGCCCGATGCGCAATTGTTGCCACGCAATCGGGCGGATCGGCTCGGCCAGGTGCTCGGCGCACAGCGGGTTATCGGCATACGCGAGCCAGGCCAGGGCGGGCAGGCTCAGCAGCCATGCTGGCAGTTCGGTCAAGCGGTTGGCAGCGATGCGCAGCAGCTCGAGCCTGTGGCAATCAGCGAGGGTGGAGGGCAGGCTGCGCAACCGGTTGCCGGCCAGCATCAGCTTTTGCAGGTCAGGACGGCGGCCCAGTTCATCGGGCAGGTACTCGATTCGGTTGTCGGTGAGGATCAGCCAGCGCAGGCGTGGCGGCAACGCTGCGGCGCTGACCTGTTCGATGCGATTGGCCTTGAAGCCGACAATGCGCAACTGCTGACACCGGCCGATGCTTTCGGGCAAATGGGTGAACGGGTTGTCCGACGCAAACAACACGCGCAGATGCGTCAGGCGACACAAGTCGTCGGGCAGGGACGTCAGTGAATTGCCGCTGAGGTTCAGCACCTCCAGGGTGTCCGCCAGCTCGAATATCTCGGCCGGGAATTCGCTCAGACCACACGAGAGGTCGAGCCGTTTGATGCCTGCCAGCTTGCCGGCGCGTAGGTCTGCGAGGGTATGCATGAATAGATTCGGTCGTTGATCGGACAAGGCGCGCATCATAACGGGAGTTTCAGGCATTGGCTGCTGCCATGTGGCTTCAGCCCAGGCAGCGGTTTACCCATTGGTGTACACGTTCCAGTGTCGGCGCGGCTTCGGAATACAGAATCCGGTAGATCATCGGTGCAACGATGGCGTCGATCAGATCGTCCGCAGTCGGTGAGGCTTCGCCACGCTCTGTGGCGCGGTCAATCATGATCTGCAATTGCTCACGGACCATTGCCGCGCACTTGCCCACACAGCCCGAGGTGCTGGCGGCCACATCGCGCATCAGCGCCCGACCTGGTGCCGAGGACATTTCGTCCAGATACATCTCGCTCCAGCTCAACAGGTCCTGACGCAGGCTGCCTTGATCAATCGGCGTATCGGGACGCAGGCGCTCGATGGCGGCGTCGGCCAGCAACGTGGTCAAATCGCCCCAGCGGCGGTAGATGGTTGACGGCGTGACGCCGGCCTGAGCCGCAATCATGGGCACGCTGAGCGCCGCGCGATCATGCGCTTCGAGTAAGTCCCGAACGGCGCGGTGAATGGATTCCTGCACCCGGGCGCTGCGGCCTCCGGTGCGTACTGCTTCTTTGATAGCCATGCGGCGGACCTTAACACAAAGTATTTGCTTTAAGCTGGGTGCAGTCGCACACTCCGCAAAAGCTAATTTATGGCTTTAGCAGGTTGCATCAACGGAGAGTGCCTTCATGTCCCGTTCGTTATCCCATCAGGCTTCATGCGGCCCGGAACATGAAACAGTGACGGCGCGAAGCCATCTCGGGTTTCTGGCTTTCACCACGCTGTGCTTTTTTGCTGCGTCCAGTACGCCCACACCGCTTTATCACCTGTACCAGGAGGCGTGGGGGTTTTCTGCCAGCGTGCTCACCCTGATTTTTGCAGTGTATGCGTTCAGTTTGCTGGCTGCCTTGCTGATGGGCGGCTCGCTGTCTGATTACCTGGGGCGACGCCCGGTGATTTTCGGCGCACTGCTGTTGCAAATCGTCTCGATGCTGCTGTTCATTTTCGCCCGCGACGTGACCTGGCTGGTGGCGGCGCGCCTGCTACAGGGGGTTGCGACGGGTCTTGCGGCCAGTGCTTTGGGGGCTGCGTTGCTGGACAGCGATCAAGCCAAAGGCCCGTTGATCAACAGTATTTCGCCCATGCTCGGCATGGCGGTCGGCGCACTCGGGACTGCTTTACTGGTGCAATGGGCGCCGCTGCCCTTGATGCTCGCTTACTGTTTTCTGCTGGCCGCTTTCGTCATTCAGGCGATTTATCTCGGGTGGGTCGCAGAAACCGTCAGCCGCCAGCCGGGCGTCTGGCAATCCCTCAAGCCGTCGCTGCACGTGCCGCAACAGGCGCGGCGTATGTTGTGGCTGGTGCTGCCGGTGGACATTGCGGCATGGGCGCTCGGCGGCTTCTTTCTGTCCTTGAGCCCATCCCTGCTGGCAGCGGCGACCGGTTCGACCTCGCCGCTCAATGGCGGGCTGGCTGTTGCGGCGCTGACACTCAGCGGCGCGCTGGCGATTCTCACCCTGCGTCAACGTGAGCCGGTGCTGGGGCTGTGGGTGGGCGCGAGCTTTCTGCCGCTTGGTGTGGCGGTGATTCTGCTGGCGGTCAATCTGGGGGCGCTGTGGCTGTTTTTCGTCGGTGCCGTGGTGGCGGGGATCGGCTTTGGCTCAAGCTTTCTCGGTGCATTGCGTATGCTCATGCCGCTGGCACATGCCCATGAGCGGGCAGGGCTGATGTCGGCGTTTCTGGTGCTCAGTTACCTGGCGTTTTGCATACCCGCACTGATCGCCGGGTACTTTGCTCATTCGGTGGGGCTGGTGATGACCAGTAATGTCTACGGCGCGGTGGTGATCACCCTGGCGTTGATCGCGCTGGCGGGGTTGATCGTACGTCGTGCAGCGGGCGGAAAAAAGAATGCCCACCTTCCCCCAGCCAGGTAAGTGGGCGCTTCGGGCGGCTTGAGACACTGTGGATCAGCGCAGTTCTTCAACCATCTGCGCCAGCACGCTCAGCACATCCTTGGCCAGTTGCGCAGAGCGCTTGCCTGACCAGCCGGTGAGCGGGTCTGGTGCGTTGTCGTGATCCTTGAACGGCATCTCCAGGGTCAGCGCCAGGCATTTGTAGCGTTCGCCGATGGCGTTGGCCGCCAGGTTCATGTTGGCCTGGCCGGGCGCGCTGCGCGGGTATCCGTAAACCGTCTGGAAATCGACAGTGACTTCGCTCAGACGGCTGCGAAAGCGCTCTTCGAGCTGCCGCTGATGTGCGGTGTAGCCCGGATTGCCTTCACAGGCGGCGGTGAATACGTGAGGTATTTCTTCATCGCCGTGGACGTCGAGAAACATGTCAACGCCATATTTTTCCATCTGCTGCCTGACGAACAGGACTTCCGGGCTCTGCGCTTCGGTGCTGTCCTGCCAGGCGCGGTTGAGGTCCTTGCCGGCTGCGTTGGTGCGCAAATGACCGTGGAATGCGCCGTCCGGGTTCATGTTGGGCACCAGATAGAGGTCGGCACTGGCCAGCAATTGCTGCAGCGCAGTGTCGTCTTTTTGCTGCAGGCGCTCGATCACGCCTTCCATGAACCATTCTGCCATGTGCTCGCCGGGATGTTGCTGGGCGATGAACCAGATCTTGCGCTTGCCTTCGCTGCCATCGCCTTTGCGCAGCAACTGAACGTCGCGGCCTTCGATGCTTTTGCCGGTCGCCAGCAGCTGCATGCCGGCGTTTGCCTGCGCCTGCTCAATCAGCCTGTCATGACGCTCGCGGCTGTAGGGTTCGAAATAGGCAAACCAGACCTGCGCTTGATCGGCCACAAGGCTGAAATTCAGCGCCTTGCCGTCGAAACCCGACGGCACGCGAAACCAGTGTTTGTGATCATAAGAGGCCACGGCGTTGTAGCCGCTCCAGGCACTGTTGAAGGTGGACTCGCTGGCGTTGCTCAGGCTCAAGCCATAGGTTTGACCCACGTTGAGGCCGTCGACCTTGAAATGAAACCATTGAAAGTGCGCGCTTTGCGTGTCGGGCCTGATTGCCAGCTTGATATGGGCCGGGTCGCTGCTGTCCAGCACCTGAATATTGCCGCTGTCGAAGTCCGAGCTGATCGTGAGAGTCAAGAGGGTGCCTGCGTCTGTAAATGCCTGGTCAGGCCGCTACTGTACACCGATCGACATCAGGCTCTGCGACGTAAAATTCATGTGCCGCGACGTTAACGTCATTGCGACGCTCATCCGCTTTTCAGGAGATGACTTCGGCCGTGACCATCAGGCTGCAGATGAATGCCGTGAGCAGGCACCAGGCCAGATAAACCCTGCGCTTGCGCCGATGCCAGCCGCTGGCGCCAAGCAGTGCGGCAGGTGCCTGTAACAGACGCCAGACGCGCTCGCTGTTCTGAAACGCCGAGAGGTGTGCTGCATCGGCATCGAGCCAGTGACGAAACTCGATCCGCTCGCTGGCCGTGGCAGTGGGGCTTTGCAGGTGCACGTACCAGCGGTTGGCCTGATCCTGAATGGCACGGGCGTCGTCGGTGGTTTGGCGATGGGTTTTGCCCAATGCCCTGAGCATGGCGCGTTCTACCCGAGTGACGTCTACGTCCATGAAGCGCGCGATATCGGCGTACGGCAGGCCGTCGAGTCGGCTCAGCAGGAATATCTGCCGGGTCCGGCGCGACAGTTTGCCCAGTTGCTGGCCAAGTTCGATCGACTCAGGCGTCGGCTGCGCATCAGGCAGTCGGGCGGGCAGGTGCAGTAAGGACGAGAGCTGATTACTCATGGCGTATCGCTCGCTGATCTTCCATGGGGGATTCTTCCTTGAGCTGACAGAGGTAATCCGTGATGAGAATAGACTATTGAATACGAGAATCATTCTCAAGTGAAAAATTGCAGCATTTACGTTTTATGTGCTGATTCCAGCCGGTTTCAGCCGGAAAACATGACCTTGATCAAGGTTGTTTTGCTATGATCCGCGCCATCGCTGAACACACGTATGTGCAGCACCCACACTTCATTAGCCTGAAGTAGCGGAAACCAAAAGAACGAACCAAAAAAAGACCCGGAAAAAATCCGGGTCAAAAACCGTGATTAGCCTGATGAGGAGATAATCCGGAAGCCGACCTAAGACTTCCAGGTTATCCAGCGGTTCTCGCGAACCGCTGACGCAATAATAATCATTATCATTTGAAAATCAAATGTTTTTATTGCCCTCATCGAAATAAATAATCCGCCAGCGCTCGTCTGGCGGATTGTTCCCCCTCCCGGCAACATTCCCCGTTTCTGACGCAGCCTAATCCAGCGGCAGCTCTGTGGTGCGTTTCACCGTGCTCATGGCGATATTCGAATGCGCCTCGTGCACGTGGGGCAATTGCAGCAGGTGGTCGCGCAGAAAGCGCTCATAGCTGGCGATGTCCTGAGCCACCACCTTGAGCATGAAGTCCATCCCGCCCGCCATCGTGTAGCACTCCAGCACCTCGGGGTGGCCTATGATCGCCTCTTCGAATTCGGCCAGATAACGCCGGCCATGCCCCGACAGCTTGACCTCGACGAAGACGGTCATGCTCAGGCCGAGTTTTTGCGTGCTGAGCAGGGCGACCGTGCGCTCGATCACGCCGTCTTCCTGCAGCCGATGAATACGCCTCCAGCAGGGTGATTGCGACAGCTCTACACGTTCGGCGATTTCTGCCGCCGAGAGGCTGGCGTCATGTTGCAGCAGGCGAAGAATCCTGCGATCGATGGGGCTCAATTTAAGCTGCATGAATTGACCTTGTTTTTTGTTATGGCCGAAAAAATCATGCTCAATATCAGCAGATTTGCACGCATTTAGAAAGAAAAAGCCGCGTTGCTACAGGCAGTCTAGTGCCAAGGCTGCCGGGCTGGACCGTCCCGGCGCAAAGGCCTGACGCCTAATAAGAACAAGACAAGAACGAGAGAGGTGCGCGCATGTCCCTGGCTGATATTCGTCTGGATGATAAATACCGGCTTGCCACCGGCAATCTGTACCTGACCGGCACCCAGGCGCTTACCCGCCTGCCGATGCTGCAAAAGCAGCGCGATGAAGCGCAGGGCCTGAACACGGCGGGCTTCATTTCCGGCTATCGCGGCTCGCCGCTGGGCAATCTGGATAAAAGCCTCTGGGATGCCAAGGACTACTTGCAACAGAACGCCATCCATTTCCAGCCGGGTATCAACGAAGAACTGGCGGCCACGGCCGTTTGGGGCAGCCAGCAGGTCAATCTCTTTCCCCACGGCAAGTACGACGGCGTGTTTGCGCTGTGGTATGGCAAAGGTCCGGGGGTGGATCGCTGCGGTGATGTGTTCAAACACGGCAACTCGGCCGGGGTCGCGCCCAAAGGCGGCGTGTTGATTCTTGCGGGCGATGACCATGGCTGCAAATCCTCGACCATCGCCCACCAGAGCGAACACGCGTTCATCGCGTCGATGATCCCTGTGCTCAACCCGAGCAACGTTCAGGAAATTCTCGACTACGGCATTATCGGCTGGGAGCTGTCGCGCTACAGCGGGTGCTGGGTGGCGATGAAAACCATTGCCGAAAACGTCGATTCGTCTGCTGTCGTCGAAGTCGATCCGCTGCGCATCAAGACGCACATCCCGGAAGACTTCGTGCTGCCAGAAGGCGGCCTGCATATCCGCTGGCCTGACCCACCGCTGGCCCAGGAAGCGCGGCTCAATACGTACAAGATTTATGCCGCAAGAGCTTTCGCCCGCGCCAATCAGCTCAATAAGGTGGTCATCGATTCTGCGCAACCGCGGCTGGGCATCATCACCACCGGCAAATCTTATCTCGACGTGCGTCAGGCGCTGGAAGAGCTGGGTATCGATCAGGAGCTGTGCGACAAGGTGGGCATTCGTGTGCTCAAGGTCGGCATGAGCTGGCCACTTGAACCCGTGTCGGTGCATGACTTTGCCGAGGGGCTGGATGAGATTCTGGTGGTCGAGGAAAAACGCAGCGTCATCGAAGACCAACTGACCGGCCAGCTTTATAACTGGCCGGTGGATCGTCGTCCGGTGGTGGTCGGCGAGTTCGATGAGCAAGGCCGTTCGCTGTTGCCGAACCTCAGCGAGCTGACGCCGGCAATGATCGCCAGGGTCATCGCCAAACGTCTGGCGCCGTTCTACAGCAGCCCGCAGATCGAAGCACGCCTGCAATTTCTCAGCGACAAGGAAAGGGCGCTTCAGGCGCCGCTGTTCAATACCTTGCGCACCCCGCATTTTTGCTCCGGCTGCCCGCACAACACCTCGACCCGAGTGCCGGAGGGCAGTCGTGCCCTGGCCGGGATCGGCTGCCACTACATGACCATCTGGATGGACCGCGAAACCGAGACCTTCACGCAGATGGGCGGCGAGGGCGTGACCTGGATCGGCCAGGCGCCCTTCACTGAAACCCCCCACGTGTTCCAAAACCTCGGCGACGGCACCTATTTTCACTCCGGGCACCTGGCGTTGCGTGCGGCGGTGGCCTCCAAGGTCAACATTACTTACAAGATTCTCTACAACGATGCGGTGGCCATGACGGGCGGTCAGCCTATAGACGGCGTGCTGCGCGTCGATCAGTTGAGCCGCCAGGTGTTCAACGAGGGCGTACAGCGTATTGCACTGGTCTCCGACGAGCCGGACAAATACCCGAGCCGGAAAGATTTCGCTTCAATTACCACCTTTCATCACCGACGCGACCTGGACAGCGTGCAACGCGAACTGCGTGAGTTCAAAGGGGTTTCGGTGATCATCTACGACCAGACCTGCGCGACTGAAAAGCGTCGCCGGCGCAAACGCGGCACCCTGCCCGATCTGGAAAAACGCGCGTTGATCAACCCGGCCGTGTGCGAAGGCTGTGGTGATTGCGGGGTCAAATCCGGTTGTTTGTCGGTGCTGCCCAAGGAAACCGCTCAGGGCCGCAAGCGGGAAATTGACCAGAGTGCCTGCAACAAGGATTTCAGCTGCATCGAGGGTTTCTGCCCGAGTTTCGTCACCGTGCATGGCGGCAAATTGCGTAAGCCTGTGGTGCCCAAACAGGTCGAGGCATTCGCGCGTCTGCCGGAGCCTGTGCTGCCATCGCTGGAGCGGCCGTTCAACATTCTGCTGCCCGGCGTCGGCGGGACTGGCGTGACCACGGTCGGGGCGATGCTCGGTTATGCCGCTAATCTGGAAGGCAAGGGCTGCAGCGTGCTGGACCAGGCCGGGCTGGCGCAAAAGTTCGGTCCGGTGGTCAGCCATATCCGCATTGCTGCGCGTCAGGAAGACCTGTTCGCGGTGCGCATTGCCTCCGGTGAGGCGCACCTGTTGCTGGGTTGCGATCTGCTGGTTGCCGCAGGCCCCGATGCAATCGCCAAGCTCGACAGCAAAATTTCCCATGCGGTGATCAACAGTCAGCAAACGCCAACCGCTGAATTCACACGCAACCCGGATGCCGTTTTCCCGGCCGAGGCGATGAAGCAGACTATTATTGATGCCGTCGGTGCCGATAAGACTCATTTTGTCGAAGCCACTTCGTTGGCAACCCGTTTGATGGGCGACAGCATTGCCAGCAACCTGTTCATGCTCGGTTATGCGTTTCAACTGGGCCTGATTCCCCTGACTTCGGCGGCCATCGAAAAGGCGATCGAGCTCAATGGCGTGGCAGTCAACCTCAATCAGCAGGCGTTTCTCTGGGGGCGTCGCACGGCGCATGACCCTGCCGCCGTCGAGGCGTTCGTCAACCCGCAACCGCAGGTCAGCGAGCCGCAGCAGATGGATCTCGATCAACGCATTCAAAGCAACGTTGCCGCCTTGACGCAGTACCAGAACAGCGCGTACGCCGAGCGTTATCTGGGGCTGGTACAACGGGTACAGGAGGCGGAATCACGAGTGTTTCCCGGTCAGCAGCCGACGCTGACCGAAGCTGTGGCCTTCAACTACTTCAAGCTACTGGCTTACAAGGACGAATACGAGGTGGCGCGGCTGTACAGCAACGGCGACTTCACCCGCCAGCTGGAGGCGCAGTTCGAGGGTGATTATCGACTGGAGTTTCACCTGGCACCGTCCTGGCTGGCCAAGCGTGACCCGCACAACGGTCAACCGCGCAAACGCAGTTTCGGGCCGTGGATGCTGCGCGCGTTCGATGTGCTGGCGACATTCAAATTCCTCCGTGGCACAGCGTTCGACCCGTTCGGTCGCAGCCTGGAGCGCAAGCAGGAGAGGGCGCTGATTGATCGTTATGTTGGCGATGTCGAAGTTATCCTGCAGCATCTCCAGACGCAGAGCCGCCATACGGCGCTGAGCCTGGCACGCCTGCCGGAAAAGATTCGCGGTTATGGTCACATCAAAGAAGCCGCCATGAAGGCTGCTGCATTGCAGGCCGAGATCCTGCGCAAAAGCCTGGAGAGCGGCGAGGTGCTAGCGCCGAAGTTGTATGAGGTGGCTGCTTGATCAGGTAAGCGATGTGAGTGCCTGAGCGCGAGCCGGGCGACGCTTCGCTTGCTCGCGAAGGCTGACGATCGGTGATCAGTAGATCTCAGAGGCTGCACCGGCCCCTTCGTGAGTAACGCGGATCGGCCGCCCCGGCCACTCACACAAACGGCGAGCCTGCGAACGAGCGTTACTTGGGCCTGAACAGGTGCGCATGCCCGGCCCGGTACAGC
Source organism: Pseudomonas sp. CFBP2511 (assembly GCF_030209255.1). Classification (NCBI taxonomy): domain Bacteria; kingdom Pseudomonadati; phylum Pseudomonadota; class Gammaproteobacteria; order Pseudomonadales; family Pseudomonadaceae; genus Pseudomonas; species Pseudomonas sp. CFBP2511. The sequence continues at coordinate 9,569 of NZ_JARVSI010000038.1, read as the reverse complement.
GAGGATTCGCCAAATGTGTCGGCGGCCAGTACGCGGCCGACGAGGATCAGTGCGGTGCGGCGAAAGCCTTTGGCTCGCACTTTTTCCTCTATGTCTGCCAGCGTACCTATTGCCCAGTCCTGATCCGGCCAACTGGCGCGGTGTACCACGGCAATCGGGCAGTCGGTGCCATAATGCGGGGTCAGCTCTTCGACGATTCTGTGCAGGTTATTCACGCCCAGATGAATCGCCATGGTCGCCCGGTGGCTTGCCAGGCTGGCGAGTTCTTCGCCGCTCGGCATTGAGGTCTTGTCGGCGTAGCGGGTCAGAATCACGCTTTGCGAAATATCCGGCAGCGTCAGCTCCACGCCCAGTAACGCAGCGCAGGCGGCCGTCGCAGTTACTCCCGGAATGATTTCAAAGGGGATATTCAGTTCACGCAAATGGCGGATCTGCTCGCCAATGGCACCGTACAGGCTCGGGTCGCCGGAATGTACACGAGCAACATCCTGGCCTTGCGCATGAGCGGTCTTGATCAAATCAATTATTTGCTCCAGATGCAGTTCCGCGCTGTTGGTCACCTGCACCGCCTGGTGGCCTTCCAGCACGGCGAGCGGCACCAGCGAACCTGCATAGATAATGACCGGACAGGTGCGGATCAGGCGCTGCCCCTTGACGGTGATCAACTCGGGATCGCCAGGGCCTGCGCCGATGAAATAGACAGTCAATGGAAACTCCGGGGTCAATGAGCGCGGCGCGATTATCCGCCCACAGCCGGGCTGGACGCCAAGGCAAATGTCATTTGAGTGGTTTTTTGCCGCTCTATCAGCAGCCGCGCCGTACCGTCGCCCAGCTGCGCGGCGAGGGCCAGTGCCGATCCTTCGGCGACACCGTGACAGCCTGTGGTCTGAAAGACTTGCGCGGAGCGGTGGGTCAGGTGCAGCTCCCAGGCCACCAGTTGCGCGGCGTTGAAAAATACCAGCGGCACAGCCAGTTGCGCCGCCAGTGCAAGCAGGCCCGGTTCCTTGTCTTTCAGATCGATTGAGGCCAGCGCGGTGATGCTTCCCAGGTCCAGCTCCAGCGCTCGAAGCCTGTTCTCGATCAGCTCGCGCAACGCGGCCGCCGAACAACCGCGTCGACAGCCCAGCCCGACTACCAGAGGCGTGCCGGGGCGGAGGGTCGAGTGCTCAGGCCTGATGCGGTCAGGCATGGTTTGCGTGGGCATTATCTGTGTGAACATTGCTTCTGCGAAACAGCCAGGCGCTGATCAGGCCCAGTGCAACCCAGAACAGCGCGTTGGTCAGCAGCGAAGCGACCCTGAACTGCGACTCCAGCGCTTCAGGCGCAAGGCTTTCATGAATCAGCGGTTGCGGTGCGCCGATCACATGCGGCACCACCAGAATCGCCGCGCCCAGCACTTTGAGCAGCCAGTTCTGACCAAACACCAGCAAGGCCAGCCCGGCAGCGGTGGACGCTGCGGTACCGATCCACCAAAGCTGGCGCTGGCTCAGTTCTGCGGCAGCGGTGCCCGGCAGCTCAGGCGGCAGCCCCAGGGTCGGCGCCAGCACGAACACGGCAAAACCGGCCAGCCCCCACCACGCGCCCTGTGCCGTGCGGCCCGGTGCGCGCAGGGTGTAAAGCCCGGCCAGCATCAGGGCAAAACCGACGGCGACCACCAGGTTGCCACCGGTGGTGGACAGCACGCGCTGCCAGCCGTCTTCCGGCTCCCACGCTGCTTCGTCATGCGCGTGGCTGTGTTCAGCCACGGCACCGTCGGCATGCTCGTGAACGTGTTCGGCAGGTGCTTTCTCGTAGGTTTCTGCCTGCTGGATCAGCGGGACGACCCAGAAGCTTTGCAGCAAGGTCAGCAGCAGGGCGGCCAACAGCCCGGTAAACCCTGCGGTCTGTGCGATTCGCTTGAACATTGTGTTGTCCTCAATGACGCTCAATGGCAAGGAAAGGCAGCGCTGTGACGGGTGTCGTGTGCCGCATTGTGCACAGCGGCAATGTGCGAGAACCCGGCGAAGTACACAAGGCACGCGCCCAGCAGTGCAGCGCTGATGGCGGCGGTCAGGCGCTGGGTCTGGGTTGAGCTGGTAGCGGCCGTCTGGCTGCTGCTGATGGTGGACATGGCGTTCCCTCTTGAGTGTTGGCAAGTGGGCCATGCGCGCGCGAACCCGCTGACGAACGCCAGAGGTTTCAACTGCGCCCGCCCACCGCGGGTGTGTCATTGGAAAAATGTCGGGCCGGTCTCCGGGCTCGCGAGGGGCTTGAACACGTGTGCGTTCAGACCTTCAAGGTCACCTTCCCATGCCAGAGCACAGTGGATCAGACCTTCTCTCGCTTACCGTTGCGGGGGCAGCACCGGACTTGCTCAACAGGTTGAGCGCACCGGTTTCCCGTTTCACCCCGTGAGGGGCACCCGAAACAAGGTGCACAGGAGAGCATGGGCAGCGGGGCATCGTCAATCTGAACGATTGACCTGCCTGCGGTCACTGCGTAGCCTTGCCGGTTCGAGGTTCTTCATGTGTAAAGCGTTACGACATGAAGCTAAGACGGGAATGCGGTACATGCCGCAGCTGCCCCCGCAACTGTAAACGGTCATGTTCATTGCACAGCCACTGCTGCGGCGGGAAGGCGCTATGAATGTGTGTCGGCAAGGTGTTCAACGCCCGCCACACGCTGCCGTGAGCCAGGAGACCTGCCTCGAACCGGGCTGACAAAAAGCCTGCGAATTCTCACTACAACCGGGCGGGGTGATCCGGTGGCGATCCGATCCGTGTGCAGTGCACGTGGTTCTCGTCCTGTTTGCCCGCCGCATTGCCAAAGGGCACCTGATGAAAACACTGGCCAAGCTTCCCGTCACCATCGTTACCGGCTTCCTCGGCTCGGGCAAGACCACGCTGTTGCGGCACATGCTCGACAACGCCGAAGGGCGACGCATCGCGGTGATCGTCAACGAGTTTGGCGAGCTGGGCATCGACGGTGAAATCCTCAAGCAATGCACCATCGGCTGCACGGAAGAAGAAGCCAACGGCCGCGTCTACGAGTTGGCCAATGGCTGCCTGTGCTGCACGGTGCAGGAAGAGTTCTTCCCGGTCATGCGCGAACTGGTGGCCCGGCGTGGTGATCTGGACCACATCCTGATCGAAACCTCGGGGCTTGCCCTGCCCAAGCCGCTGGTGCAAGCCTTCCAGTGGCCGGAAATCCGCAACGCCTGCACGGTTGACGCCGTGATCACCGTGGTCGACAGCCCGGCCGTGTTGGCCGGTACATTTGCAGCCTTTCCGGATCAGGTCGATGCACAGCGCAAACTGGACCCCAACCTGGACCACGAATCGCCGCTGCACGAGCTGTTCGCCGACCAACTGGCCAGCGCCGATCTGGTGATCCTCAACAAGGCCGACATGATCGACGCCGAAGGGCTGGCCGCCGTGCGCGCTGAAGTCGCCGAAGAGCTGCCGCCTGCGGTCAAGGTGGTTGAAGCCAGCAGTGGTCGCCTGCCGATCAGTGTTCTGCTGGGCGTGGGTGCCGAGTCTGAACTGCACATCGACGCGCGCAAGACCCACCACGATCATCACGACGATGACGATCATGATGACCACGATCACGACGCGTTCGACTCAATTTCCCTGATATTGCCCCAGGCTGACGAGAAAGTGCTGCTCGATGCGCTGAATCAACTGGTCGTGCAACACGGCATTCTGCGTGTAAAAGGTTTTGCGGCAATTCCAGGCAAACCGATGCGCCTGCTGATCCAGGGTGTTGGCACGCGTTTCGACAAGCACTTCGACCGCGCCTGGCGTGCCGACGAAGAGCGCGCCACGCATCTGGTGCTGATCGGCCAGGAACTGGACGCCGTTGCGCTGCACGCTCAGCTCAACGCTGCGATTGCTGGCTGACCCATGCATTTACTGAGAACCCAGCCCGGCGGTTTCGTCCCGGATGACAGCATCGCCGACATGGGGCAAACCCCGGCCGAGCTGGTGATTCTCTGCAGCGGCGACTCCAGCCTGGCGCTGCTGGCCGAAGCCGCCCGGCAATTGCCCGAAGACTACCCCAGCCTGCGTCTGGCCAACCCGATGCAAGTGCAGAATCACGCCTCGGTCGACCTGTACGTCGATGAGGTGCTGCGCCACGCCAAAGTCATTCTGATTTCCCTGCACGGCGGCATCGGCTACTGGCGTTACGGCGTCGAGCGGCTCATGGAGCTGGCAGCGCGTGGCGTGCAGGTCATTCTGGTGCCGGGTGATGACCGTCCCGATCCCGAGCTGAGCGACCTGAGCACTGTGCCTGCTGCGCAGCGCGACCAGCTCTGGCAGTTCTTGCGTCAGGGCGGCATGCAGAATGCACTGGATTTGTTTCACTGCATGGCCAGCCAATGGCTGGGCCGCGATTACCCGTGGACTGAACCGCAACCGCTGCCGCGTACGGCTGTTTATCACCCGCGCCTTGCCAGTGCCCAGCTTGTCGATTGGCAGGCCGAATGGACGGCCGGGCAGCCGGTGGTGGCACTTTTGTTCTATCGCTCGCACCTGCAGGCGGCCAACACCGGCTTCATCGATGAATTCTGCGAGCGCCTGCAGGCGCAGGGCATCAATCCGTTGCCTATCGCCGTGGCCAGCCTCAAAGAGCCGGGCTGCTTCGTTCAGGTCGAAAACTGGCTGGATGAAGCTGACGTCGAGCTGATTCTCAACACCACCGGCTTTGCCCAATCGAGCCCGGAAGCGCCTCACCTGCGCCCGTTCCGGCGCAACGTGCCGGTGATTCAGGCGATCTGCGCGCAGGACAACCAGCCAGCCTGGCAGGCCAGCGAGCAGGGCCTGGGTGCCCGCGACCTGGCTATGCACATTGCCTTGCCTGAGCTGGACGGGCGGATCATCAGTCGGCCGATCAGCTTCAAGGACTTGGCCTGGCGCAGTGAACGCAGCCAGTCGGACGTGGTTTGCCATCGCGCGCACCCCGAGCGCATGGATTTTGTCGCGCAACTGGCGCGCCGCTGGATCGAACTGGCGCGCCTGCCCAATGCCGACAAACGTGTAGCACTTATCCTCGCCAACTACCCGACCCGCGACGGGCGAATCGGCAACGGCGTGGGCCTGGACACACCCGCTGCGACGCTGAACATTCTGCGTGCCATGCAGGCCGGGGGCTATCCCCTGGCGCAGTTACCGGACACCGGCACCGAACTGATCCAGCAACTGTTGGGTGGCGTTACCAACGACCTGGACAGCATTGACCTGCGACCTTGCCAGCAAAGCATGGCGCTGGATGAATACCTGTCGGCGTTCAACGAGCTGCCGGCCGAAAATCGCGACGCAGTGACTGCCCGTTGGGGCGCGCCGCATGCCGATCCCATGTTCCGCAGCGGCCGAATGATGATCGCCGGCCTGCGCTTTGGTCTGACCTTCGTCGGCATTCAACCGGCGCGTGGCTATCAGGTGGACCCCAGTGCGGTCTATCACGACCCGGACCTGGTGCCGCCGCACGGCTATCTGGCGTTCTACTTCTGGCTGCGCAAGGCCTATGGCGCGCATGCGGTAGTGCATGTCGGCAAGCACGGCAATCTGGAATGGCTGCCAGGCAAAGGCGTCGGGCTGTCGCAAACCTGCTGGCCGGATGCCGTGCTGGGCGCCATGCCCAATATCTATCCGTTCATCGTCAATGACCCGGGCGAGGGCGCTCAGGCCAAACGCCGCACGCAGGCGGTGATCATCGATCACCTGATGCCGCCGCTGACCCGTGCTGAAACCTACGGCCCGCTGCGCAATCTGGAGCTGCTCGCCGACGAGTTCTATGAAGCGCAACTGCTCGATCCGCGCCGGGCCCGCGAGCTGCAACGGGACATTCTCGAACTGGTCCGTGAAACTCGTATCGATCGTGAGCTGGCGCTGGACGACGCTACCGACAGCGACGCCGACGCAGCGGTCTGGCTGCCGCGTCTGGACACTTATCTGTGTGACTTGAAGGAATCGCAGATTCGCGACGGCCTGCACATTTTCGGCCAGTCACCGGAAGGTCGCCTGCGCACCGACACACTGCTGGCCCTGCTGCGCATCCCGCGTGGCGACGGGCGCGGGGCGCAATCGAGTCTGTTGCGGGCGCTGAGCAAGGCCTTTGCACTGGGCTTTGATCCGCTCGACTGCGAGCTGGCCGAGCCTTGGGCCGGCGAACGTCCTGCCACGCTGCTCGCGGTCAGCACAGACCCTTGGCGCACTGCCGGGGATGCCCGCGAACGGCTTGAGCTTTATGCTGCGGCGCTGATCGAGCGTGTGATGGCGGGTGAAGAGCTGTACGACGTACCAGTACACGATGACTTGGCGCTGATTCTTGACAACCTGCGCGAGGTGGTCGCGCCACGGCTGGACGCCTGCGGCCCCGGCGAAATGCAGGGCATGCTTGATGCGCTGAGCGGCCGCTTCGTACCGGCAGGCCCCAGCGGCGCACCCAGCCGCGGGCGACTGGACGTGCTGCCGACCGGGCGTAATTTCTTCAGCGTGGATGTACGCAATCTGCCGACTACCACGGCGTGGCGCATTGGTTTTCAGTCGGCAAACCTGTTGCTGGAGCGCCACCTCCAGGATCACGGCGATCACCTGCGCCAGCTGGGTTTGTCAGTCTGGGGCACGGCAACGATGCGCACTGGCGGTGACGACATTGCCCAAGCGATGGCACTGATGGGCGTCCGTCCGGTCTGGGCGACCGGCAGTCAGCGGGTCGATGACTTCGAGATCCTGCCGATCAGCCTGCTGGACCGCCCTCGGGTGGACGTTACCTTGCGGGTTTCCGGTTTCTTCCGTGACGCCTTCGCCAACCTCATCAAGCTGTTCGATGCCGCCGTGCAGGCCGTCGCGGCGCTGGATGAACCGGACGACATGAACCCGCTGGCGGCCAGAGTGCGCGAAGAGCGCCAGGGCTTTGTAGCCGAAGGGTTGAGCGAAGACGAAGCGGCACGGCAGGCGGGCTGGAGGATTTTCGGCGCCAAACCCGGTGCCTATGGCGCGGGCGTTCAAGGCGCAATTGACGGTCGCCTGTGGCAAAGCCGCGAGGACCTTGCCGAGGTCTATCTGAACTGGGGAGGTTATGCCTACGGCGCTGCTGATGAAGGCACCCCGGCCCGGCAGCGTTTCGCCCAGCGCCTGTCCCAGGTGCAGGCGGTGTTGCAGAATCAGGACAATCGCGAACACGACCTGCTCGATTCAAACGATTATTACCAGTTTCAGGGTGGCATGCTCGCAGCGTCCGAAAGCCTTAGTGGGCAGAAGACCGCCAGCTACCATGGCGATCACAGCCAGCCGGACCTGCCGAAAATCCGCACCCTCAAAGAGGAGCTGAACCGGGTGATACGCTCGCGTGCGGCAAATCCGAAATGGATCGAGGGGGTCAAGCGTCATGGCTACAAAGGCGCGTTCGAGATGGCCGCGACCGTGGACTTTCTGTTCGCCTTCGACGCCACCACCGAGCTGATCGACGATCATCAATATGCATTGCTCGCCGATGCCTATCTACTCGACCCGGCGACCCGCGATTTCATCGCACAACACAACCCCGATGCCCTGCGCGACATGACCGAGCGCATGCTCGAAGCCCAGCAGCGCGGCCTCTGGCAGGAGCCCGGCGAGTATCAGCAAGCGCTGGAAGACCTGCTGTTGGACATAGAAGAGAGTTGATGACCTTGCCTGATTCAAGCCTGAGCGACACTGCGCATTTCCCCTTGGCCGCCGTGGTCGGGGCCGACGACCTGAAACTGGCGCTGTGCCTGACCGCCATCGACCCGCGTATTGGCGGAGTATTGATCGAAGGCCCGCGTGGCATGGCCAAGTCGACCCTGGCGCGCGGTCTGGCTGATCTGTTGGCCAGCGGTCAGTTCGTCACCTTGCCGTTGGGCGCGACCGAAGAGCGTCTGGTCGGCACCCTGGACCTTGATGCCGCTCTAGCCGAGGGCCGCGCACGTTTTTCTCCGGGTGTACTGGCCAAAGCTGACGGCGGGGTGCTGTACGTCGATGAAGTCAACCTGCTCGCCGATCATCTGGTTGACCTGCTGCTGGACGTTGCCGCCAGTGGCGTCAATCTGGTCGAGCGCGACGGTATTTCCCATCGACACGCGGCGCGTTTCGTGCTGATTGGCACCATGAACCCGGAAGAGGGCGAGTTGCGCCCTCAATTGCTGGACCGTTTTGGCCTGAACGTGGCATTGAGCGGCCAGACACTGCCCGTCGAACGCAGCCAGATCATCCGCCGACGTCTGGATTTTGATGCTGATCCCCTGAGTTTCTGTCAGCACTGGCAGGCGCAGCAGGACGCCTTGAAGCAGCGTTGCGAGCAGGCGCGTCTGCTACTGCCGAGCATTGAGCTGGATGATCATTCGTTGGCGGTGATTACCGAGCGCTGCTTTGCAGCCGGGGTTGATGGCATGCGTGCAGACCTGGTCTGGCTAAGGGCTGCACGCGCTCATGCCGCCTGGCGTAGTGTTGGCCAGATCGACGAGCAGGACATCGAAGCCGTTGCTGAATTTGCCCTACGCCACAGGCGCCGCGACCCGGCTCCGCCGCCGCAGAATCAGCAAGCTGAGCCGCCTGAAACGTCTCCCAAGCCAGACAAGCCCGAGAGCGGGCAGGGCAATTGGGGCGAGTTACCCGCACAGGCGGTGGTTACCGGATCGCGCCGCGAAGTGCCGAGCTGGCCAAAAAAGCCCTAGGCATCCGCCCTCGCGCCAAACAGGGGGCGGATGCCATTCCCCGTCCCGGTCGATTGGCCAGCGGCAGGCAGGGTGCCGTCCGTGCGGGCGTTGATGGACCGGTGCAATGGCTGCCGACACTGCTGCGCGGTCGTCCGAAGAGCCGCAAGGATCTGGTTCACCAACCGCGCAGCAGTCGTCCGAGTGAATTGTTGCTGGTGGTGGTCGATGCCTCGGCCTCGACGCGTCGCCATCAGGCCTTGAGTCAGGCCAAAGGCCTGTTGTCACAGGTATTCGATGACGCCTATCGACGCCGCGCCCGTCTGGCATTGCTCACTGCCAGCGGCAGCACACCACGCTGGCAACATCAGGGCCTCAAGGCCTCGTCGGCCTTGAACCCATGGCTGGACGCATTGGGTGCGGGCGGCGGCACGCCATTGTCGGCGGCCCTGCAACAAGCCATGACCTGGCTGGAACAACGCCAAAAACGCCATCCCGCCGAACAGCAGCGAGTGCTGGTCATGACTGACGGCAGAATCAAACAACTGCCAACGCTGCCTGCCTTCAACTGCGCAAGCCTGCTGATTGACATCGAAAAAGGCCCGATCCGCCTGGGAAGGGCTCGGGAGCTGGCTGCAAGCCTGGGTGCTGATTACCGGCATATTGATGAGCTGAAGCTGGTTTGAAGGGGGTTTTTCACTGTCGTGGCCATGTGTTGGCATTCACCCGTGACACTATGCCGCACGGCGCACGATAGTCGTATCTTTGCCGCAGCGCAGCACAACGTCATGCCTGGCCCGCAGTCACTGCCTATAAACAAAAGCGCTTTTTTACCGCGATTGCACTGACGACGCAGAGTGCGACGTAAGTGACGGCTGAGTCCTGGCGCTGATCCGGGGGATGCGAGGCAGGA
>NZ_JARVSI010000035.1:0-68020 GCF_030209255.1 Pseudomonas sp. CFBP2511 | reverse complement strand
CATCAGGGACGACGCCTTTCGCTGCGAGCGCGTTATTCCAATCCTTGTCGGTGTAGTACGCCAGCGCCTGAGCCAGGCGTTTCTCGGCCTCGGCGGGGCTGATATTGGCTTCCTGCGCCAGGCTTGAGGACTGTTTCTCCAACAGCGGTATTTCGTTCGGGTGCAACTGTCGGTTGTACTGGTCTGCCATGGCGGAAACCCAGGCAGCTTTCTCGACATCTCCACCCGCCAATCCTGCCGCAGTCAGGCCGACTATCTGTGCAGCCGCCTGACGATATTCAGGGTTGTTCTTGAACACCTCATTCAAAGTACCTGCCATTGCTTGACTGGCGCCAGCGGCCACTGCACCCGTCGTGAAATCACCGCCCGTTGCAGAAGACACTGCGCCGCCCATCAAAGCGTGCAGAGTTGTTCGGCCTATGCCGCCTTCAGCTCACATCGCTTTACCCGAGACGTCTCCGGCGAGGGTTGCTTCAGTGAACTTTTGGTCTGCAAAACTTCCGACCTGATTAAAGCCTATGGCCGCTGCCACAGTGCCTGCCTGACTGACCAACCCGTTGACCAGATTGTCACCCAGACTACCGCCGTTAACGGCAGTGTTAATAGCTCCCGAAGCCAGACCTTGTGCACCGGCATGAAGGGCAAAGCCACCCGCGCCTCCCAATGTGGAGAGATCAAACCCCTTTGTCAGACTATTGAATGGTTTGGTAGTCCCCCCCAACTGCGGATCAATGACGCCAGCGGTGAAGCCTGCGGTAAGACCTGAGATGGCAGCACTTTTTAAGCTATCGCTACTAAACGTATCTTTTAGTGCCGCGCCCAGATTGCCTTTGTTGTTGATAGTGCTGACGACACCCTGAGCAGTTATCGACGTAAGGCTGGCAACCGCTGCTGCGTTTGCAGCAGTGCCAATAGTTGCCGCCGTTGTCGCAGAAACACCAGCTGCCGTTGCTGCTCCGGTGGCGGCAGAGCCTGCTGCGGTACCCGCCGCCGCAAATGTGCCAGCACCCGCCGTCAAGACCGTGACGATAATAATGATCGCCAGCATTGCCCCTTGGCCCAGGCTTGAGTTGTCGTACTTGAACGAATCATGTACTTCTTTGACCTGCCGCCAATCCACGTCACCGCGCAGCTCTGCCTCCTTAAGCCACGCCAGTTGCGGATCTGCTTTGACCATTGCATCAATGGTCTGGCTAACGCTCTGCTGGTCGATCTGTTTGATATCGATTTTCAAGCCTTGAACAGCGCGGATCGCCACTTCACCCTTGGCCACCAGTTCGCTCTGGCGCAGGGTTTCGTCGGTGTTGCCCTTGCCTTTACTGGAGTTCCACGCAAGGTCACTTTTGCTCTTCTCGTGACTCTCCTGATGCAGGTCTTTCACGCCCTCGAACGTAACCGCACCACCACTCTCAATCGTCAGGTCCTTACCGCTCTCAAGCTTCGCAACCTGATACTTCTGATCACCGCCGCTCGACAGCAACAAGTCACCACCGGTGGTGATCTCACTGCCGATGTTTTTCACATCAGTCACTTCATCACGCTGGGTTTTCTTCGCGCCGAAGCTGCCTTTTTTCTTCATGTCGTACAGCGAATAATCACTGTCTTGCGCAGCCAGAATGTCCAGGTTCTCACCGGCTACCAGATACGCCTCTTTACCGGCCGTGATACGGCTGGAAATCACCGCAAGGTTCTGCCCCGCCTGCAAAGCCACACTGCCACCCGCTTTCAAATCCGCAGACACCTGGCTGACGTGATCTTCCTGCTCGGTCACTTTCTTGCTTTTGCCGTACGAGTGCTGCTCATCAGCCGCCGAGGACAGGGTCAGGTTTTCGGTCGCGGCCATGGCGATGTCACGCTTGGCGTCGATGCTGCTAGCGATCACGTTGATGTCGCGACCCGCCTGAGCCGTCAGGTCACGTCCGGCGCTGACCGTGGAACCCAGTTGCGTGATGCTGGAGTTGCTGGAGTTCGCGCCGCGTGTCTGGCCGTTCTCGGTCTGGGCCGAGTCAATGACGACGTCACGGCCTGCCGCGATGCTCAAGTCACGACCGGCCTGCAACACACCGCCGGTGTTTTTCACATCACGACCGGCTTGCAGGCTCATGTCGTTGGCCGCTTCGATGCGGGCCGCGCTGTCGGCGAAGTCTTTGCGCCAGGTTGCGTCATCCGCAGCGCTCTGATGGCTGGTCACCGTGCGTTCGTTGATGACGTCTCCGCGGATGGCGGTCAGCGTCACATCACGCCCGGCGATGATGCCTCCGGCTTTGTTGATCAGGTCGTTACCTGCTAACAGGTCCAAACGGTTGCCAGCCTCTATCAGGCCGCTGTTGACCAGGTCATTTCCAGCGGCAGCCGACAGGTTATTGGCCGCACGCAAGGTGCCGACGTTATCGAGGTTTTGCCCTGCAATCAGCGAGACGTCGTTACCGGCAATCAACGCACCGGTCGGGCCAAGGCGACCGTCGGCCTGAGCCAGATAGAGAACAGGCACCAGCACCATTTCGCCATTCACTTCATGCTCTTCGAGCCAGACGATGTCGTGGGTCAGTGCAGCAACTTGTTGTGAACTCAACGACACGCCGACCGCCAGGTTCAACTGCTGTTTGCTGGCGATGGCGTTGTTCATCAGGTACTTGAACTGGGCCTCGTTTGAGGTTTGGCCGTCGATGAACGCCTGGCCGGTTCGGGCCACGACGGCCTGCTGGACGAGGCGCTGTTCATACAAACCATCGCCCAGGCGCTTGGCACTGACTTCCGGGTCGTAGCCAAGACCTGCGAGCAGGTAATCCGAACTCATGAACTGCTTGAGTTCGGTGAGGACCGGGTTGGTTTCGATCAGGTATTTTTGCGGTTTGGAAACAAAGTTGCTGCTGGGCAGGCCTTCTACGCGGGTCACGGTTTGTGCTGCAGCAGAAACAGCAGGGGTAATGGCGCTGGCTTGCGCAACAGTCGAGGGCTGAGTGCTCGTGTTTTGTGTAGAGCTGACAGGGTTGGTCTGAGTAACCACCGGGTTCAGAACAGCAGCAGTGACAGGACCGCCCTGAGCAGCCACCGTGTTACGAACCGGGGCCGCTACCGAAACACCCTGAGAAACCACAGGGTTGCCGACAGAGGTAACAAGCGGTCCGCCCTGAGTCGCCACAGGGTTACGAACAGGGGCAATGACCTGCCCGCCCTGGGCATTGACGACCACTTGGGTAACGGCGGCAGTCGTGCCGGACTGGGCACCTGTCGTGGCCTGATTGACAGCACTGATAAGGCTGCCTTGCGTGCCATTTACAACCTGACCAGCCTGGTTGACTTGAGTGCCCTGCACCCTTCCGGCGTTTTGAGCGGCAGAGTTACCGGAAGAAATCGCAGTGATGCCCGGAAGACCCGACGTCGAGCCTGCGTTCTGGACAGGCAGCAACGCACCGCTGCCCTGATTGCCCGTCGCAATGCCGGTCACGCTGTCGACGCTGGTGATACCTGCGGAGTCAGAAGTGTGGCCCGGCAGTACAAGCCCGCCGATAGGTGCGGCACCTGGCGCGCTGGTGTCGAACGCAGAGGCATTGGCGCTCACGCCTGCGCTTTGCCGTGTGACCGAAGCAAGCTGGCGGGTGGCATTGGATATCTGACCGACCGAGCCAATCTGGATGGTGCTTGCTTGCGCATCAGAAACGGTTTGCTCACGTTGAGCGACGGAGACCGCTGCGCTGCCCATAGTCCAGCTTTGTGGCAGGCCGACGGGTTGGGCGACGGCGGCTGCGGTGCCACTCTCGCCACTGAGGCGGAACAGGCCGTTCTGGCCGGTGGGCAGGCTGAAGCCTGGTAGGCTTAACGGGTTGACTTGTTGTTGGGCGAGGTCTGGCGGTAGTTGCTGATTAACGGTAATGCGCGTGGAGAACTGAGTGCCAGGAGCGTTGGTGTCGGTGCGCGAACCGCCGCTCACGTAGGTGTAACCCGCCCGTACGACGCTGTTATTGATGTCGTTCTGAGCATTGACGTTGACCGCACCGGCAGCCTGGATAACGGCGGCATAGCTCTGATCGCCGTTACTTAGCCGTGTGACCTTGTAAAACTCGGGCATGTCGGTTTCGGTGATGCGAACGAAGTCGGCCAACGCTGCCTGAAGACCTGTAAGGCTGGCGTCATAACCGCTGCTGCCAAGCCAGTACTTATCAGTGAAGTCCTGAGCTGCTTTGGTCCACATGCTGGCGTTGCTGGTGCGCATGCTGCGGTACACCGTCACCGTTTCGGTATCGCTTGCCTCTACGCCGGTGTTAGTCAAATTGTTCAGCGTAGCGGTGAAGTTTCCGCCGGTAGCAATGGTGCTGCTCTGGTTGAGCAAATCGCCACCGTTCATGCTAAGACTGCCACCCGCGGCGATGCTTGACGCCGCACTGGCCGCGGTCACTTCCAGTTTTTCACGCTGAGTGACGTCCCAGGTATGAGTTTGCGTGCTGGTTTTGCAATCATTGTTGTAGAACTCGCGGTTGCACGCCCCCTCCTTGATCATGGCGCTATAAATACCACCATTACTGGTAGTCAAAATCGCACGGATATTTTGTATCGTGCTCGCCGCCAGACTCATGCTGCCGTCGCTCTGAATCGACGCCGAACTGTTGACGATGCTGTCGGCAAGGGCACCTTGCCCGTTACGGTCAATCGTGAGGTTGCCCAGGCTGTAGATGTTGGCGTAGCTGTTGTTCAGCGAGCTGACCCGCAGGCTCATGTTGCTGCCACTGAAGATCAGTCCACGGTCATTGACCAGCGAGCCGGTGGTCACGGTCAACGCCTGACCGCTGCCCAGCGTGCCCTGGTTGTTGATACTCCCGGCATTGACGGTCAGATTGGTCGCCGAGGTCAGGCGACCGACATTGCTTAATTGCCCATTCACAGAAACCGAAGTGTCTCCACCGCCAGCAATGGTCGAAGCGGCGTTGAGGTTCACCTGTGCAGCGCTCAGCCCGAGCGTCCCGACGCTGCTAAGACGAGCATTGCCCCCATACGTGCCACCAAGGTTGAGGCTTAGCGAGCCATCACTCGCAATCAGCCCATCATTCGTCCAGTTACTCCCCGACCCGCTAAACAGACTCGAGGCCAGCAACTGCCCGCCCGCCGTCTGGTTCAACGTCCCGACATTGACCGTCAACCGCCCGGCCTGAATCACGCTGCTGTTGGTCCAGTTATCCGCCGTCAGCGTCAAACCACCACGAGTGACGATGCTGCCACCTGCGTTGGTCAGGTTGGCGGTAGAGATATCAAACGTCCCGTTACCGGTATGCAGCAGAGAGCCGCCGCCGTTGAGGAAACTGCCTGCGTTGAGGATCAGGTCGCTGTTGACGCTTTCCAGGGTGCCGTTGCGGTTGTCGAACAGGTTGCCGATCTGGAAGCGGGTAGCACCGCCGCCGCCCAGCGCGCGCAGTTGGCCGGTCTGGTTATCCAGGCTTTGAGCGGTTACCGCCAGCGTGCTGTCACTTTCGATGATGCCAAAACGGTTGTTCAGTGCGCCGCTCAGGTTCAGCTCGACCTGGCCGCCTGCGATCTGGCCGTCGTTGTCGCCGCTGTTGTCGAAATTGCCACCGGTGACGCGCACCAGGCCTTTGGCGTAAAGGCCGCCGTTGCGGTTGTCGAAGCTTGCGGTGTTGATCAGCGCTTCGCCGGTGCGGGCAGAGACTCGCCCGCCGTAGTTGTCGAAGCTGCTCAGCGCCGTCAGGTTCAGGCGCTGCGCCTGGATCACGCCGCCCTGGCGATTGGCGTCGTAGCCGTTTTTCAGCACGCCGGTCACGCTTGCGGTGAACAGACCTTGCAGGCTGGAGAGCACTCCGCCCTGGCTGTAGAGGTTGGCGGCGCTCACGTTCAGGTCACCGCCTTGCGCGATGATCCGGCCGTTCTGGTTATTGATATCACCAGCGACGTCAACGCGTAGCGCGCCGACGCTCTGTACCGTGCCGCGCACGTTGGAAAGGCTCGCGGCCTGTACATGCGCATCGGCGCTCTGGCTGTAGATCAGGCCATCGGCATCGTTGAGGACGTTGCCGCTCGCGACCACGGTCAGGGTGTTGTTGGCAGCGACGGTGCCACGGTTACTGTTGTCCAGTTGCCCGGAGGTGTTGAGGGTCATCAGGCTCTGGCTGATCAGTTGCCCGGCCTGGTTGTTGATCGCGGTGCTGCGCCGCAACAGCAAGGTGCCGCCACTGGCCAGCTTGCCACGGGTGTTGGTCAGGCTGCCCAGCAGGTCAAGGGTCATCGCGCCCTTGCTGCTCAGGTTGCCGGCGCTGTTGTCGAGGCTGCTGCCGCCAAAACTGACATCCTGCTGGGCCGTCATGTTACCGGCTGCGTTGTTCAAGGCATTGGCGTTGATGACCAGCCCGGCACCACTGTCGATCAAGCCGTTCTGGCTGTTGTTCAGCAAGCCCGAGACGGTCAGGGTCTGGCCCGTGCCGCTGGACAGGATGCCGCCGCTGTTGTCGAGGCTGTCAGCGGTGACGCTCAGGGTGTTTTGGCTGACCAGTGCGCCGTTGCCACCATTGAGCAGCTCGCCGGTCAGGGTGGTCACCAGGTTGCCACTGCGGCTGGACAGCGTGCCGCTGTTGCGGTTGTCGAGGCGGTTGCCGGAGACGTTCAGGCCCTGCCAGCCGGAAATAAGGCCGTTCTGGTTGAGCAGGTTGGTCGCGCCAACCGTCAGCACGTTGCTGCTGATCAGCTTGCCGCTGCTGTTGTCGAGGGTGCGGCCGCTGAGCGTGAAGCTTTGTGCGCTGGATACCTCACCGGACTGGTTATTCAGGTCGCGCAGGCGGCTGAAGGTCAACTGGCCATCGGCAGTGATCAAGCCACCCAGGTTGTTGAGGTCGTTGCCGACCATGTCGATGGACAGCCCGGCGTCGCCCATCACCCGTCCGCCATTGAGCGACAGGGCGTTGAGAACCAGGGTCATGTCGCGTGCTGCCGACACTTCGCCGCCGTTGCCGGCATCCAGACTGCCAGCCGTCAGGTTCAGGGTGCCGGTGCTGTTGATCAGGCCTTTTGCTGTGTTGTTGATCGATGTTGCGTTGAGGATCAGGCTGGTGCCGCCCAGCACCTGACCGTTCTGGTTGTCGAGGCTGGCCGCGCCCACCTTGAGCGCCTGGGTTGCATTGATCAGGCCGTTGTCACGGTTGGTGAGCAGACCGGTGACGGTCAGGCCCAGGTCGTTGCGGCTGGTCAGCGTGCCGCCGGTGTTATCGAGGGTATTGACGACAGCGTCGACGCCCGCAGCGGCGATCATGCCTTTTACGTTGTTCAGCGCGCGCGCAATACGCAGGGTCAACAATTGGTTGCTGAGCAGTTTGCCGCCGTTGTTGTTGAGTTGTTGCGCGTTGACGGTGAACGCCTGGGCGCTGGAGATTTCGCCGTTCTGGTTCAGAACCTCGTTGACGTTTTTCAGCACCAGTGCGCCTGGCGCGTTGATCAGTCCGTTCTGGTTGTCGAGCTGGCCGTTGTTCAGGTCCAGGCTCAGGGACGTATTGCTGAACAGCTTGCCGCCCTGCTGGCTCAGGCGGCTGACGCTGGCGGTCAGCGCCTGGCTGCTGCCAATGCTGCCGCCGCTGCTGTTGGTCAGTTGCGCGCTGGTCAGTTCCAGTCGATCGTTACTGCTCACGCGACCGTTCTGGCTGTTGTCGAAATTCCCGGTCTTGAGGGTCAGCAGGCCTTTGCCGCTGATGGTGCCGCGCTGGCTGTTGTCCAGGCGGGTGCTGGTCAGGTTCAGCGCACCGTCGGTCACCAGCTTGCCGCCCTGGTTGCTGATGGCGCCAGTGCTGTCGAGTGTGAGGTTTGCGGCACTGGAAACGCTGCCAGCGGTGTTGGTCAGGCTGCCGGCGTTCAGCGTCAGAATGTCCTCACCGCTGATCAGGCCCTGGCTGTTATCGAGCGCTGCAGACAGGTCGATACCCAAGGCCTTGAGGGCGCTCAGTGCGCCGCCGGTGTTGTCCAGCGTGCTGCCGATCAGGGTCAGGCCCGCCTGGCTTGAGAGCAAGCCGTTAGCACGGTTGGTGGTCTGCGCAATGTTCAAAGTCAGGGCTTTTTGCGCCAGCACCTGGCCTTTGTCGCTGTTGTTCAGTTGCTGGCCGGTCAGGGTCATCGTGTCCTGGCTGGACAGTTCACCGCCGCGGTTGTCGATGTTGGTGACATTGATGGCGAGGGCTTGGGTGGCGCCGATGAAACCGTTCTGACGGTTGTCCAGCGTGTCGCCGCGCAAGGTCAACGTGCCTTGGGCAAGCATCTGGCCGTTCTGTTGCTGAAGGTTGCCGATCTGCGCGTCGAGGTTTTTCTTGCTCGCCATTTGCCCAAGGCGGTTGTCTGCCGTTGCGGCGCTCAGATTCACATTGCCGTCGCCGATCAGCGTGCCTTGGGCGTTGGTCAGGGCGGTGTTTACCGTCACGTCCAGGCCTGCGCGGCTGCTGATCATGCCTTGGGTGTTGTCCAGACTGTCGCTGTTGATGCTCAGCGCGGCGCCGGAAATATTACCTTTGAGGTTGCTCAGGGCCTTGGTCACCACCAGCGTCAGGGCCTGACTGCTGAGCAGCTTGCCGCCGCTGTTGTCGAAGCTGCTGGCGTTCAGGCTGAACGCCTGTGCGCTGGAGATTTCGCCGTTCTGGTTGGCAACGCCGTTGAGATTCTTTAGCAACAGTACGCCAGAGGCGTTGATCAAACCGCCCTGATTGTTCAACTGGCCGTTGTTCAGGTCCAGGCTCAGCGACGTGTTGCTGAACAGTTCGCCAGCCTGCTGATCGAGGCTGGTCACGCTGGCGGTCAAGGCCAGCGCACTGGCAATGCGCCCGGCGCTCTGGTTGATGACCTTGCCTGCCGTCAATCGCAGGGTGTCGCTGCTGGTCAGGCGACCGTTCTGACTGTTATCAAACGTGCCGGTGGTGACCTGCGTAGCGCCCTTGCCGGACAGTTTGCCCGCTTTGCTGTTGTCCAGACTTGCGCTGGTCAGCGTGAGCGCCGCATCGGTGGTGATCGCACCTGCCTGATTGCTCAAAGCACCGGTGGTGGTGACGCTCAAGGCATCGGCACTGGACAGGCTGCCCGCAGCGTTTTGCAGGGACGCCGCGCTGACGGTCATGGCCGATTCGCTGCTGAGCAGGCCGCCCGTGTTGTCCAGCGCACCCGACAGGCCGATGTTCAGGTCCTGTTGGCTGGCCAGCGTACCGCCTGCGTTATCCAGGCGCGTCCCTTCAAGGCGCAAGGTGTTACCGAACAACAACCCCTTGTTCAGGTTGATCACGCGCGCCACGGTCAGCCCCAGCGCGGAGCCCGCCAGCACCTTGCCGCCATTACTGGTGTCGAGCGTCTGGGCGATGATTTCCACGCCGATCTGGCTGGACAGTTCACCGGCCTTGTTGTCGATGTCGGCCACATCGATTTTCAGCGCTTTTGTGGAGCCCACCAGGCCACCCGACTGGTTGTCGAGGGTGTTGCCGGTCAGGGTCAGGTTGCCCTGCGCAACCAGTTCGCCACCTTGCTGGGTCAGACCGCCAATGTGGGCGACCAGGTCAGCCTGGCTGGCGATACGGCCGCTGCCGTTGAGCACGCTGTCGGCCTGCAATTGCATCAGGCCGGCGGCGTTGAGCAGACCGTTCTGGTTATCCAGACGCGTGCCTACCAGCTCAAGACCCGCGTTACTGTTGATCAGACCCTTTTGAGCGTTGCTCAGGCCGGTCTGGCTGTTGTCGAGTGCATCGACGAACAGCTGCAGGCCTTTCTCGGCGCGAATCGCACCGCCACGGTTGTCCACGCTGGCACTGCGCACCACCAGCAGGTTCTGCGCGGCAAGACGCCCGCCACGGTTATCCAGCGTCTGGCTGGTCAGGTTCATCAGGCCCTTGGCTTGCAGGCTGCCACTGGCGCGATTGTCCAGGGCGCCGGTCAGCGTGAGGTCCAGTTGACCATCGGTGACCAGCGCACCGGCTTGCCGGTTGTCCAGACTCACCGCACGAATGTCGGCCCCCTTGCCTGCGCCCAGGGTGCCGGCCTGATTGTCGATGGCGTCAGTAATCACCAGTTTCAGAAACCGGTCAGCCATGACCTGGCCGTTGGCATTGGCCAGGCTCAGCGCGTTGAGGGTGGTGTTACCGGCGCTGGTCAGCTCGCCCTTCTGGTTGGAAAGTGTGCCGGCGATGGTCAGCAGCAGATCAGCATCGCTGCTCACGCTGCCGCTTTGGTTATTCAGCTCATTGGCTGTCAGATCGATACCGTTGCCAGACACCAAGCCACGCAGGTTGGTCAGCAACTGGTCGACACGCACGATCAGTGCGTTGTCGCTCAGCACCGAACCCGCGGTGTTGTCCAGCGACGTCGCGGCCAGCGTGAAACCCTTGGCGCTGGAAATTTCTCCGCTCTGGTTGTTGACCGACGTGAGGTTTTTCAGCAGCAATTGACCGGGGGCCGTAATCAGACCGCCCTGGTTGTTCAGCACGCCCTTGCTCAGGTCGAGGCTGACGTCACCGTTGCCATACAGTCGGCCATCGTTGCTCTGATCAAGGCCTGTGACCACGGCGGTCAGGGCCATGGCGCTGGCAATTCGCCCGGCGTCACTGTTGTTGACCTGCCCTGCATCGATCTTCAGGGTGCCGGTACTGGTCAGGCGACCGCCTTGCTGATTGTCGAACGCGCCGGTGGCAAGCGTCACACCCTTGCCGGCGATACGGCCGTTCTGGCTGTTGTCCACGCTGGCACTGCTGAGCGACAGGGTTGAATCACTGAGTATCTGCCCGCCACGGTTCACCACAGCGCCATCGACTTTCAGGACCGAAACGCCGGTACTGGTGATGCTACCCGCCGTGTTGGCCAGAGACGCGCCGCTCACATCAAGCGTGCCATCGCTGCGCACCACGCCCTGATTGTTGTTCAGTGCACCGCTGATCGTCAGGCCCAAGGTGTTTTTGGCGTAAACACTGCCGCTGCCGATGTTGGTCAGTTGCCCCAGGGTGAGTTGCACTTCCTGCTGACCGGAAACCGCACCAGCGCCTTGATTGTTCAGGTTGTCGGCCGTCAACAGCAACGCGCCGTTAGCCAGTAAACGGCCCTTGCCGCTGTTATCGAACTGACCCACAGTGGCGGTCAGTTTGCCCAGGCTGGAGAGCTCTGCATTGCGGTTGTCCAGCGTCGCGGCATTCAGTTCAACGCCGGTGGCGGAAATCAGCCCGCGAAGGTTGGTCAGCAACTGGTCAATGCGCACGATCAGCGCTTTATCGCTGATCACCGAACCTGCGGTGTTGTCCAGCGTGGTCGCGGCCAGTGTGAAGCCGTTGGCGCTGGAGATTTTGCCGCTGCGGTTGTTGACCGATGAGAGATTTTTCAGCAGCAACTGGCCAGGCGCGGATAGCTGACCGCCCTGGTTGGTCAGTACGCCGTTGCTCAGGTCCAGGCTGACATCACCGTTACCGTACAACCGGCCATCGCTGGTCTGGTCCAGACCTGTCACCACAGCCGTCAGCGCCATCGCGCTGGCGATACGGCCCGCCTCACTGTTGTTGACCTGCCCGGCATTCAGTTGCAGCGTGCCGGTGCTGATCAGACGCCCGTCCTGATGGTTGTCGAAGGCACCGGTGGTGAGCACCAGGCCTTTACTGGCGATACGCCCGCTCTGGCTGTTATCGAGGCTGGCGCTGGTGAGCGTCAGGGTTGCATCACTGAGGATTTGCCCGCCCTGATTGACCACGGCAGCATCGGTTGCCAGGCCTGAAACGCCAGCACTGGTCACGCTACCGCCGGTGTTGGCCAGAGAACCCGCTTTCAGGTCAAGCGCGCCATCACTGCGCAGCACGCCCTGATCGTTGTTCAAAGCGCCGGTCAGCGTCAGGCCCAGTCTGTTTTTTGCATAAACACTGCCTGCGCCCGTATTGCTCAGTTGGCCCAGATTCAGTTGTATGTCCTGTTGCCCGGAAACGATACCGTTCTGGTTGTTCAGGGTGTCGGCTGTCAGCAGCAGTGCGCCGTTGGCCAGCAGGCGACCTTTGTCGGTGTTGTCGAACCCGCCGAGGGTGGCAGTCAGGGTGCTCAGGCTGGACAGCTCGGCATTACGGTTGTCGAGCGTTGCGGCACTCAGGTTGACCCCGTTGGCGGAAATCTTGCCGCGCAGGTTGGTCAGCCACTGGTTGATGCGCACAACGAGGGCTTTGTCGCTGAGCAGCGAACCCTCGGTGTTGTCCAGCGAGGTGGCCGCCAGCGTGAAACCATTCGCACTGGATATTTCACCCTTTCGGTTGCTGACCGACGTGAGGTTTTTAAGCAGCAACTGGCCCGGCGCATTGATCAGGCCGCCCTGGTTGGTCAGTACGCCATTGCTCAGGTCCAGGCTGACATCGCTGTTGCTGTAAAGCCTGCCGTCGCTGGTTTGATTCAAGCCAGTGACCACGGCCGTCAGGGCCATGGCGCTGGCGATACGACCTGCGTCGCTGTTGTTGACCAGCCCGGCATTCAGTTGAAGCTCGCCGGTACTGGTCAGGCGACCGTCCTGATGGTTGTCGAAGACGCCGGTGGTGAGCACCAGGCCTTTACTCGCAATACGGCCACTCTGGCTGTTATCGAGGCTGGCGCTGGTGAGTGTCAGTGTCGCATCGCTGAGGACCTGCCCGCCCCGATTGACAACGTCGCCATCGACATTGATCGATGCAACCCCGGTACTGCTGATACTGCCCGCGTTGTTGGTCAGCGACGCGGCACGCAGCGTCAGCGAACCGTCGCTGCGCAGCACGCCCTGGTCATTGTTCACCGCCCCGATGACGGTCAGGCCGAGACTGCTTTTGGCATAGATGCTGCCGCCAGTGGTGTTGGTCAGTTGCCCCAGGTTCAGTTGCACACCTTGCTGCCCGGAAACAATTCCGTTCAGGTTATTCAAACCGTCGGCCGTCAACAGCAGCGCACCGTTGGCCAGCAGGCGGCCTTTTTCGCGGTTATCGAACTGGCCGATATTGGCCGTCAGGTTGCCAAGGCTAGACAGTTCGGCGTTGCGGTTGTCCAGCGTTGCAGCGTTCAGGGTGACGCTGCTAGCGGAAATCTGCCCGCGCACGTTGTTCAGCAACTGATTGATGCGCACGATCAGCGCTTTGTCGCTGATCAGCGAGCCGTCGGTGTTGTCCAGCGACGTGGCTGCCAGAGTGAAACCGTTGGCGCTGGAGATCTTGCCGCTCTGGTTGTTGACCACGTTGAGGTTTTTCAGCAGCAACTGGCCGGGAGCGGAGATCTGCCCGCTCTGGTTGTTCAGCAAGCCATTGCTCATGTCCAGGCTGACGTCAGTGTTGCTGTACAGACGGCCGTCGTTGGTCTGATTCAAGCCTGTGACCACGGCAGTCAACGCCATCGCGCTGGCGATGCGACCAGCAGCGCTGTTGTCGACTTGCCCCGCCGTCAGGCGCAGGGCGCCAGTACTGGACAGGCTGCCGCCCTGCTGGTTATTGAAAGCGCCGGTGCTCAGCACCACGCCGTTACCGGCGATACGCCCGCGCTGGCTGTTGTCCAGGCTGCCACTGGTGAGTGTCAGTTGAGCATCGCTGACGATCTGCCCGCCCTGATTGACAGCTGCGCCGTTGAAGTTGAGCACACCTGTTCCGGCACTGGTCACGCTGCCATTGGTGTTGGCCAGACCGGCTGCTTTCAGGTCCATCGTGCCATCACTGCGCACCACGCCCTGATCGTTTGCCAACACACCGCCCAGCGTCAGATTCAGAGCGTTTTTAGCGTAAAGACTGCCAGCACCGGTATTGTTCAGTTGCCCCAGATTCAACTGCACGCCCTGCTGCCCGGAAACAATTCCGTTCAGGTTATTCAAGCCATCCGCCGTCAACAGCAGCGCGCCGTTGGCCAGCAGGCGGCCTTTTTCACGGTTGTCGAACTGGCCGATGTTGGCCGTCAGGCCACCAAGGCTGGAAATTTCGCCATTGCGGTTGTTCAGGGAACCGGCTGTCAGATCAAGACCGGTTGCAGAAACCAGACCGCGAAGGTTGGTCAGCGACTGGTTGATGCGCACGATCAGCGCTTTGTCGCTGATCAGCGAGCCGTCGGTGTTGTCCAGCGACGTGGCCGCCAGCGTGAAACCGTTGGCGCTGGAGATCTTGCCGCTCTGGTTGTTGACCACGCTCAGGTTTTTCAGCACCAGTTGGCCAGGTGCATTGATCAAACCACCCTGGTTAGTTAGCAAGCCATTGCTCAGGTCCAGGCTGACGTCGCTGTTACTGTACAGACGGCCATCGTTGGTTTGATTGAGGCCCGTCACCACGGCAGTCAATGCCATCGCGCTGGCGATGCGACCGGCAGCGCTGTTGTCGACTTGCCCAGCCGTCAGGCGCAGGGCACCAGTACTGGACAGGCTGCCGCCCTGCTGGTTGTTGAACGTGCCGGTGCTCAGCAACACGCCGTTACCGGCAATACGCCCGCGCTGGCTGTTGTCCAGGCTGCCACTGGTGAGTGTCAGTTGAGCATCGCTGACGATCTGCCCGCCCTGATTGACAGCTGCGCCGTTGAAGTTGAGCACACCTGTTCCGGCACTGGTCACGCTGCCATTGGTGTTGGCCAGACCAGCTGCGTTCAGGTCCATCGTGCCATCACTGCGCACCACGCCCTGATCATTGTTCAACGTTCCGCTTACGTTCAGGCCGAGACTGCTCTTGGCATAAAGACTGCCAGCGCCGGTATTGTTCAGTTGCCCCAGGTTCAGTTGCACGCCCTGCTGCCCGGAAACAACCCCGTTCAGGTTGTTCAAACCGTCGGCCGTCAACAGCAGCGCGCCGTTGGCCAGCAAGCGACCTTTTTCACGGTTGTCGAACTGGCCGATATTGGCCGTCAGGTTGCCAAGGCTGGAAATTTCGCCATTGCGGTTGTTCAGGGAACCGGCTGTCAGATCAAGACCGGTTGCAGAAACCAGACCGCGCAGATTGGTCAGCAACTGGTTGATGCGCACGATCAGCGCTTTGTCGCTGATCAGCGAGCCGTCGGTGTTGTCCAGCGACGTGGCCGCCAGCGTGAAACCGTTGGCGCTGGAGATCTTGCCGTTCTGGTTGTTGACCACGTTGAGTTTTTTCAGCACCAGTTGGCCCGGTGCATTGATCAAACCACCCTGGTTAGTCAGCAAGCCATTGCTCAGGTCCAGGCTGACGTCAGTGTTGCTGTACAGGCGGCCGTCGTTGGCCTGATTCAGGCCCGTCACCGCGGCAGTCAATGCC
The DNA here is from genome assembly GCF_030209255.1 of Pseudomonas sp. CFBP2511. Taxonomy (NCBI): domain Bacteria; kingdom Pseudomonadati; phylum Pseudomonadota; class Gammaproteobacteria; order Pseudomonadales; family Pseudomonadaceae; genus Pseudomonas; species Pseudomonas sp. CFBP2511. The sequence goes on along the minus strand of NZ_JARVSI010000035.1, from coordinate 52,835 downwards.
ATCGCGCTGGCGATGAGACCTGCGTCGCTGTTATTGACTTGCGCTGCGGTCAACTGAAGCGTGCCGGTGCTCGACAAATTGCCGCTACGCTGGTTGTCGAAAGCCCCGGTGCTCAGCACCACGCCGTTACCGGCAATACGCCCGCTCTGGCTGTTATCAAGGCTGCCACTGATGAGCGTCAGGCCCGCATCACTCAGGATCTGCCCGCCCCGGCTGACGACTGCACCGCTGGTGCTGACCGACGCCGCCCCGGCGCTGGTTGTGCTGCCGCTGTTGTTGCTCAGTGAGGCCGCGCGCACATCCAGCGTGCCGTCACTGCGCAGTGCACCTTGATCGTTGTTCAGCGCGCCGCTGAGGGTCAGGTTCAGATTGTTCTTACCGTAAACACTGCCGTTGCCGGTATTGGTCAGTTGCCCCAGCGTCAGTTGCACGTTCTGCTGACCGGCCAGCGAGCCGTTCTGGTTATTCAGAGTGTCGGATGTCAGCTGCAATGAACCATTGGCCAGCAGGCGGCCTTTTTCGCTGTTGTTGAACTGCCCCACGGTCGAAGTCAGGTTGCCGAGGGTGGAAATTTCTGCGCTGCGGTTGTCCAGTGTGGCGGCGTTGAGCAGCAGATCACCGTTGGCACTGACAAGGCCCAACTGATTGAGGAACTGACCGGAAATACGCGCGGACAACGCACTGCTGCTGGACAGCTTGCCTTGCTGGCTGTTGTCCAGAGACCCGGCGGTGATCGTCAGGCTACCGCTGCTGCTGATCAAGCCGCTCTGGCTGTTCAGCACCTGAGAGGCGTTGATGTCCACGCTGCCACTCTGGCTCAGTATTCTGCCCGACTGGCGGTTGTCGATCGCGGCAGCCGCAATGCGTGTGCTGGCCTGCCCGTTCAGTGTTGCACCCTGGTTATTCAGGGTCTGAGTAACAGTGGCCTGCAAGGCACGGCTGGCGGTGATGCTGCCGCTGTTGCTCAGCCCTGTGGCCGACAACGTGACATCGCCCGAACCGTTGCGGCTGTTATCGGCGTTGACGCCTGCTTCGATCACCGCCGAGTTGTTGAGCTGACCGCCTGCGGACAGTGTCAGCGCATCGCGTGCGGCGACGTTCTGACGGGTCACGAGATCACCCGCCGTGGTCACGGCCAGCGACGCGCCCGCATAGACCGGCCCGTTGACTTCGGCACTGTTGGCCTTGACCGTAACGGCAGCACTTGCAGCGGTCTGCATTACGTTCAAATGACCGTTGGCATCGATCTGAATATCACCGCCACTGGCCGCCAGATTACCGGCCAGCCTGACGCCGACACCTGCTTCGGTGCCCACCAGACGGATCGTCCCGGCGTACATCCCGCCCAGTGCCGAGCTGTCGATGGCCAGTTCCGGTTTGGCGCTGCCGTCGTCAGCCAAGGCTGTGGCGTTCAGGGTCTGCGCGTCGACATCGTTACGACCGGCAATGATGTTGAGGCGTCTGGCGTGCAGTTCGGCGTTGATCTTCGCGCTGCGGGTGATGATGTCGAACTGGTCAACGTTGTCGGCATTAAGCCCCACGCCGTCGATGGAAATACTTCCGCCCTGAACGTTGAAACGCTGCAACTGGCCATTGGCGTCCAGCACCGGCTTGCCGGTGGTCAGCGTGACCTGCGGGGTGTTGATGAAGCCGCAACCGTTGCAACTGATGCCGTAGGGGTTGGCAACAATGACTCGCGCCGCCTGCCCTGCAACCTCCGTATACCCCTTGAGCTGGCTGGCGTTGGCCCCGACCACTTCGTTGAGAATGGTGGTCGCCGCCGTGCCACGCAGGTTGGAGTTGCCAACGATGATCCCGCCCAGTTGGGTACTCTGGGTCTGGTTGGTGGAGTTGTTGAGGATGACGCCCTGGCTTTCGACGTTGAACTGCTGGTACTGGTTATGCGACAGGCCGCTGGCATTGGGCGTGGCAATGTTGACGATCGGCACGCCATTGCCCGCCTGACTCAGGCTGGTATTTGGCCCACTGACCACAATGCCTTCGGCCTGGACCAGCAACGGCTGCCAGAACATCGCATTGGCGAGAATCAGCGCGAGGCCGCGCTTGGGCATTCCCCAGAAAGACCTGCGTTCGGTCAGCACAGCAGAAGGCTGACGAGCAAGCAGGGCCAGTTGGTGAACGTCCATCTAAATGACCTCGAAACAGTGGGATTGGAAACGGCGTTATTAAAGGAAGAAGTCCACACGGAAATAGACCGGCGCTTCGCGCTCGATCACATCGGGACGTTCCAGGGAGCGAGCGAAGGTCACCGAGGCGGCAACGTGCTGGCCACGGGTAAACAGCTCGAACGAGTTGCTGGACAAGCGACCATGCTGGTCGCCGTTGTAACGGTCATTGCGGATCACGCCCTGGTCGTAACCAGCCGCCGCGCCATATTCGGCAAACACCGGGCGCAGCCAGTCGAACGTCACCGGGCGGGTCAGGCGTATTTCATTGCGCCAATAGCCGCCGCTGTCGCCGGACAGAAACTCATCCTTGTAGCCACGCACTGATGAAGATCCGCCCAGGCTCTGGCGCTGCGGGCTGAACAACACATCCTCGCTACGCTGCCCGGTGGCCAGGCTGGTGAAACTCAGGTTTTCACCCCACACCTGAAACGGATGCAGGTAGCTGATAGTGCCGGTGTATTTGCGATAGCGTGCATCGGGCTGGCCTGGCCCGGGGTTGTGGTTGCCCTGCGCATCCAGAGCACCGATGCCCTGCTGCATGCCCAGGTCGATGTTGACGAACGCCGAGCCCACCCGCCGACCGTGGTTGATGCCGAACTGAGCTTCGGTGATACGGTTGCTGCTGACCGCCAGCTTGCTATCTTCGACATAATTGTTGGTGCGCAAGTACGCCAGCCCGGCATTGAGCGAGGTCTTGCTCAGGGCATCTCGGTACACGACGCGCTCGGCCTTGAACTGATGGTTCTGGCTGTCGCCGTCCTGCTTGAAGTTGATGTTGGATGACTGCGCCACCGAACGGTATTCGCTGGTGCTGTACAGGTAGCTGAACGTCCACCAGCCCCACGGCAGGCTGTAGGAAAGCGAGGCATTGCGAGAGGCTTTCTGGCGATCGCTGATCGCATCGTGACCGCCACGCAGGCTGAGCTGATCCGCCAGACCCAGCGGATTGTCCCACTCAAGCCCGGCATTCCATTGCTGCTCACCGGTACTGCGCTGCCCCTCGTTGGTACGCGACAGATTGGCCCGCCACGGCTTTTGCGGCGTGCTTTTGACCACCACATCGCTGCCGCCCACTTCTTTGCCGGGCGTCAGTTCCATCTGCGCCTGACTGGATGGCAGACGATTGAGCTGATCGACCATCTGCTCGATTTCGCGCAGGTTGACGATCTGGCCTTCCTGACCGGGAAAGGTCATGGCCAGTTGGCGATCCGACAGGCCACTGTCAGCCGCGCCGTGCAGTTTTTCCAGCTTGCCTTCGATGACCAGCACTTGCAGATCGCCCGTCGACAGGTCCTGCTGCGGCAGGTAGGCGCGAGTGGTTACCAGGCCCTTGTCGAGGTAGTGATCGGTGATGGTTTTGAGAAGGTCGTTGAGTTGCGCCACGCCAAGGCATTTGTTCTGAAAAGGCTTGATCAACGCGTCGCGTTCGGCAGGCGACAAGGAGTCGGCACCTTTGAGCTCGATACGACTGATAGTGAAACAGCGTGTGTCCTCAGGCGTCGCGGGCGCCACGGGCGTGGCCTGCTTGCCGGGCAACTCCTTGAGTTCGTCAAGGCGGCGACGCTGCTCTTCCAGCAGACGGTCCTGACGGTCACGGATAAGGTCTTGCACCCCGGGTGTATCAGCCGGAGCGGTAGCCGCAAATGCAGGGGCGGCCACGAGGGCGAGCGAGAGCAGCAGCGCCGTTTTGAGAGCATGGAGATACACAGTGCGTCCTTGCAGTAGCAGATTGACATCAAAAGGTTGGCAATACTAGATCGCCATCATCATGGCGTCAAATATTTGTATCGACCTTGTATCCGATTTATTGAACTTTATTTCAAAAAACGGTCCCGGCATCACGAGGCTGCTCCAGAGAGTCAACAACATTCTCTTTCAATCAAAAAAACAAATATCCGCACGCCACAAACACAACTAATATTTGCCAATGATCAAAGAATTGAAAACCCTCATCGCTGTCGCAAGAGAAGGCACGTTCGCCGCAGCGGGAGACCGTATCGGGCTCACTCAAGCGGCCGTCAGTGCGCAAATGCAGCGCCTTGAAGCGCAACTGGGTGTCGAGTTGTTCGACCGCAAGGGACGTTCGGCGCAGTTGAACCGGATGGGCCAGCAGGTGCTGCTGCAAGGTCAGGAACTGGTGCGCCTTTATGGCAGCCTGGGCAATTCGGCCACTGGCTCTGCGCCCAACGTGCTGGTGACGATTGGCGCTATCGCGTCTGTGCAGCGCTCGTTCCTGCCGGACGCGCTGGCGCTGTTTCACCGGCAATTTCCGCAATGCCGGACCCGGGTCATACCGGGCCTGTCGATGGACCTGGTCAATCAGGTGGACGCGGGCGAAGTGGACCTGGCGGCAATCATTCGTCCGCCCTTTTCGCTGCACAGCGATCTGCGCTGGACCACCCTCATGCGCGAACCCTATCGCCTTATCGTTCCGGCCGATCTTCAGGGTGAGGACTGGGCAGAGCTGATTTCAAGCCAGCCTTTCATTCGCTACGACAGGTCTTCTTTTGGCGGGCGGCAAGTTGACCGCTTTCTGCGTCAGACGCACGTTTCGCTGCGCGAGGTATGTGAGCTTGACGAGCTGGACGCCATTGTCAAACTGGTCGCCAATGGCGTTGGCGTGGCGCTGGTGCCGGAAACCGCGACCATTCAGGCGTGGCCCGCCGGGGTACGTGCTGTGGACCTTGGGCCGCACACGTTTCATCGCGATATTGGACTGGTGCATCGTGCACGCCGTAGCCTTGCCGAGCCGGTCAATGTGCTGGCTCGGTTACTGATAGCGCAGGTTCAGGACACACAGTGACCGGCCAGCGTGGCCCGGTCACTGTTACAGGAAGACATTACTTGGCGAACAACTGGCTCATGTCCTTGAACGCCTTGAACTCCAGCGCATTACCGCACGGATCAAACAGGAACATGGTGGCCTGCTCGCCGACCTGCCCTTTGAAGCGGATGTAGGGTTCGATCACAAATTTGGTGTCGAATGACCTCAACCGCTCGGCCAGTGCTTCCCACTGCGCCCATTGCAGAATGATGCCGAAATGCGGAACCGGCACGTCATGCCCATCCACAGGGTTGCTGTGCACGCTTTCCTGTGACGCTGTTTTCGGGTGTTCATGAATGACCAGTTGATGGCCATAAAAATCGAAGTCCACCCACTGCGCACTTGAACGCCCCTCGGCAAGCCCGAAGACTTCACCGTAGAAAGTCCGGGTGGCGGCCAGGTCATATACAGGGATTGCGAGGTGAAAAGGAGAAAGGCTCATCAGAACTCCAGGTACTTTTTTAGATTTCCAGGCAGGCAAACATCGACAGCGCCTACGGCGATGCAACGGTCTGCTGAACGCTGGCGTCATCCTAGGACCGGCTCACCAAAAATAAAATCAACATGTTTTGTTGGGAAGCACAAATAAAATTTGTGCTTCCCAGTGCTCGACCTGCAGTCGCTCAACAATCAGATACCGTGCGAATCACTGCTGCCCGGACAACTTCATGATCATTCGCGACAGCAGGTAGATACGCGGCGCCACACTGCCGACCTCGGCATATTCCTCGGGCGTATGAATGTTGCCGCCGACGATTCCGAAGCCATCCAGCGTCGGCGTGCCCACGCTGGCAGACAGGCTCGAATCAGCCGCCCCGCCGCTGCCTTCAATGGTCAGCTTGCGCCCCAATTCTGCGTAAATGCCTTGAGCCATGGCGACCAGCGCATCGGACTGCGCAGTTTGCGGCATCGGCGGCAGGCCACGGACCAGGCTGGTCTTGACCTCGGTGTCGGGCACCAGCTTATTGGCCGAGACCTTGGCGAGATCTTTTTCGATCCGGTCGAACTCTTCCGGCACTGCCGCGCGCACATCCGCCTTGGCGCTGGCTTGATCCGGGATCACGTTGGTGCGATCACCCGCCTTGAGCACAGTGAAGTTGATGGTGGTTTTCTTTTGCTCATCGCCCAGCTTGCCGAGCTGGAGAATCTGATGCGCCACTTCGGTGGCGGCATTGCGACCCAGTTCCGGCGCAACGCCTGCATGCGAAGCCTTGCCCTTGACTTCAACCAGCGCAGTGGCAGAACCCTTGCGCCACACCACCAGCCCATCGGCCGGGCGACCCGGTTCCAGGTTCAGCGTGACATCGTGTTCCCTGGCGGTTTTCTTGATCAGTTCAGTGGCGACCACAGAGCCGGTTTCCTCGCTGGCGTCGAGCAATACGGTGATCTGCGCGTAGTCGGTGAATTTCAGGTTGTGCAGGACCTTCAGTGCATAGATAGCGGCAACAATACCGCCCTTGTCGTCCATCACGCCGGGGCCGTAGGCACGACCGTCCTTGATGTGAAACGGCCGCTCGGCCGCCGAGCCTTCCTTGAACACGGTGTCCATGTGCGCCATCAACAGAATCTTCGCCTTACCGGTGCCTTTCAGGGTGGCAAGGACATGATTGCTGGCCTCCGGTGTGTTCGGCACAAGCTCGATGGTGGCACCAAGTTTTTTAAGCTCTTCAATCGCAATGTCGCTGACCTGGGTCAGGCCCCGCACGTAACCGGAACCCGAATCGATGTTGACCAGACGCTCCAGCAGCTTCAAGGCCTCGCCCTGGTATTGCTCGGCATCGGCCTGAATCACCTTGTGCGGATCGGCCATGACCATCGGCGTCAACGCCGTCAGCACAAAAGCGAGGCCCAGATGAGCAGCAAGCGGCGTGCGGGAAAATGAGCGCATGGTTGTTCCTTCCTTGTGTCGGATTAACGTCGATTTTCAGGAACATACCGCACAAAAGTGCTGACTGTCATGAGTACGCGCCGCTCAATGCCCCATCAACGAATCGATACCGTCCGGCTTGTCATGCACGCCAAACCGGTCCACCAGCGTGGCCGTCGCGCGGTTCATGCCAACGACGTCGACGCTAATGCCCGCCCTCCTCAGCTTCAGCACTACCTTGTCCAGCGCCGCCACGGCGGTGATGTCCCAGAAATGCGCCTCGCGCAGATCGATGGCCAGCGTTTCAACCTTCTCACGCAAGTCGAATGACGCTGTAAAGCGGTCGGCGGAGGCGAAAAAAACCTGGCCAGTGACGTAGTACGTGCGGTGGCTGTGCTCGGGGTCGCGGCGCGATGTGACGTCGAGATAACGCGCGATCTTGCTGGCAAAGAACATCGCGGCCAGCAGGGATCCGACCAATACGCCGTAGGCCAGGTTGTGGGTCGCAACCACCACGGCAACTGTCACCACCATCACGATATTGGTCGAGAGCGGGTACTGCCGGAGGTTGCGGATCGAGCCCCAACTGAACGTACTGATCGACACCATGATCATCACCGCCACCAGCGCCGCCATCGGAATACGCGCCAGCCAGTCGCCCAGAAACAGCATCATGATCAGCAACAGAATGCCCGCACTGAGGGTCGAGAGGCGCGTTCTGCCGCCTGATTTCACGTTGATCATCGACTGACCGATCATGGCACAGCCGGCCATGCCGCCAATCAACCCGCTGGCGATATTGGCAATGCCCTGCCCTTTGCATTCACGGTTGCGGTCACTGCTGGTGTCGGTCAGGTCATCGACAATGGTTGCGGTCATCATCGACTCAAGCAGGCCCACTACGGCCAGCGCAGCGGAGTACGGAAGAATGATCAGCAACGTGTCGAAATTCGGCGCAACGTCCGGCCACATGAAGGTCGGCAGGCTGTCAGGCATTGCGCCCATGTCGCCCACTGTCCGCACGTCGAGGCCCATGTAGATGGCAATGGCTGTCAGCACCAGAATGCACACCAGCGGCGACGGCAGCAGCCTGCCTGCCACGGGAATGCGTGGAAACAGGTAGATGATCGCCAGCCCGGCGGCGGTCATCGCGTAGACCGGCCAAGTGACATGGGTGAGCTCTGGCAGTTGCGCCATGAAAATCAGGATCGCCAATGCATTCACAAAGCCGGTGACCACCGAGCGCGAAACAAAGCGCATCAACTCCCCGAGGCGCAAGTACCCGGCGATAATCTGCAACACGCCGCAAAGCAACGTGGCCGCCAGCAAATACTGAAGGCCGTGATCTTTCACCAGGTTGACCATCAGCAACGCCATCGCCCCTGTGGCGGCAGAGATCATCGCCGGGCGGCCGCCCACGAACGCAATGACCACACAGATACAGAACGAAGCATAAAGCCCGACTTTCGGGTCCACGCCCGTGATGATGGAGAACGCGATCGCTTCCGGGATCAGCGCCAGAGCAACGACCAGCCCGGCCAGCACATCGGCACGGATGTTGGAAAACCACGTAGTTTTGATTTTTTCGAGCATGGAAATACCTATGGCGAACACAACAAGGCGCGCAGCAGCGGGTGCCGGACGTGCGTGTGCTTCAGTTTTCAAATGAGGGGGTAATGGCGTGGCAGCGGCCGTTAAAACGGGCACGGCAACAAGCGACTGCAGCAAAGGCAGTCAGGGTGTGGCGAGGGGGCGTAGCGCTAAGGCGGCGTAGGCAGCCAGTTGCAACGAGACAAGAGCGTTTCCTTAGAGGGTCGAAGGACGCGGGCATGATAGACCTATCCGTTTGAGGGGTTCAAGCCGGTTCTGACCGCTGGGGGTTGCGAGAAGCCCGGGGTTTTAGCACCCGACAAGGCAAACAAAAAACATCTGATACGGTTTTTTTGGCATATCTTCTTCTGTTTGCCAATCTCGTTTTCGCTCATGATGCACGTATCTTTTGCTCGAAGCCGCTAATGAAACGCTACGAAAAATTCGCCGCTGACATCTCGGAAATGATTCGTAGCGGCGTATTGCCCGCCGGTGAAAAAGTCCCGTCTGTCAGGGTCGCCAGTCGCACTTATTCGGTCAGCCCCGCCACCGTCTTCAAGGCGTATTACCTCTTGGAAGACAAAGGGCTGATCCAGGCCCGTGCGCGCTCTGGCTACTACGTGCGCGAGCATGCCGCCAATGCGCTGACCGAGCCTGAGCTGGTCCGGCACAGCAGTGAGGGCACGGAACTTGGGGTCAGTGATCTGATCTTTTCGGTCCTCGGTTCGCTCAAGAACCCCGACACCGTTCCCTTTGGCTCGGCATTTCCCAGCCCGCATCTGTACCCATTGCCGAGCCTGGCCAAATCGATGGCCTCAGCGGTAAGGGCGATGACGCCTGCGGACATTGTCAGTGACATGACCACCGGCAATTCCGAGCTGCGTCGGCAAATTGCCCTGCGTTACATGATGGGCGGCACGCGCCTGCCCGCCAATGAACTGGTGATCACCAACGGCGCGATGGAAGCCCTGAACCTGTGCCTGCAGTGTGTCACCGAGCCCGGCGATCTGGTCGCCATCGAAGCGCCTGCGTTTTACGCCTGCCTTCAAGTGCTGGAGCGGCTCAAGCTTAAAGCGGTCGAAATCCCCGTGCACCCGCGCGACGGCGTGGACCTGGACTCCTTGCAGGACAGCCTGCAACGCCTGCCGATCAAGGCTTGCTGGTTCATGAGCAGCTTTCAGAACCCGCTCGGCGCGAGCATGACTGAAGAGAACAAAGCCAGGCTTTACGACTTGCTGGAACAGCAACAGATCCCGCTGATCGAAGACGATGTGTATGCCGAACTGTACTACGGCGCCAAAGCGCCCCAGCCGATCAAAAGCCTGGATCGCAGCGGACTGGTGATGCATTGCAGCTCGTTCTCAAAGACCCTGGCCCCCGGCTATCGCGTCGGCTGGGTGGCAGGCGGACGCTTTACCGAGCAGATCGATCGCCTGAAACTCATGACCACGATTTCACCCTCTGTCCCCGCCCAGGCAGCGATTGCCGACTACCTCAAACACGGCGGCTATGACCGACACTTGCGCAAACTGCGCGACACCCTCGAACTTCAACAAGGTGCAATGCTGGCGGCTGCCGCACGTTATTTCCCGACCGGAACGCGCGTGACCAAACCGGTGGGCGGTTATTTTTTATGGTTCGAATTCCCCGAGCAGGTGGATTCGCTGCAACTGTTCCAGCTAGCGCTGGCCCAGGGCATCAGCCTGGCACCCGGCCCGATCTTCTCGGCCTCGCAACGCTTCAAGCACTGCGCACGCCTGAACTACGGCACGCCGTGGGATGAACGCAGCGAGCAAGCGATGGCCATGCTGGGGCGCATCATTGCGTCGTTTTGAGGTGTTTGCGTTCGGCTCACGTACAACTGATCCGTATTTTTAAGCTGTTTCTGAATCTGTACCAGAATCTGCCTGCGCAGGATAATGGCAACGCATTCAAACGCGCAGGACAACCGCCAGAAACCGGAGCCTGCGGCTCGTTACAGACAGATCAGTCAGCAGGAGACGCTCATGGGCAAGCTCGGACTTTCATTGATAGGTTTTTTATTGTTGGCGATTGCGGTGGGTTTGCTGGGGACTATTTCGCCGTATTGAGGGTCACAGTTGGTTGGCTGATCACCGTCGCCACGCGCTGATAAACGGCGACTGTCGACTCGCACTTCAGCCAGAAAATGCCGAGGGCCAGCCAGAACGAAAAAACCCGCCAAAAAGGCGGGTTTTCAGTTTCAGAAGCGCTGGATATTGCTCCTGAAATATAGTCTGGCTCCACGACCTGGACTCGAACCAGGGACCCAGTGATTAACAGTCACTTGCTCTACCAACTGAGCTATCGCGGAATGAGCGCTATGTTACTGATTAGGAAAAGGAAGTCAAGCAAGGGCTAAAAAAATTTCGGCGGCGCGGCTTGCGCGCGCCCAGTGTTACAAACACGTCTCAAGGTGGCTATAGAACGATCCTCTGCCCGCAGGCCGTAGGACTTTCAGGAGGTTACGACGGCTACGATGGGCTTCGAGCGGACCCCAAACAGGCCACCTCGGTTGTAGCAGATATACCGCATGCACCAGTTTTACTGCCGGTTCCCGGCAGATCGCGGGCAAGCCAAGCGTCGCCAGGTCAATCTGATCGTACTGAAATTGGCGTTTATGTCACATCAAGAAATATCTGTACCCGCCGACACCTCGGTCAGGTAGTCCCTTTCCCACGGCTCAGGTATAACAAAAAAATGGCCTCGCTCAAGACAGTGCAAGCTCGCTACACCGCAACCTTCGTGGGGTTCATGGCCTTGGTGATCGTTCTGACGGTTTACGGCATCGGTCAGTTCGTCTCCCCCAGGCTCACCGCCAACGATGAAAACATGCTGACCGCCAAGGCGGCAGATATCAGCAACGAGATCAAGACCGAGCTGGCCCGCGTGCAGGCGCAGGCGCGGGTGATTACTGAACTGGTGCCGCAGCTTTCCAGCGACGATATCGATCGTCTGCTGCCTTTCATGGTCAACCAGTACGGTGAGGCCAAGGTATTCGGCGGCGGGATCTGGCCTTTGCCGAACGTGCGCACGCCCGGTCGTGCCAAGCACAGCACCTTTTACCATCGCGATGCGTCGGGCAAGTTGATCGTCAACACTCACTGGAACTCGCCCGAGTCGCTCAACTATTTCGAACAGGGCTGGCATAAAGGCGGTTTGAACTCCCCTGCCGGCCAGTGCGCCTGGGCGCCCGCCTATCAGGACGCCGCCAGCCCGGAACCGCGCACCAACTGCGCCATGGCCATTACCAAAGACGGACAGCCGTGGGGCGTGTCGACCATCGACGTGACGCTGGGCTTTTTCAACAAGCTGGTTGAAGCCAAAGAGCAGGAAGTCCACGGCCGGATCATGATCATCGAAGCCGATGGCAAGATCTTGTCCAACGTGCCAGGCAGCAGCGACAAGATCGTGTTGCGCAATGTCTCCGAACTGGCCGCGCAGTCACCGTTCATCAATGGCATCAAGTCGGCGCTGGCCGCCAAAGGTACTGGCACGTCGCGCCTGACCTACCAGAACAGTGATGGCGAGGAATCGACGCTGTTTCTGATGCCGGTCGCGGGCACGCCGTGGCTGTTGGCGGTCTCGCAAAATACCGATTTGTTGAAAAGTCAGAGCGAGACGGTTCTCAAGACCCTGGCCTGGCTACAGATACCGATGGTTCTGGTCCTGCTGATCCTGATGATCGTCGCGCTGCGCACGCTGATGAATCGCTTGAGCGTGCTGAAAGTCAACATCGACACGCTGTCGGCTGGCGATGCCGACCTGACTCGGCGCATTACCGTTAAAGGGCATGATGAAGTCGATCAGGTGGGCGAGTCGGTCAACAACTTCATTGCCTATCTGCAACGCATGATGCTCGACGTCAGCAGTTCCACCAGCGAGATTGCCAGCGGTATCGAACAACTGCGCAGCCAGGCTGGCGTGACCAATGCGATTCTGATCCGTCACGCCAACGAGACTGATCAGGCCGTGACGGCGATCACCGAGATGTCCTCAACCGCCGACGAAGTGGCCCGTAGTGCAGCGCAGACCGCAAGCTTTACGCAGTCGGCCAACGAGAACGCGCAGGTCTCGAAAACCGTGGTTGCGGACGCTTCTGACAGCGTGAATGCACTGATCAGCGAGGTCGATTCGGCCACCAGCAAAGTGCAGTCGATGGAGCAGGACGCCAAGCGCATCAATGCAGTACTGGCGGTGATCGGCGAAATTGCCGGGCAGACCAACCTGTTGGCGCTCAATGCGGCCATTGAAGCGGCGCGTGCCGGTGAACAGGGTCGCGGTTTTGCGGTGGTGGCTGATGAAGTCCGCGCCCTCGCCGCGCGTACCCAGGCCAGTACGTCAGAAATCAACGAAATGCTCAGCAGCCTGCAACAGGGCGTCAGCGCTGCCGTCGCGGCGATGGAAAAAACCCGTCAAAGCTGCCAGGCCACTGCGGGAAAGACCACCGCCGTGACCACCGGGCTGGACGACATGACCCGTTCGGTGCTGCAGATCAACGACCTGAGCACGCAAATCGCCACAGCGGCCGAAGAGCAAAGCGCGGTGTCCGAGGAGATCAGCCGCAACATCATTGCTGTGCGCCACATCGTCGAAGAACTGGTCGAAGGTGGCTCCAGCAACGAGAGAAGCACCGCGGCACTGTCCGAGTCCAACACCCGCCTGATTGCGCTGGTACGACGCTTCAAGGTCAGTTAAGCCTGTGCGGGCCTGACGCGCCTTGCGTCAGGCCCGCTTTCTGCTTGCTTCGGCGCTACTTGATCCGGTAGTGAAAGGTATTTTTCACGCCGGACACCATCACCGCCCTGCCCTCGACGATCCTTGGCTGATAGCGAAAAGTCTCTGCTGCAGCCAGCGACGGGCGCATGAACAGCGGGTGGCAGCTGCCCTGCACTTGCGGGTTGACGACTTTGCCTTGCGGCGAGACGTCGTAGACCACCGTGCAATCCCCCTCTATGCCTTTGTCCAGCGCCCGCTCGGGGTAGTCAGGGGCTTCCTTGCTCAGCGGCTGGTATTGACTGCTGTCAGCGGCGGCCTGTGATTGTGTTTGCTGTTGTGTCTGTTGCTGCGCTTGCGATTGACGAGCACGCTCGGCGGACTGGCGCGCCTGCTCGGCCTGGCGTTGCTGCTCAGCCTGAGCCTGTTGGCGCTGCTGCTCGGCTTCCCGAGCGTTTTGCGCACGCTGGCGTTGCTCGCTTTCACGCTCGCGCTTTTGCTCGTCGACACGCTTGCGTGACAGCGCCGCCTGCTCAAGCTGGCGCTGCGGTTCTGCCTGCGGTTTGGGGGCTTCTAGTGGTTTTACCACCGGCGGCGGTGCAACCACGGGGGCCGGTGGTGGCGTTTGAACAGCTTCGGCAACGGCGACTGGCGCTGCTGACACAGGTGGGGGCGCTGGCGGCAACATCACCAGTTGGGTGGTCAGTGTTCTTGGCGGCTCTGGGCGTTTTTCCTGCGCGTTCCAGCCAAGCATCAGGCCGCCCAGCAGCGCACCGTGCAAGGCCAGCGCAACGGCAGCCGCCAGGCCATTGCTGCGCAGCAACGGCCCGTTCAGCCACTCGCGCGTTGGTGGGGCATCCTCGAGCGTCAGGGTCATGGTGGTCATTGCGGTGCCTCGGTCACCAGCCCCAACTGGGTCACGCCACTGCGTTGCAGCGCAGCCATGGCAGCGACCACCCGGCCATAATCGGCTTTGTCGTCGGCACGGATAAACACCTGGGTGTCCTTGCGCTCGGCAACCAGTTGGGCAATGCGCCCCTGCATGTCTTCCAGGCTGGCGGCCTGATCGGTCTGCGCCTGGGTGTCAAGTGTTTCACCGAGGTTCCAGTAGTAGCCGCCCTGCGCTTTGACGGACAAGGTCACGATGCGCTGCCGGGTATCGCTGGCAAGGGCCTCGCTGGCGATTTTCGGCAAATCGAGCTTCACACCTTGAGTGAGCATCGGCGCGGTGACCATGAAGATCACCAGCAGCACCAGCATCACGTCGATGTACGGCACGACATTCATTTCGGCTTTCGGGCCATGTTTGCGTTGCGGTTTGACCAGCATGGCAAGTCCTCAGGCCGCAGCGGCCATGTTGCGTGGCAGACCTTGCAGCGTGCGGTTGAGGCGCACCTGCAGTTCGTTGCCAAAGGTGTAGTAACGCGCCGTCAGGGTCTGGCCGCGTGCGGCAAAACGGTTATAGGCAATGACCGCCGGAATGGCGGCGAACAGGCCGATGGCGGTTGCAATCAACGCTTCGGCGATACCAGGCGCCACCGTGGACAGCGTGGCCTGTTGCACCTGCGACAGGCCGATGAAGGAATTCATGATCCCCCACACCGTGCCGAACAGGCCGATGTACGGGCTGACGGAGCCCACAGTGGCGAGAAACTGCAGGCCCTTTTCCAGCTGCAATTCCTGCTCGCTGATCGCCACCTGCAACGAGCGTTCGACGCCTGACAGCACCCCATCGGGATCGATGCCGGGGCTATGTTTGAGCTGCACGTACTCGGCGTAGCCGGCCTGAAAGATCGAGCCGATGCCGCCAGCATCGCGTTGGGCTGAAGACGCCTGCGCGTACAGCGGCGCCAGCTCGGCTTCGCTGCGAAAACGCTGCTGGAAGGCATCCAGCGAACGCTCGTAATGACGCAGGGCCAGGCTGCGCTGAACGATCAGGAACCAGCTGACCAGCGAGGCGAGCAGCAGAATCAGCATAACGGCCTTGACCAGCAGGCTGGCGTCGCTGATCAGGCCCCAGACGGTCATGTGTTCGAGTGTGGCGTGCATCGGGTAGTCCTCTGTAATGAAACGAATGATTAGCACCGCTTGATGACAAACGATTTACGGCAGCTTGAGGGTTTTCGTCACCTCGGCCCACGGCACGAACTTGAAGTTCTGCGCCTGTTCCGGCATGCGTTTGCGCCCGTCCTGAACCACCAGCATGCCTTTGCTCCACGGGCCGCCGAGGTTCATGGAGGTCACTTCGATGCCGTCGGTTTCCGAGGTACCGTCAATCCCGGCGCTTGCATTGAGGCCGACCCGAAACGCACCGCGCAGCGTGTAAGGCGGCTCGGCATCGACCACCACGTAGCTGTCGTTGCCCTGGCTCGAAATCACCAGATAGTCGTGGCCATCGCTCTGATACAGCGCCAACCCCTCGACATCGGCGTGCACCACGTCGCCCACCTTGATCACGCTGGACAGGGTCGCGGGCTGATCGGCACGCGCATCGACTTCCCAGACGCCAACGTCCTCTTCACCGAGAAACAGGCGTTGACGCTGGTCATCCGCGACGCAGCCTTCCGGCTGGGTTTCAACCTTGAAACTGCGCACCAGCTCGCCTTGCGCCTTGCCATCCGGCGCGCTGAGCCGGTACTGAAGAAAGCTGCCGTCCTTGCCATTGGCGAACGCATACAACTCGCCGCTGGCAGGCTTGAACAGGCAGACGCCGTAGATTTCCGCCAACGGCGTGGGGATCTCGCCCGCTTCACTGATGGCGCCACTGGCGCGGTCGATGCTGAACAGGCTCAGGCTGTTGCGGTCACGGTTGCTGGCCACCGCCAGATCGACGTTCTTTTTGCCGAGCATGAAACCGGGCCGGATATCGACGTTGTTCAAGCGCCCGACCGGCAGTTCCTGCAGTTGCCTGCCACTCAGGTCGTAGGCCAGCAGGCCCTGTTTCTTGTTGGTGCCCAGCACCCGGCTCAGCGCCTGATTCTGTGGGTTGACCCAGATGGCCGGGTCATCGGCAGCGTCACCCTGTCGACCGACGGGTTGGCTCTGGCTGACCGGCATGACAACGGGCAGCGGCGCAGCAACCGCCACCGGTTGTGGCGTCCAGCCTACTTCACCCTGATACAGCCGCTCGCCGTCGTTATCGTTGACCAGCACCTGCAAACCGTTCTTGTCCTGACGCGCAGACAAGCCTTCGGGCTTTTTCAGGTTCATTAGTGACAGCTCGGCGACCGGCGTCCAGCTCTCGCCCTTGTTCTGATAAAGATGTAAAGACTTGCCTTTCGGGTCCAGCGCCAGCAAGCCACCGGGCACGACGGCCATAGCCCCCGCAGCCTGCTTCACCTCGCCAAACGGCTCGCGCAAGGCCACCGGCTGACGGGCGACATCGGCTTCGGGGTGCGCCGGGTAGGCCCACCAGCCAATGTTTTCCTCGTTGACGAACAGCCGGTGCGCGGCGTCGTCGACCTGACAGAACTCCGCATTCGGCGGCAACGGCAGATTGCGCACCAAGCGCGGCGTGGCATTCACGTGATCGCCTGCGCCGACCAGCCATTGCTCACCCTTGCCCTCCTCGCCCACCAGAAACACAAACAGGTTGCTGGCGTCATCGCAGTACAGACACAGGCCTGCCACCGAGTAATCGCGGGCGGGCAGATAAACCGGTTTGGACCACTGCGCTTTTGCTGAATCAAGCTGAGTCAGCATGGCCTGCTGGCGGGTGTTGTCCAGCGTCGCGACCAGCACGCTGGCGCCTGTCAGGCGACTGTCCAGCCCTTGGAAAGAACCCGGCATGTTAGCCAGTTCGTGACCCTGATCGTCCAGCAACAACAAGCCAGCCTTGACGCTGGCGGCCAGGCGACGGGCCCCGTCGCTGCCTGGCAGGAAAGCTGCAGATTGAGCCTTGAACGCTGTTTTTTCAGCCCAGCGCGTCAGGCTCAAGTCAGTGGGCGGCGAGGCGTGTGCGGCACCGGCGAGCAGACCCAGCAGCAGCGTCAGGCAAGCCGGTTTGGGTGATAACGAAATCATCATGAAGGGTTGAATCCTTTGAATGAGCGCATCGGTCGGTCAGAAGTGGGTAAACGTCAGGCCGACTTTGTAGGTCGGGCCGTACTCTTCGTACTGGCCGTTGTAGGCGCGATGGCCGCTGTAGACGAAATACGGCTGATCGGTGAGGTTCTGCGCCTCGAAACTGACCTTGAGGTTCTTGGTCAGTGAGTAACGCGCGCTGAAATCGACGAAGGTCTGCGCATCCACGTACTGGTCGTGGTCCTTGTCGCCAATCGCCGCCAGTTCATACAGATAGGCTGACTTATAGTTGGCCGACAGACGCAGGCTGAGGGTGTCGTTCTCCCAACCGAGCATGACGTTACCGACGGTTTTCGACTGGCTGGGCAGGTCGATGTCGCGCTTGCGATTGGTCCCAGTGCTCTGGTCGAAGCCGTTGATGCTCGCGTCGGAGCGGCTCAACGTGGCGTTGGCCCCCAGCAGCAGGCCGTCCCATGGTGATGGCAGCCAGTCGAGCTTCTGTGAGTAGGCCAGCTCAAGCCCATACAGCTTGGCCTTGTCGCCGTTGGCGAAGGTGTTGGCTTCGGAGAAGTTCGCCCATTGTCCAGTGCCCGCCAGGTCGGTGTTGTAGACGAAGTTCTGGATGTCCTTGTAGAACACGAACGCAGACACCGTGCCCGCGCGGCCCATGAAGTGTTCGATGCCCAGGTCCAGGTTACTGGACTCCAGCGGCTTGAGGTTCGGATTGCCAAACGTGGCTTCGTCATCGTCGATTACAAAGCCCGGTGCCAGCTGGCCGAAGGTCGGGCGCACTACAGTTTTGGTCCAGGCGGCACGCAACTGGGTGCTTTTGTCGATCTGATACCGCGCATGCAGCCCCGGTAACCAGTGGTGATAACGGCGCTTGGTGTCGTTGGGCTCGAAAGCACCGTCACGCACCCCCGTGCCCTTGGCGTCCATTTCCGTGCCTTCGTAGCGCAGGCCGGCGATGAAGCGCCATTTGTCGACATCCAGGGTGTTCATGAAGTAACCGGCGTTGATGTCTTCGTTGATCTTGAAGTCATTCGCGCGGGACTCGGCGGGGTCGTAGGCGCTGGCTGCATCAAGGCCGCCTATCAGCCCTTTGACGGCGCCGGGGCTGATGCCACTGCCAAAGTTGCCCAGTCGATAGTCGATGCTGCCCTTCTGGAACTGGCTGAGGTTCAGTTGCTGATCGCTGAAACCCTGGTCGTCGAAATCCTCGTATTTCCAGACTTCCAGATCGTTGCTCTTGTCGCGCCGGCTGACCTTGCCGCCAAACTTGAACTGCGAGGCGTAGCCTTTGAAGTCGTAGTCGCGGGCCAGGTCCAGACGTACGTTTTTTTCGGTGTCCTTGGTGTACTGCTTTTCCCAATCGACCTTGTCCAGGGTGAAGTTCGAAGTGTCGTAGAACGAGGAGCCGACAATCGGCCTGGGTTTGTCGCGATCGTAGAAACCGGTACCGGCAAAATCGTCGTTGCCCACGAACGTGGCGCCGGCGATGTGACCGGGGCTGTCTTCGCTGGATTCGCTGTAACCGGCCTGGCCGCTGAGGGTCCACAGGCCCATCATGCGCTCGCCGCCAAACACGTAGGACTGGATTTCCTGGGTTTCGGTGCGCGCCTTGAGCTTGCGGGTGCCCTCGGCATCGCCGGTCTCGCCTGCACGCTGCGCATCGGCAAACTCGAACGCGTTGGTGGTGCGTACTTCGTCGTCCTTGAAGCGGCTGTACAGGGTGCGCAGGTAATATTTGCTGACGTCATCGGGTTTGTAATCGAAGTTCAGGCCACCGCCAGCACGCTCGCGGCTGATGTCATAGTCGCGCTGTTCGAATGACTGCAGGCGCGTGCCGTCCCAGTCACCGCCGGTCTCGACATTGTCGGAGCCGAAGTCGCGCTTCTGCCAGCTCAACGCTGCAGCCACGCCAACGTTGTCGATGCCGTCACCAAGGTTGAAACGGTTGCTCGCCGCGCCAGAAAACTTGGGGCTGGTCTGGCGGGTGTTCTTGTCGTAGCTGGCCTCGCTGCTGCCGGTGTAGAACAAACCCTTGTGGTCGAAGGCAGACAAACTCTCGACGTCGATGGTGCCACCCAGCGAGTTGGCATCCATGTCCGGGGTCAGGGTCTTGATCACTGACAGCGACTGCACCAGTTCGGCCGGCAGAACGTCCAGCGCCACGGCGCGTCGGCCACTTTCCGGGGCGGGCACCAGCGTGCCGTTGATAGTCACGCTGTTCAGGTCAGGGGCCAGGCCACGCACCGTTACAAAGCGCCCTTCCCCCTGATCGCGCTCGACACTCACGCCCGGCAGACGCTGCACCGCTTCGGCCACGTTCTGGTCAGGCAGCTGCGCCACGCCGTCGGCATGCACCACGCTTTTGATGCTGTCGGCGCTGCGCTGTTCCTTGAGCGCGTTGTCGATGCTCGCCGCCTGCCCCACCACTTGCACGTGCTCGGTAGGGCCGGCTTCGGCGGCCTGTAAACGCCCGCTGGCAATACCAAGCGCCAGTGAACCGAGTGTGAAGCCAACCAGTTGAGCCCTGCTGCGACGCCTGTACATGTGAGTCCCCCCAATCCCGACGGCCAGGCAAATGGCCCGGCAACTGGAGGCGCAAGCTAGAGCGGTGCAATGACGGTTCTGTGACAAGTCAGGGCTGCGCAGGTCGGAAATGGAGGGTTTGAGGGGAAATGGACGGGTAAATGAGCTGATTTGACTTTGAGGGCATGCGGTGTCTCTAGAGCTTCAGGAGGTTACGACGGCTGCGATGGGCGGCAAAGCGGCCCTGAAAAGGCCACCTCGGCTGAATCTGATGCACCGGAGCAGCCGGTTTTGCTGCCGGTTCCCGGCAGTTCGCGGACAAGTCCGCTACTACATTCCGGCAATCGCGGACAAGCGAAGCGTGACCTGGTCCACTCCACAAAAAACCTGCAACATGTGTGAGCTGATTCGACCTCTTGCCCTTCACGTTACTCGTCACCCTAGTGTCATGTGCATCTGTTCTGCTGGCCGATAATCAGCACATCGGGAGCCGGCTGTTCATGTTCAGGATCATTCAACCCCATCGCTGGAAACTCGCCGTGCTGATGATTGCCGCCAATCTGGGGCTGCTGGCGTTTCTGGCGTTTGGCACTATCAAGCACGTCAGCGAATGGCAATGGCTCGACATCGTCGGCGAAGGTGGCTCGGCACTGCTGTCGCTGGTCTGGCTGTTTCTGGTGTTCAAGAGCCGACCGGCCGGACGGGTAACCAACTACCTGTCGGTGGGGCTGAGTTGCGTGTTTTTCTCATGGTGGATCGACGCGCTGGACGAGTTCATTCGCCTGCCCGCCGAGATCGAATGGGACCACTGGCTGGAATCCGGCCCCATGCCGGTCGGCCTGATCCTGCTGACCCTCGGCATCTACCACTGGCATCGCGAACAGTTGGCGATCAGCGCGCAGATGGAAAAACGCGAACGTGGCTTTCGTGAGCACCGGCTGTACGACAAACTCACCCCGCTGGGCAGCGCCGACTATCTGAAACGGCAATTGATCGTGAGCCTGGAGCAAAGCCTTTGTCAGCAGCAACCGCTGTCGCTGCTGGCGCTGGATCTCGACGGTTTCAGCACCATCAACAATGCGTTTGGTCATGCCGAGGGCGATGAAGTCCTGTCCGCGATCAGCCATTTGCTGGTGCTCAACCTGCGCCGTCAGGACCTGCTCTGCCGGCTGGCCGGCGACCGTTTTGTGGTGCTGCTGCCCAACACGGGCGAGAGCCAGGCGAAGCTGCTGGCGCTGGAGTTGCAGCAAGCGGTCGCCAGCCTGGCGCACAAGACCCGGCAACAGGGCGAGCGCCTTCATCTGTCCGCCAGCGTGGCGGTGGTGATGGCGCTCAATGAAACGCCGGATAATCTGCTGCGCCGCCTCAACCTGTCGCTGGCCCGTGCCCGACGCCCCCTTACGCGCACCGCCTGAGCAGCCGCCATGACCCTTAAAAGTGATTGGTACGAGGCCGACAGCCGCTTCATCCCCGGCCATTATCAGCCCGCCACGCTGATTGACCTGGCGTTGTCGCGCGGGATCGACAGCCATCGACTGCTCAAAGGCACCGGCCTGTTCTACGAAGACATCGTGGCAGGCAAGACGCGGCTCAGCCCCCAGCAGTGCTTCGCCCTGATCGCTAACGCGCAACGGCAGATGGACGCAGACGACACCAGTTTTCTATTCGGCCAACGGCTGTTTCCCGGCCACTACGGCGCGGCCAGTCACGCGCTGCGCCATGCGCAAAATCTGCATCAGGCGCTGGAGATTCTGCTGCGCCAGCAAGCGCTGCTCAGCCCGCTGCTCACCCCGCGCCTGGAGCTGGACGAACACTTTGCCTACCTTTACTGGCTGGACAGTTGCGGCGCAGGTGAACAACAGCGGTTTCTGCTGGAGGCCAGCATGACCGCGCTGGTCGCGATGAGTCAGTTACTGGGCAATACGCGGCTGCCGTGGGAATGCAGTTTCTGTCACGAAGAGCCGCGTTACGTCGAACAATATTGGGTTCATCTGGGCGAAAACACCGTGTTCGGTCGCCCGCTGGACATGATGCGCCTGCCCAGGCATTGCCTCACTCAGGCGTGGCCGGGGGCGTCGCCCATTGCGGTGCAGGTCGCCCAGCAGGAGGCTGCCGGGCAACTGGCGGCGCTGGGCATGCAGGCCAGCCTGCTCGACCGGCTGCACCAGCACCTGCGTGACAACGTGCGCGAGGCTGCAAGCCTGGAACAGGTTGCCCAGGCTTTTGCCATGAGCCCGGCCACCCTGAAGCGCAAGCTGCACAAGCACGGCACGAGTTTTCAGGCCCAGCACGACCTGGCACGCAAACATGTTGCGCTGTCCCTGTACCAGATCAAGGGGATGAGCAACGAGGCCGTCGCCGACTACCTGAATTTCAACGACCCGGCCAACTTTCGCCGCTCGTTCAAACGCTGGACCGGCAGCACACCTACGCTGATCCAGCGGCTGTTCAATTTCGACTGAGAAAGCCTCAGCTTTGTACGCACAGTTTGTAGCCAAGACCGTGTGCAGTGTGCAGCAGCGGGGTTTCATGACCGCCGTCCAGCGCTCGCCGGAGGATATGAATATTGCTGCGCAGGCTGCTGCTGTTCGGGGCATCGCGCCCCCAGAGCACTTCTTCCAGCTCGGAGCGTTTGACGATGTGCGGGCTCTTGCGCATCAACAATTCAAGCAGTTTCATGTTGGTCGGGTTGAGTTTCAATGGCGCACCGTTGCGGCTTATCTCGAGGGTGTCCAGATCGAACTGCAGATCGGCGACCACCATCACCCGGTTGTCCTTGCGCTGGCGTCGGCCGACCACTGCTTCGACGCGGGCGAGCACCTCGGACATCGCAAAGGGCTTGGTGATGTAATCGTCGGCGCCCACCTTGAAGCCGATAAGACGGTCATCCAGCTCATCACGGGCGCTGAGCATGACGATGGCGACTTCCGATTTTGAATATTGACGCAGGCTGCGGCAGATCTGGTTGCCATCAATGCCTGGCAGCATGATGTCGAGAATGATCGCGTCGTAACGTTTTGATGCAGCCAGATGCAGCCCGCTAAGGCCGTCCAGCGCACCTTCTACCGCATGGCCTCTGAGCTCGAAGAATTCCAGCAGGTTATCGTGGATATCACGGTGGTCTTCAATAACCAGAATGTTCATTGCAGCGCCTTCTTGTTTTTTCTACCCGGCCAACCGGGACACTGTAGCCGCTGAGCCGGCAGGTTGAGTGATGAGCGTATTGCGCTGGCTTGAAGCCAATGACCGGTGGGATCAATTGAATTGCTCGCGGCTGAGGTTGACCCATTGCCCGGCGTTCAGGGAGCCTAGAACCTTCGGCCGATGACTGCCGTCCATCTGCACGAAAAACGCCTGGGCATACTCACTGGAGCGCTCGCCACCCGGTACACCAAGCTTGCGTTCGAACTGGTCGATGCAACCGCTGTGCGTCACCAGCACCAGGTTTTCACCGCTGACCTTGTGCGCCTGAACGACCTTCATGAAGTCGCCATCGCAGTCGTTGATCCATTCCTGCCCGATCACCGCATGCCCTGCCAGCAATTGCGCCGTCTGTTGCGTGCGGGTTTTCGGGCTGGCGATCATCTGAACGTGCTGCATGCCCATCTTCTGCAGACCTGCGCCCACCGCCAGCGCCGCCTCCCGGCCGTTGGAGGTGATGCCGTCAGCGTCGGCCATGCAGGGATTTGTCGAGCGGTCACAGCGTTCGGCGTGACGAATCATGACCACTACGTCGCCGCGCAGCCATTGCTCGCGCAGGCCGGATACTTTCAGGTTGCTGCCCATTCCAAGGTCCATCACATGCACGCTGGAAAAAGCCATGTAAAACCACGCGCAGATGGCCATCAATACGACTGTGACCGAAATCGATACGATGTGCCGCTGCAATTTGTAGCGCTGGCGGATACCTGAATCGGGCAGGATATTCTTGTTGTCGATTAGCGTGTCAGCCAAGTGGCTACTCCTACACTGAGCTTATTGTGTGGCGTTGACTCGAGAGACCCTCGGAATCGTTACCGCCCTCATGAAGGCAGAGTAGGTTCAGCATGGTGCTGACGCAGTGAAGAAGATGTGAAAAATGTGTTATGGCCGAGAGCCATGTTTTTCAGGAAAGGCCGTAGGTTGGGGCTTTTGCGGCTTTTTCGGGTTTGAACATGAAGATAATTTAAGCGTTTTTCTGCGCTGGAGCGTACGGATCAACTGTCGTACGACGCTCCGCGTCGTATGCCGTTCTGGACGCTCTGCGTCCGATGCCCAGCGCAGACTTGTGGCCTGCATGCCGACACACTGGCACCTGGGTCATCGAACCCAAAAAGGTATAACGACTTAACTGCTATCTGCACACCACTCATCCTCAGCCAGAACACGTCAAATCAAACATAACTATCAATAATCCCTGTGAATACTGGAAATAGTCGTCATACGACTATTGACATTGTCCTACAAAGACGTAAATAATCGCCTCAATGTTGTATGACGACATACCAATAAAACCTGATAACAACAATATCCATGAAGGTCACCATGAACATTACCTCGGTCAGTGTCGACGTCTTTTCCTTCCCTTCGCGCCGCGCTGTAGACAGCGCGGGCCACGCTCATCCCGGCGAAGAAAAACCGGTCAGAATGGCCATGCTGCGCATCGCTTGTGACGATGGCAGCGAAGGGTTTTCCTTCGGTCCGCCGGAATTGATTCGGCCGCACATCATCGAGTCGTTCGTCAAGAAAGTGCTGATCGGCCAGAACCCGATTAACCGCGAGAAAATCTGGCAGGAACTGGCCCACTGGCAACGTGGCAGCGCCAGTCAGTTCACCGACCGTGCGTTGGCACTGGTGGAGCAGGCATTGTGGGATCTGGCCGGACGCGCCTTGAAACTGCCCGTGCACAAACTGCTGGGCGGCTATCGCGACAAGGTGCTGGCCTACGGCTCGACCATGTGCGGCGACGACCTGCCCGGCGGGCTTTCCACGCCAGATGAGTATGGGCAATTTGCCGAAAAGCTGGTTCAGCGCGGCTACAAGGGCATCAAGCTGCACACCTGGATGCCACCGATTTCGTTTGCGCCAAACCCGCGCATGGATGTCCAGGCCTGCGCCGCTGTGCGCGAAGCAGTTGGGCCGGACATCGCCCTGATGCTCGACGGCTACCACTGGTACAGCCGCACCGACGCGCTGTTTATCGGTCGCCAATTGCAAAAGCTCGACTTCGCCTGGTTCGAAGAACCGATGATGGAAGACTCCGCCGAATCCTATGCCTGGCTGGCGGCCAATCTGGATATTCCTGTGCTCGGCCCGGAGAGCATTGCCGGCAAGTATCACAGCCGCGCCAGTTGGGTAACCAACAAGGCCTGCGACATTCTGCGTGCCGGCGTGGCGGGCGTCGGCGGCATCGGGCCATGTTTAAAGGTCGCGCATCTGGCCGAGTCGTTCGGCATGGACTGTGAAGTCCACGGCAACGGCGCTGCCAACCTGGCCGTAGTAGGCGCAATCAGCAACTGCCGCTGGTACGAGCGCGGCCTGCTGCACCCGTTTCTTGATTACGACGACGTGCCCGCTTACCTCAACACCCTCGTCGACCCGATGGACAGCGACGGTTTTGTGCACCTCTGCGAAAAGCCGGGGCTGGGCGAAGACATCAACTTCAGCTATATCGAGACCCACACCGAACAACGCTACTGACTGGCAACACCGCGAAGGGCCGGAAGCGCGCCCCTCGCAAGGCATCTGTGCACCGCGTCTAATAAATATAAAAAAGGACTGCCCCATGAAATTCTGGCCCCAGCGCCTGCCCTGGCTGCTATGCCTCGCCATGACGGCGACATTCATGCACACCCCGCCCGCCCTGGCACGTGGCGAAACACCGGTCGATCAACTGGTCATCGGCATGAGCATGATCAACCTGTTGTCGCTGGACCCGGCAGGTGCCACCGGCCTCGAGGTGTCCGAGGTCAACGCCAATGTCTACGACATGCTGCTGGAGCAGGATGCCGCGCGCCCAGATCAGTTGATTGCGGCGCTGGCCGAGCGCTGGGAAATCAGCCCTGACCGCATGCGCCTGACCTTCCACTTGCGTGCGGGTGTGACGTTTCACTCCGGCAACCCGCTTACGGCTCAGGACGTTGCCTGGTCGCTGCAACGCGTGGTTACACTCAACAAGGCCCTGGCCTCGACCTGGAAAGCCTACGGTTACACCGCGAAAAACGTCAGCGAATTGATGCGCGCCGAAGGGCCTTCGACCTTTGTGCTCGACCTGCCCAAAGCCACCGACCCGATGCTGGTGCTCAACACCCTGGCGACCTCGCCCAGCGCATTCGTCATCGACCGCCTGACCGCGCTGCAACACGCCAGGGGCGATGATCTGGGCGCCGGCTGGCTGACCACCCACACGGCGGGCTCCGGGGCGTTCAAGCTGGACATCTGGCGCGCCAACGACGTGATCCTGATGAGCCGATTCGACTCGTACTGGCGCGGACCGGCGAAAATGCGCCGGGTGATCATGCGCAACATGACTGAGTCCCAGGCGCTGCGCCTGATGGTCGAGCGCGGCGATCTGGACGTGGCGCGCGGCATGGCAGCCAGCGACATCAAGGCCCTGACCCGCTCGCAAGACGTCAGCGTGCAGGCCATACCGCGCGGCACGCTGTACTACGTCGCGCTGAGCATGGAGCAACCCCTGTTTCAGGACATCCGGGTGCGTCAGGCGATCCGTGCACTGATCGACTATCAGGGCATCAACAACGTAGTGATGCCGCATTACGGCGTGATCAATCAGCGCCCGTTGCAACTGGGGCTGGCGGCCAGGCTTGATGATCCGGGCTACGCGCTGAATGTCGCCGAGGCCAGTCGCCTGCTGGCCGAAGCCGGGCACCCGAACGGTTTCAAGATCACCATTCGTTCGCTGACCGATTCACCGTTCATCAACATCGCCACCAGCCTGCAATCGACCCTGGCCCAGGCCGGCATTCAGGCGACGATCATCACCGGCACCGGCAACCAGATCTATGGCGCAATGCGCGATCGGCGTTTCGACATTCTGGTCGGGCGTGGTGGTGGCGGCGCCGAGCGCCATCCGCACTCCAGCCTGCGCGCGCTGATCTACAACCCGGACAACCGCGAAGAGGCCAGGCTGAGCAACTTTCAGGGCTGGCGCACCTCGTTCTACAACGCCGAAATCAACCAACTGATCGAGCAGGCCGAGCGTGAGCGCGATGCCGGGCAACAATTGGCCGACTATCAGCGCATTCAGACGCTCTACGACCAGAAAGCCGGGCCGATCATGCCGCTTTCACAGATGACCGACGAAGTGGTGATCCACGCCGATGTCCAGAATTACCTGGGGCACAGCGCCGCCACCACCCGACTGCGTGACGTCTACAAGCAACGCTGAACCCACGCATTCAATCGCTCAAGCCAAGGCAGGAATAACCATGTCGAGTGCATCGATTTCATTTTGGAGCAGTCGGGTCGCCCACGGCACCCGGCGCAGCGGATCAGTGGCGGCGACCCTGTTCGGCCTGCTGTTGCTCACTTTCTTCATTGGCCGGGTCATGCCGCTGGACCCGGTGCTGGCCATCGTCGGCCCGGACGCCGATGCAGCCGCCTACGCTCAGGCGTATCAGGAACTGGGCCTGGACAAACCATTGACCACCCAGTTCGTGATGTACCTCAGCGACCTGCTGCACGGCGACCTGGGCAAAGCCCTGCTCACCGGGCACCCGGTGATCGACGACATCGTGCGGGTGTTCCCGGCGACCCTGGAACTGGCCACGCTGGCGATTCTGTTCGGCGTGCTCATCGGCCTGCCGCTGGGCGTTTACGCCGCCACGCATCAAGGCCGCAGCGGCGACCACATCGCCCGGGTGATCACCCTGTTCGGCTACTCCACACCCATTTTCTGGCTGGGCATGATGGCTTTTCTGGTGTTCTACGCCTGGCTGGGTTGGGCTGGCGGGGTGGGACGCATCGGCCTGGCGTATGACGGCCTGATCGAAACCCGCACCGGCCTGCTGCTGATCGACACCGCACTGTCCGGTGACTGGGACGCCTTTCGCAGTGCACTGCGCCACATCCTGTTACCCGCGGTGATCCTCAGTTTCAATTCGGTGGCCTACATCAGCCGCATGACGCGCAGTTTCATGCTCGAGCAGCTGTCGCAGGAGTACATCATCACGGCACGGGTCAAAGGCCTCTCGCAGCGACGCATCGTCTGGGGCCATGCGTTCCGCAATATTCGCGTGCAGTTGCTGACCATCGTCGCCCTCGCTTACGGCGGTCTGCTGGAAGGCGCGGTATTGATAGAAACCGTCTTTGCCTGGCCCGGCTTCGGCCAGTACCTGACCAGCAGCCTGCTGCTCGGTGACATGAATGCGGTGATGGCCTGTGTACTGCTGATCGGTCTGATCTTCGTGATCCTCAACCAGATCAGCGACGCGCTTTATAAAGTCTTCGACCCGAGAACCCGCTGATGACGACTTCCCTTGCAAGCAGCGCCAAACCGCTCATCCACGCCCCGACGTCAAGCCTTGCAGCCTTCGCTGCCAGCGGCGTTCGCCTGATGCGTTTTCTGTTGCGCAACCCGATGACCCTGGCGGGCCTGATTGTCATCGTGACGTTGCTGATTGTTGCCCTGTTCGCGCCGTGGATCGCCACCCATGACCCGCTCGCCCAGGACCTGTCTGCAGCCTTGCGCATGCCCGGCGCACAGCACTGGTTCGGCACCGATGAATACGGCCGCGATGTGTTCAGCCGGCTGGTGTACGGCTCGCGCATCACGCTGTACATCGTGATGCTGGTGACCGTGATCGTCGGCCCGATCGGCCTGTTGATCGGCACTGTTTCCGGCTATTTCGGTGGCTGGGTGGACAGCCTGTTCATGCGCATCACCGATATCTTCATCTCGTTCCCCAGCCTGGTGCTGGCGCTGGCGTTCATCGCCGCCCTTGGTCCGGGACTGGAGCACGCGGTCATCGCCATCGCCCTCACCGCCTGGCCGCCAATCGCACGCCTGGCGCGGGCCGAAACCCTGTCGCTGCGCAACGCCGATTTCGTTGTGGCGGTGAAGCTGCAAGGCGCCTCGGCAGTGCGGGTGATCGGTCGCCACATCATTCCGATGTGCCTGTCCTCGGTGATCATCCGCCTGACCATGAACATGGCCAGCATCATCCTCACTGCCGCGGCACTGGGCTTTCTCGGCCTCGGCGCTCAGGCACCGCTGCCGGAATGGGGCGCGATGATCTCCAGCGGCCGGCGCTACATGCTCGAAAGCTGGTGGCTGGTGGCGGCACCCGGCGCCACCATCATGCTGGTCAGCCTGGCGTTCAATCTGCTGGGCGACGGCCTGCGCGATGTGCTCGACCCGCGCAGCGAATGACCTGTATCGAATAACAAGCAGCGAATGACACGCAAAGAATAAAAATAACGGAGGCTCAAACCATGTCACAGATAAAGCTTGCGGTGGAAGATTTACGGGTCGAGTTCAGTCATGCGGGCAAGGTCACAGCGGCCGTCCGCGATGTGTCGTTCGCGCTGGGCCGCGAGAAACTGGCGATTGTCGGCGAGTCCGGCTCGGGCAAGTCCACCGTTGGCCGCAGCCTGTTGCGCCTGCACCCGGCAACGGCGAAGGTCACCGCCAAGACCCTGCGTTTTGAGGATATCAACCTGCTCGACTGCAGCGAAAAACAGATGCAGGGCATTCGCGGCCGGCGCATGTCGATGATCATGCAGGACCCGAAATACTCGTTGAACCCGGTGATCAAGGTGGGCGAACAGATTGCCGAGGCTTATCTGGCGCATCACAAGATCTCGAAAAGAGAAGCGCGCGAACGCACATTGGAGATGCTCGCCAAGGTGCACATTCGCGAACCGGCGCGGGTTTACGAGCTGTACCCCCACGAAGTTTCCGGCGGCATGGGCCAACGGATCATGATCGCAATGATGGTCATCACCGACCCGCAGGTGATCATCGCCGACGAGCCTACGTCGGCACTGGATGTGTCGGTGCGGCGCCAGGTGCTCAACGTCCTGGAAGAACTGGTCAGCGAGCGCGATCTGGGACTGATCTTCATCAGTCACGACCTGAACATGGTGCGCCACTTCTGCGACCGGGTGCTGGTGATGTATGCCGGGCGGGTGGTGGAATCGCTGAACGCCAACGAACTGGATCAGGCGCGCCATCCGTATACCCGCGGCCTGCTTGCCGCCCTGCCCAGCCTCGACCGCCCGCGCGCCAGCCTGCCGGTGTTGCAGCGCGATCCCCTCTGGCTCACTCACTGAGAACGCTCCCATGGCAATGATCACAGTCGATTCACTGAACCTGAGTTTCGGCACTGGCAGCGCGCTTAATCACGTGCTGCGTGACGTCAACCTGCGGGTCGAACAAGGCCAGTCGTTCGGGCTGGTGGGCGAGTCCGGCTCGGGCAAGACCACCGTGCTGCGCTGCCTGGCCGGGCAATATCAGCACTGGACCGGTGCCTTGAGCGTGGCCGGCCAGGCGGTGCAGCGCAAGCTCGACGCCAGCCATTACCGCACCGTGCAAATGGTCTTTCAGGACCCCTACGCCTCACTGCATCCGCGCCACACCATCGACGCTGCGCTCAAGGAGCCGCTGAGCATCCACACGATCGGCGATCGTGATCGGCGCGTCTGCGAGGTGCTCGACAAGGTCGATCTCAACGAGAGTTTTCGTTTTCGCTACCCGCATCAGTTGTCTGGCGGTCAACGTCAGCGTGTGGCGATTGCACGGGCGCTGATTCTCGAACCCCGCGTGCTGCTGCTCGACGAGCCGACCTCGGCGCTGGATGTTTCGGTGCAGGCCGAAATTCTCAACCTGTTGGCCGACTTGCGCCGTCAGCAAGGCCTGACCTACCTGATGGTGACCCACGACCTGGGTGTGGTGGCGCACCTGTGTGACCGGGTGGCGGTCATGCAGCAGGGCCAGGTGCTGGAGACGCTCGACAGCAGCCAACTGGTCAACAATCAGGCTCGACACGAATATTCGCGCATGCTGATCCAGGCCAGTCGCGACATGGACCTGCGCCCGACGGGATGACCCGTCTTCCGGCGGGTGACCGCTGAAACCTGACACTTGCTGACGCCGTGAGCCCTGGCCGAAACGGCCACAGGATCCGGCTGCCTGCGATTTGTTCAAACACACCCAAAACGTCAACCCACAAGAATAAAAAAATGAAAAAATCACTCGCTCTGCTCGCTTTTGCCACCCTGCTGCCCAGTGCATGGACCCATGCCGACAGCGCCTACATCAACTACCGCCACCAATACGCGGAAAGCACGCGCATGCATGCCGACCGGGTCAAATTCGGCAGCCGCCTGGACAGCGGCTGGGGCTTTGAAGGCGAGCTTAAATACAAGACCGCAGGCGACCGACAGGACGTTGCATTCGACAACACCGTCGGTAACGGCCACGAACTGACGACCAGCTATCAATATCGGCTTAATGACAAATGGATGCTCACCCCGTCACTGGCACTGGAAAGCATCGAGAAGTCCACGGCCTATAAAATGGGCCTCAAGCTGGGTTACAAAGTGAATGACCAGTTGAGCGTCTCGGGCCGCTATCGCTACGACTCGATCAAACTTGACCGCGACAAGGTCAACCACGACATGCCTGACAACCAGATGGACGATCAGTCGATCAATCGTTACGACGTCTGGGTCAATTACGCCAGCAAAGGCCCCTGGGCTTATGAGTATCAGTTCACCTACTTCGACGCCGATTACATCCGTTACGACAATGGCAGGACCGACTACGAACAGAACGCGGCCTTCAAATACAGGTGGGACAAGCACTGGGTGCCGTTCTTTGAGGTGGGCGACATCAAGGTGGACTCGGAAGACGACAAGCGCCAGCTGAGATTAAGGGTGGGGGTGCAGTACAACTTCTTATAGCGCAGATTGCGACGCGGAGTGTCACGGCACGCATTTCGCGAACGATCTGACTATCGTGCGACGCTCCGCGTCGCATGCGTTTCTGGACGCTCCGCGTCCGCTCTCGAATGCGCGGTGCGGCGCAGATCTGTGACGCGGAGCGTCATGCAAGGTATTCCCACGCTGGAGCGTGCGGAACGATAACGCCTGAGTATGATTATCGTGCGACGCTCCGCGTCGCATGCGTTTCTGGACGCTCCGCGTCCTCTCTTGAATGCGCGGTGCGGCGCAGATCTGTGACGCGGAGCGTCACGCAAGGCATTCCCACGGAGTGGACGGAACGATAATCTCAACTATCGTACGACGCTCATCCTGAATCAGCTCAGTCGCTGTACAACGCCTGAGTACGGCGCAGGCGCATGCGGCTGCCGTTGAGGTGCAGGTACATTGCAGCGCGCGCGGCATCGACGTTGCCTTCGGCGATGGCGTTGTAGATTTGCCGGTGTTCGGCGTTGATCCCGGCAAGGTAGGCGCTGCGGTCGCTTTGCCCGGTGTAGGCCGAATTCATGCGGGTGCGCGGGATCAGCTTGGTGCCCAGGTGTTTCATGATGTCGATCAGGTAGGCATTGCCTGACGCCTTGGCGATCTTGAGGTGAAACTGAAAGTCGGCGTTGATGGTCGTCCCGGACTTCTGCGGCCCTTCGAGCAAAGCATCAAAAGCACGCTTCAGTTCCAGCAGCGCCTCCGGGCTGCGGCGCTGGGCGGCAAGACCGGCCGCCTCGACCTCAAGGCTCAGGCGAAACTCCAGCAGGTTCAGCACATCGGCAACGCTGGCGATGGTCGCCGGGCCGACGGAAAAACCTTCGGGCGGCGGCATGTCAAGGACGAACGTACCCACACCGTGGCGGGTTTCCACCAGCCCCGCCGCCTGCATCCGCGACAAGGCATCACGCACCACCGTGCGACTCACACCTTCGGCTTCCATGATGTGGATCTCCGACGGCAGTTTTTCTCCGCGCACCAGCACACCGTCACGCATGCGCTGGGCAAAGCGGTCAACCAGGGTTTCTGCCAGGCGTCGATGGTTTTTTTGCGGGGAAAGCGCGTTGTCCGACATTGCAGCCTCAGTTCTGTCCGATACGCGAGTATAGGCTGCGATACCCGCACAAAACACGTTCCGAGTACGGTTATACTCAGCCACCCCAAACGGACCGATCACCTTGCCATGGAACACTCCTCTTCCCCCAAAGGCCGCCGTTCCAGCCTGACCCAGCAACTGGTCGCCGAATTCGCGCGCAGGATTCGCGATGGCGAGATCCAGAGCGGCGAAAAGCTGCCCACCGAGCAGGTAATCATTCGCGAAAGCGGAGTCAGCCGCACCGTGGTTCGGGAAGCGATGTCGCGCTTGCAGGCCGAGGGGCTGGTGGAAACCCGCCACGGCATTGGCACCTTTGTGGTCGATGCCTCGCAGCCCGGCCACTCCAGTCAGGACCAATCCTCCATCGGCACACCTGGCGATGCGGTGTCGATCATCGAGCTGCGCCTGAGCCTGGAGCCGGAATCAGCCGCCCTCGCCGCCCAACGACGCACGCCCGAGCAACTCGACGCGATCCGCCAGGCGCTCGATGAACTGCACCGTTGCACGCGCCAAGGCAAAGACACCCTGCAAGCCGACTTCGAATTCCACCGGCAGATCTCGCTGTGCACCGCCAACAGCTTTTTTACCGACGTAATGAGCCAGTTGGGCAGCAGCATTCTGCCGCGCGCGCGCAGCGGCTTCGGCAACATCGCCTTGGCGCATGCCATAGATGACCCGGACATTCAGCGCCGCGAGCAGGAAAGCATCTATGAAGCCATCGCTCATCAGGACCGCGATGCCGCGCGCGCCGCGATGCGCCTGCATCTGATCAACAGCCTGCTGCGCGTGCGCGCAAAGCATTAGCTATCAAGAACCCTTATCGTTTACCATGCCGGCCGTCGGTTTCCGAGAGGAACTAACAGGGAATTCGCCAGCTTTGTTTCAAAGGCCAAAACGAAACTGCCCCCGCAACTGTAGGCATCGAGCCTGCTCCAAGACTGCCACTGGATTCAGATCCGGGAAGGCCGGAGCATGGTGATGACATGCCAGTCAGGAGACCTGCCGACCCGATTCAACCAACTAACCGGCGGGGTGTCCGGGAAGGACATCCGCACGCGTCGGCACCTTTTGCCGTGCCCGGTCATCTGCCGGGGATGTGTTTCCTGATGTGCATTGCGCCTTGGCACCTGCTCCAATGGAGACCGCATTTCATGTCGCTGCCCCGCCTCGCCGCAATCGCCGCCTGCCTGACGTTGTCTACCCTGACGTTCGCCGCCCCCACGCAGTATCCGCTGACCGTGGAAAACTGCGGCTCAACCCTGACGTTCGCGCATGCACCGACCAAAGCCGTGACCATTGGCCAGGCGGGCACTGAAATGCTCTATGAACTGGGGTTGGGCGACAAGCTGGTCGGCACCTCGCTGTGGTTCAACAACGTGCTGCCGCGCTTCAAGGCACAAAACGACAAGGTGGAGCGCCTGGCCGATAACGAACCGGGTTTTGAGGCGGTGATCGGCAAACGTCCCGAACTGGTGGTCGTGCAGCTGGAATGGATGGTCGGCAAACAGGGCGCAGTCGGTACCCGCGAGCAGTTTCATGATCTGAAAATCCCCACGTACATTCTGCCGTCCGATTGCGAAGGCAAAGACAACCTGGTCGGCGCCGATGGCACCCGCCTGGAGCCGTTTCGCATCGAGACCATCTACAAGAGCATCGAACAACTGGCGCAGGTTTTCGATGTGCAGGATCGCGGCGACGCATTGGTCGCGCAGCTGAAAACGCGCCTGAGCGCAGCGATTGCCAACGTCAGACAGAACAAGGCTAACGATGTGTCTGCGCTGTTCTGGTTTTCCAGCTCCGAGATCGCCAGCGATCCTTTTGTAGCAGGCCGCAAAGGCATCCCGGACTTCATGCTCAACAGCCTGGGCATGCGCAACATCGTCCAGTCCGACGAAGAATGGCCAACCGTGGGCTGGGAAACCATTGCCAAGGCCAACCCGAGCATTCTGGTGATTGCACGCATGGACCGTCGCCGCTTTCCGGCCGACGACTACCTGAAGAAGATCGCCTTCCTCAAGAGCGACCCGGTGACGCGCAACATGGACGCGGTCAAGCATGACCGGATCGTGATCATCGACGCCGAGGGCATGCAGGCAGGTCTGCGCCTGTTCACCGGGTTCGAAGAACTGGCCGACGCCGCCAACCGTTTCAACGCCGCACGATGAGACTGCCTGTGGCGCTGGGCCATCTGCTCTGGGTTGCAGCCATCCTGGTGCTGGCAATCATGGTCGGCGCGGCGATTGGTGAAACCTCGATCAGCCTCGACGTGGTTTTTCAGGTGCTGGCCAACAAACTCTGGGCGGCCGGTTATGTGCTGGACCCTATCGACGAAGGCATCGTCTGGAATTACCGGCTGACCCGGGCCATCGTCGCGGCAGCCTGCGGAGCCGGCCTGGCGATTTGCGGCGTGGTGCTGCAATCATTGCTGCGCAACCCGCTGGCCGACCCTTATTTGCTGGGGATTTCCGCCGGGGCCTCGACCGGCGCGGTGCTGGTGGCCATTCTGGGCTTTGGCGCGGGGGCGATTTCCATGTCGGTCGGCGCGTTCGCCGGGGCCGTAGCGGCGTTTTCACTGGTCGCCCTGCTCGCACATTCCTCACGGGGCACCACAGCGTCGGTGCAGATCATTCTGGCGGGTATCGCCGGTTCACAACTGTTCAACGCGCTGACCTCGTTCATGATCACCAAATCCGCCAGTTCCGAACAGGCTCGCGGCATCATGTTCTGGTTGCTGGGCAACCTCAGCGGGGTGCGCTGGCACTCGGTGTGGCTGGCGGTGCCGACGGTGCTGGCCGGTTTGCTGGTGTGCCTTTGGTACAGGCGCGCGCTGGATGCCTTCACGTTCGGCAGCGACTCGGCCGCGTCGCTCGGCATTGCGGTGCGACGTGTGCAGATCATCCTGATCGCCACGGCAGCGCTGGTGACGGCGGTGATGGTGTCGATTGTCGGCTCCATCGGTTTTGTCGGGCTGGTGATTCCGCATGCGGTGCGCATGCTGGTCGGCGTGCGTCACGCGCGGCTGGTGCCGCTGAGCGCACTGAGCGGCGCGCTATTTCTGATCGCTGCGGATATCCTTTCGCGCACGATGATCAAAGGCCAGGCGCTGCCGATCGGGGTGATTACTGCGCTGATCGGCGCGCCGGTCTTCGCCTTGATTCTTGTCCGGGGCAACAGCACGCGATGAACGAGTTTGCGCAGTCGCCCCGCTCTTGCGTACTCGGTTGCTCCGGGCTCGGCTATTCGGTGCGTGGCACGCCCCTGCTGAGCGATGTCGATCTGAGCATTGCCACAGGCGAGACACTCGCGGTGGTCGGCCCTAATGGTTCGGGCAAATCCACCCTGCTCAAGCTGCTGGCTGGCATTCAGAAGCCGGGCAGCGGCGCGGTCAGGCTGGGTGAGCAGGCACTCGCCGCGATGAGCCGCAGAGACGTGGCACGCCTGTTGGCGGTGGTCGAGCAGCAGGCCGAAACCAGCGACGCGGTGACCGTGCTCGACGCCGTCGAACTGGGCCGCACGCCCTGGCTGTCGGCACTGGAGCCGTGGAGCGCGAATGACGACGCCATCGTGCGTCAGGCCTTGCAGGATGTGGACATGCTGCACATGCAAAAACGGGCCTGGCACACCCTGTCCGGGGGCGAGCGGCAACGTGTGCACATCGCCCGAGCGCTGGCACAACGGCCGCAAATTCTGCTGCTGGATGAGCCGACCAATCATCTGGACATCCAGCATCAGCTCACTATTCTCGGCCTGGTCAGGGCTTTGCCGGTGACCACGGTGATTGCCCTGCATGACCTGAATCAGGCACTGGACTGCGACCGTGTCGCCGTTATGGAAAAAGGCCGACTGGTGGCGCTGGGCACGCCGGTCGAGGTACTGACGCCCGAGCGCCTGCTGAGCACCTTCGGCGTCGTGGCGCACTGGCTGACCGACCCCTTCGATGGCGCGAAAATCCTGCGTTTGCGCTCGCGCTGAGGCAGCGCCGGTGGTCAGTCCATGACCTGCGCAAACCGGCAACAGGTGCGCCGCGCGGCCGGTGGCACTACAATGCGCGCTTTGCCCGCTGCCGGATCCCGTTGCCATGTCGTTACCCAAGCACCACCTGGAATTGCTCAGCCCTGCCCGGGATGTGACCATCGCCCGCGAAGCCATCCTGCATGGCGCCGACGCGGTATACATCGGCGGGCCGAGCTTTGGTGCGCGACACAACGCCTGCAACGAGGTCAGCGATATCGCCGAACTGGTGAAATTTGCCCATCGCTACCACGCGCGAATCTTCACCACGATCAACACCATCCTGCATGACGACGAGCTGGAACCGGCGCGCAAGCTGATCCATCAGCTCTACGATGCAGGTGTCGATGCGCTGATCGTCCAAGACCTCGGGGTCATGGAGCTGGACATTCCGCCCATCGAGCTGCACGCCAGCACGCAGACCGATATTCGCACCCTGGGCCGGGCGAAGTTTCTTGATCAGGCCGGTTTCTCGCAACTGGTGCTGGCCCGCGAGCTGAACCTGCAGGAAATTCGTGACATCGCCCGTGAAACCGACGCGGCCATCGAGTTCTTCATCCACGGCGCACTGTGTGTGGCGTTCTCCGGGCAGTGCAACATTTCCCATGCGCAAAATGGCCGCAGCGCCAACCGTGGCGACTGCTCGCAAGCCTGCCGCCTGCCGTACACGCTCAAGGATGATCAGGGCCGAGTCGTCGCTTTCGAAAAACACCTGCTGTCGATGAAAGACAACAACCAGAGCGCCAACCTGGGCGATCTGGTGGACGCTGGCGTGCGCTCGTTCAAGATCGAAGGTCGCTATAAAGACGCAGGCTACGTCAAAAACATTACCGCCTATTACCGTCAGCGTCTGGACGAGATTCTTGAAGACCGCCCGGACCTGGCGCGCGCCTCCAGCGGCCGCACCGCGCATTTTTTCGTGCCCGACCCGGAGAAGACCTTTCACCGTGGCAGCACCGATTACTTTGTCAGCGACCGCAAGATCGACATCGGCGCATTCGATACGCCGACGTTTACCGGCTTGGCAGTCGGCACCGTCGAGAAACTCGGCAAGCGTGACCTGATCGCTGTCACCCATGAGCCGCTGTCCAATGGCGACGGCCTCAATGTGCAGATCAAGCGTGAAGTGGTGGGCTTCCGGGCCAATATCTGCGAGCTCAAAGGCGAGTTTGAAGAAGAAGGCGAGAAGCGCTGGCGCTACCGAGTAGAGCCCAACGAGATGCCGGCGGCACTCTCCCGCCTGCGCCCCAACCATCCGCTGAACCGTAACCTGGATCACAACTGGCAGCAGGCGTTGCTCAAGACCTCAGCCGAGCGCCGCATCGGCATTCAGTGGCAGGTTACGTTGCGTGAAGATCACTTGAGCCTTAACGCGACCAGTGAAGAAGGCGTGAGCGTGACGGTCGGCCTGGACGGCCCGTTCGGTGCAGCCAACAAGCCCGAGCAGGCGCTGGATCAGTTGCGTGATCTGCTCATCCAGCTAGGCACCACGATCTACCATGCTCAGGATGTGGAACTGGATGCGCATCAAGCGTTTTTCGTGCCCAATTCGCAACTCAAGGCACTGCGCCGCGATGCCATCGAGGCGCTGACCGAGGCGCGCATACAGGCTCACCCGCGCGGTGGACGCAAGGCAGAAACCACCCCGCCACCGGTTTACCCTGATTCGCACCTGTCGTTTCTGGCCAACGTTTACAACCAGAAAGCTCGCGACTTCTACCACCGCCACGGCGTGCAGTTGATCGATGCGGCTTACGAAGCGCATGAGGAAACCGGCGAGGTGCCGGTGATGATCACCAAGCATTGTCTGCGCTTCTCGTTCAACCTGTGCCCGAAACAGGCAAAAGGCGTGACCGGCGTGCGCACCAAGGTCGCGCCCATGCAGTTGGTGCAGGGTGACGAAGTGCTGACCCTGAAGTTCGACTGCAAGCCGTGTGAAATGCACGTGATCGGCAAGATGAAGGGCCACATCCTCGACCTGCCATTGCCCGGCAGCGCTGCGGCCAAATCGGTAGTCGGCCACATCACCCCGGAAGACCTGCTCAAGACTGCCCGCCAGCGTCATCCGCGCTGATCTTGCAATAAAGGGGCTGGTTCACTACGCGCCCCCCATACCCTTTCTACAGCACGCGTTCCATATGCGTCGTGTTCCACAGCGGATCGCTTTCCACATCGGTGACGGCAAAGCCCTGTTTTTCCCAGAAGCGAATAGCACCGGGTAGAAACGGGTGGGTGTGCAGGTACAGCACTTCTATTGCGCCCGCAGCGGCATGCGCCCAAAGCGCCTGACATAGCTGACTGGCCAGGCCGTCGCCGCGAAACTCTGGCGTGACATAAAGGCGCACGATCTCGACGGTCCGGCGCCCTGTGTAGTCGAGTTGCGCAAAACGGTGGTCGTAAGGCAGGTAGCCGACTGCTGCGATGATCCGCTCGTCACAGCGGGCAATCAGAAATTTTCCGTCCTTGCCACTCAGGTAAACCTGTTCGAAACCGGCCAGATCAGGGGGTACGGTGATGGCGTCGAGCAACGGAAAAATCTCGGCACGGGCACGCATGACGAAGTCGACGGTTTGCGGGATATCAGCGGGGGGCACTTCGGTGATGGTGATGTTCATGGCAACTGACTTGGCTGGGGGGCGCAGAGTAATACAAATGTTGCGCCAGGCATGAGTG
Organism: Pseudomonas sp. CFBP2511; assembly: GCF_030209255.1. Classification (NCBI taxonomy): domain Bacteria; kingdom Pseudomonadati; phylum Pseudomonadota; class Gammaproteobacteria; order Pseudomonadales; family Pseudomonadaceae; genus Pseudomonas; species Pseudomonas sp. CFBP2511. The sequence continues at coordinate 13,368 of NZ_JARVSI010000035.1, read as the reverse complement.
AGCCGGCCGATTCGCGTGCCGGTGCTGGAGCGTGAGGAACAATAATCTCGACTATCGTGCGACGCTCCGCGTCGCATGCAGTTCTGGACGCTCTGCGTCCGATCTTGAGTGTGCGGCGCAACCATGTAACGGTTCTGCTATGTCAGTTGTATGTGTTCCGACTCAAGTCACCTTTTCGCCCCTCGGCGACTGACTTTGAAGGATCAAAGCAAGCAAAATCCCGGCTCCGTTTCCGGCCCGACTTCGTCGGGTTCCTTCGCCCTGACGCTGAGCGTCACAACCTGAATCACCACGCGAAGCATTATCTCGACCGCATTTGAGACAGCGAACAGGTCATACGCACCAATCCAGGGCAATACCGGAGCGGACTGTCCAGGCATATTACCCCGCAAACACCCCGACAACGCAGCCAGGCGGCCCCAGCCACAAACTGGCACAACCTCTGCATGACTCGACATAACCCTACCCTGAATGTGGTCGGGCTTGCTCCGGTTGATCGATGTCGATCGCCAGTCTCGTAGAGGCCAGAGGGCTATTGAGGTGCATCCGGCAACGTCGCTCGATGGCGCTCAGAAACTCCACTAAGAGAACAGGCAAAGGCGCCTGGGACCGAAAGGTTCCGGGCGCCTTTTTTTTGCTTCAAAAAACCTGATTGGCCTTGGCCGGGACTCGCTATGAACACCACAGTCTTCCCCCGCACCGATGTAAAAACCCTGATCGTCGTCGGCAATGGCATGGTCGGTCATCATTGCGTCGAGCAGTTGATCGAAGGCGGCGCGCTTGAGCATTATCGTATTCACGTTTTCGGCGAGGAGTCTCAGCGTGCCTATGATCGTGTGCACCTGTCCGAGTATTTCACCGGGCGCGACGCCGAATCGCTGGCCATGAGTGAAATGGCCTTGTATGAGCAAGCCGGCCTCACCTTGCACCTGGGCGTACCGGTGCTGGAGATCGACCGTGGCCGTCACGAGATCATTACCGCAGAAGGCTGTTTCTGTTACGACAAACTGATCCTGGCCACCGGTTCCTATCCGTTCGTGCCGCCTATCGAAGGCGCGCAGGGTAATTCCCGGCTGGTCTACCGCACCCTCGAAGACCTGGACACCATTCGTTACGCCGCCTCTAAAGCAAAACGCGGCGTGGTGGTTGGTGGTGGCTTGCTGGGGCTGGAGGCGGCCAATGCGTTGAAGTCACTCGGCCTTGAAGCCCATGTCGTCGAATTTGCCCCGCGCCTGATGCCGGTGCAGCTGGACGAGCACGGCGGTGCCGCGCTGAAAGCGCGCATCGAAGCGTTGGGGGTCGGTGTGCATCTGTCCCGCGCCACGCAATCGATCAGCGACGGCAAGCAATATCGCTATCGGATGAATTTTGCCAACGACGAATTTCTGGAAACCGATCTGATCGTGTTTTCCGCCGGTATTCGTCCGCAGGATTCGCTGGCCCGGCAGTGCGCGCTGGAACTCGGCCCGCGCGGCGGTGTTGCCATCGACGAACACTGCCGCACCAGCGACGCCGATATCTATGCAATTGGCGAATGCGCGGCCTGGAACGGCAGTGTGTTCGGTCTGGTTGCCCCCGGCTATCAGATGGCCCGTGGCGTGGCAGCGCAGTTGTGCGGAAAAGAAACCGACGCGTTCTTCGGCGCCGACATGTCCACCAAGCTCAAACTGCTGGGCGTAGACGTGGGCTCTATCGGTGATGCGCACGGTGCGCTGGCCGGGGCCGTAAGCTATCGCTTTATCGACGAGGCCAGCGGCAGTTACAGGCGCCTGGTGGTGTCGGCCGACGGCAAGCAGGTGCTCGGCGCTGTGCTGGTCGGCGACAACAGTTATTACGACACACTGCTGCAGTACGCGCAGAACGGCATCACCCTGCCAGCCGACCCGTCTAGCCTGATCCTGCCGCGTGGCGAAGGTGCGCCGACGCTGGGCGCCGATGCCCTGCCCGCCACAGCGACCATCTGTTCCTGTCATAACGTCAGCAAAGGCTCGATCTGTTCAGCCATCGACAATGGCTGCACCGACCTGGCCGGGATCAAGGCCTGCACCAAGGCCGCCACCGGTTGCGGCGGCTGTACGGCGCTGCTCAAGCAGGTGTTCGAACATGAACTGATTGCCCGTGGCGTGGCGGTGGACAAGAGCCTCTGCGAACACTTCGCCTACACCCGCCAGGAGTTGTACTCGATCGTGCGCGTCGAAGGCATCGAAAGCTTCGATGAACTGCTGGATCGGCACGGCAAGGGCGCGCATGGCTGCGACATCTGCAAGCCTGCGGTCGGCTCGATTCTCGCCTCATGCTGGAACCGTCCGATCACCGAGCCTTCGCTGGTGCCATTGCAGGACACCAACGACACGTTCATGGCCAACATGCAGAAAAACGGCACTTACTCGGTCGTGCCGCGCATTCCAGGTGGCGAAATCACCCCCGACGGGTTGATCGCGATTGGCGCGGTGGCCAAGAAATACGACCTGTACACCAAGATCACCGGCGGCCAGCGTATCGATCTGTTTGGCGCGCAATTGCACGAGTTGCCAGACATCTGGAGCGAGTTGATCGCCGCCGGTTTCGAGACCGGGCATGCCTACGGTAAATCGACCCGCACGGTGAAGTCCTGCGTCGGCAGCACCTGGTGCCGCTATGGCGTGCAGGACAGCGTCGCCATGGCGTTACGCATCGAAGATCGTTACAAGGGCCTGCGTTCGCCACACAAACTCAAGTTCGCAGTGTCCGGCTGCACCCGCGAATGCGCCGAAGCACAGAGCAAGGACGTTGGTGTGATCGCCACCGAGAATGGCTGGAACCTGTACCTGTGCGGCAACGGCGGCATGCGCCCGCGCCACGCCGAGCTGTTCGCCACTGATCTGGATGACGAGACCCTGATCCGTTACATCGACCGCTTCCTGATGCTCTACATCCGCACCGCCGACAAGCTGCAGCGCACCTCGGTGTGGCGAGAAACACTGGAAGGTGGCCTGGACTACCTCAAAGCGGTGATTCTCGATGACAGCCTGGGCCTGGCAGCCGAGCTTGAATCGCAGATGCAACTGGTGGTGGATCGCTACGAGTGCGAGTGGGCCAATGCCCTCAAGGACCCGGAAAAACTCAAGCGCTTCCGCACCTTCGTCAACGACGGGCGCAGCGACCCCGACGTGCACTTCGTCAAGGAACGCGCTCAGCGTCGCCCGGCAAAACCTGAAGAACTGGCGCTTATTCCGTTGTTCAAGGAGGTGGTGTAATGAATTCGCCTGAAACAACGTGGACTGAAGAAAACAGCTCTTGCGCGCTGCATCTGCACTGGTATGCCCTGTGTGAGCGCAAGGACCTGGTCGCCAATTCCGGCGTGGTGGCCTGGCTGGACGGGAAACAGATAGCGCTGTTCTATCTACCTGACACAGCGCAAGGAGAGCAATTGTTTGCCATCGACAACCGCGACCCGAAATCCGGTGCGAATGTGATCGGACGTGGGCTGACTGGCCAGATTGCGGGTGAGCTGGTTATTGCCTCGCCGCTGTACAAGCAGCATTTTCGCCTGCACGACGGCAGTTGCATCGAGTACCCGGAACAGCGCCTGGAAGTCTGGCCGGTGCGCCTGAACGGCGAACGGGTGGAAATTGCGGTCTAGGGTCTGATCGGCAACCTGATCACTGAAAGATCAGGTTGTCGCGTGGCTGCCAGCGGCTTACTTGAGTTCAGACACCAGCGATGTGTTGAAGCCCGCCGGGTCTTCCATTTGTGGAGCATGACCCATGCCCTTGAACTCGACGAGCCTGGCGCCCGGAATCATCTGCGCGACCTGCTTGCCCAGCACCTTGTACTGACCGATTCTGGCCTTGACCTCCGGCGGCGCGATGTCGCTGCCGATGGCCGTTGTATCCGCATCGCCGATCATCAACACGGTCGGCACCTGCAACTTTGCAAACTCGTAGAACACCGGCTGGGTGAAAATCATGTCGTAGATCAGCGCCGAGTTCCAGGCAACGATCTTGTGCCCCGGCCCCTTGTTCAGACCGGCCAGCATATCCACCCATTTGTCATACTCGGGCTTCCAGCGGCCGTCGTAATAGGTCTTCTGCTCGTAGGCGCGAATGCCCTCGGCGGTGGTTTTCAGCTCGCGTTCGTACCATTGATCGATACTGCGATAGGGCACGCCGAGCGCCTTCCAGTCCTCCAGCCCGATCGGGTTGACCATCACCAGTTTTTCGGTCTGTTTCGGGTACATCAGTGCGTAGCGTGTGGCCAGCATGCCGCCAGTGGAATGGCCGACAACCGAGGCCTTGTCGACACCCAGTTTCTCAAGCAGCGCGTGGGTGTTCATCGACAGTTGCTGGAAGCTGTACTGATAGTGCTCGGGTTTGGTCGAGGTGCAGAAGCCGATCTGATCGGGTGCCACAACCCTGTAGCCCGCAGCACTCAACCCCTTGATGGTGTCTTCCCAGGTGGCGGCGCAGAAGTTCTTGCCATGCATCAGCACCGCAGTGCGACCATTGGCCTTGCCGGTGGGTTTGACATCCATGTAGCCCATTTCCAGAGACTGGCCCTGCGACTCGAACGGGAATTTCAGGAGCGGATGAGGATAATCGAAGCCTTCCAGTTGCTGACCGTAGCTGGGCGTTTCAGCCAGCGCCGTGGCTGACAGCGTCAGAGACATCAACACACCGGCAATCTTTGCAGCCCGCATAAGGGGCACCTCCTGTAAATGGAATCAAATGCTCGAACCGCCGGACCGCTGGCGGCAGACCTGCAAGTAGACCCTGTTTCCCACAACAGATTCGCCCTTTTCCTACTGACGAACCGTAAGCAGACGTTTCGTCGCTCAACTGCAACGACGGCCAAGGCAAAACGCTGGACGCCTGCTGCTGCGCTTGCCTAGACTTAGCCGTCTGTTAAGGGCCGTCGTGGCCAGCAGGGCATGATGCCAAGGAATAGCAATGAATCGAAATGAGCTGCGCAAGGCCGACATCAATCTGATGGTCGTCTTCGAGACCTTGATGCAGGAACGTAACGTGACCCGCGCAGCGGAAAAGCTGTTCCTTGGCCAACCCACGATAAGCGCCGCCCTGAACCGCCTGCGCAACCTGCTCAATGACCCGCTGTTCATCCGGGTTGGCCATCGCATGGAGCCCACCGCCCGCGCCCACGAAATTCTCAAACACCTCACGCCCGCGCTGGACGCCATGTCCACGGCGCTGAGCCTGACCACCGATTTCGAGCCTTCGGTCAGCAAGATGACCTTCCGCATCGGCTTGAGCGATGACGTCGAATTCGGCTTGCTGCCAGCCATGCTCAAGGCCATCCGCGAGGAAGCGCCGGGGGTGGTGATTGTGGTCAAGCACGTCGATTACCTGAATATTTCCGAGGTGCTGATGTCCGGCGACATCACCGTCGGTGTCTGCCTGACCCGCGAGCTGCCGGCCAATGCCAAGCGCAAGACGCTGCGCAATGTGCAGCCGCGCCTGGTGCGGGCCGACAAGCCTTCCAGCCCCATGAGCATGGACGAATACTGCTCGCGCCCACACGTCGTGGTGTCGCATGTGGCGAGTGTCAGCAGCTTTGCGGATGAATGGCTTACCGCGCTGGGTCGCAAGCGCCAGGTGGTGTTGTCGGTACCACAGTTCGCCACCCTGCCCGCGCTGATGGCCGGCACTGACCTGATTTCGGGGTTGTCCGACTACGCGGCAAGCGCCATGAGTGCGCTGGGGCTGCTGTATGACGAGCCACTGCCCTTCCCTACGCCGGGGCTGGACCTGTCGATGACATGGCTGAGTGTGATGGACAGCGACCCTGCCGAGCGCTGGTTGCGCAGCAGGATCGAGGCATTCATGAGCGAGCGCCGGGAGGCACCCGCCCTGGCCGGTTGATCAGCCGAAACGACCGGTGATGTAATCTTCGGTCTGGGTCTTGGAGGGTTTGGTGAAGATGGTGTCAGTGTCGCCATGCTCGATCAGTTCGCCCATGAACATGAACGCCGTGTAGTCCGAGCAGCGCGCCGCCTGTTGCATGTTGTGGGTCACGATGATCACGGTGAACTGCTCTTTGAGCTCGGTGATCAGTTGTTCGATACGACCGGTCGAAATCGGATCGAGCGCGGAAGTCGGCTCATCCAGCAGCAACACCTGCGGGCGCAGCGCGATGGTACGGGCGATACACAGACGCTGCTGCTGACCGCCGGACAGACCGGTCGCGCTCTGTTTAAGCTTGTCCTTGACCTCATCCCACAATGCGGCACCACGCAGAGCTTGTTCGACGCGATCTTCCATTTCGCGGCGCGACAGTTTTTCGTGGTGCTTGATGGCGTAGGAAATGTTGTCGTAGATCGACATCGGGAACGGCACAGGCTTCTGGAACACCATGCCCACATGACTGCGCAGGCGGTTCATCGAGTAGCCCGGCGCCAGGATGTTCTCGCCATTGAGCAGCACTTCGCCGCGCGCTTCCTGTTTCGGGTACATCGCGTAGATACGGTTGAACACGCGCAGCAGGGTCGATTTACCGCAACCCGACGGGCCGATGATCGCAGTGATGCGCTTCTCGGGAATGGTCATGTCGATGGACTTCAACGACTTCTGGTTGTTGTAGAAAAACTCCAGACCGCGCACTTGGATCTTGGTTTTTTCGTTGGCCAGGGAAAGGTTGTTCATCAGGACGCCCTATTGCGCAGAAGAATTAAGCGAGACAGCAGACTCAGTATCAGTACGAACAGCGTCATGACCAGTGCACCGGCCCATGCGAGGGAATGCCAGTCTTCAAACGGGCTCATTGCGTACTGGAAAACCACCACCGGAACACTGGCGATTGGTTTGAGCAGATCGCTGCTCCAGAACTGGTTGCCGAAAGCGGTAAACAACAGCGGCGCGGTTTCGCCGGTGATACGTGCCAGCGCCAGCAGGACACCTGTGACCACGCCCGCCTTGGCGGCGCGCAGAACGATTTGCAGGGTCAGCTTCCATTGCGGCACACCCAGTGCCAGCGCAGCTTCACGCATGGTCGAGGGTTGCAGTTGCATCATTTCGTCGGTGGTGCGCACCACAACCGGGATGACCAGCAGCGCCAGCGCCAAGGCACCGGCCAGTGCCGAAAAGCCCACCTGATGGCCTGTGACCGCGTTGAGCGGCAACACCACAACGGTGTAAACGAACAGGCCGAGCACAATGGACGGTGCCGACAGCAGGATGTCGTTGATGAAGCGCACAGTGTTGCCCAACTTGGTGTAGCGGGCAAACTCGGCCAGCCAGATGCCGGCCATCAGGCCGATCGGTGTGCCGATCAGCAGGCCGATGCCGGACATCAGAACGCTGCCGTAGAACGCGTTGGCCAGACCACCCTCAGTGCCAGGTGGTGGCGTCATGCCGGTAAACAACTGCAGGTTGAGCGCATCGATGCCTTTGATGATAGTGGTCAGCAGGATCCAGACCAGCCACAACAGGCCAAACGCAGTGGCGCCACAACTGAGCACCATCGCAATCTTGTTCTTGAAATTGCGAGCCCGGTAAATACGCTCGCTGCCCGTCATGTCCTTACTCATAACCCCTCCTTACGCGAAAGGCGCGACAGCATCAGACGTGCAAGGGCCAGCACGATGAAGGTGACGATAAACAGCAGGAAGCCCAGTGCAATCAATGCCGAACGGTGCAAGTCGGTGTAGGCCTCGTTGAACTCGTTGGCGATCACCGAGGCAATGGAACTGCTCGGCATCATCAGCGATGCAGAGAACTGGTGGGCGTTACCCAGTACGAAGGTTACCGCCATGGTTTCGCCCAGCGCGCGTCCCAAACCGAGGAAAATGCCACCGACCACTGCCGAACGGGTGTAAGGCAGCACGATATCCCAGACCACTTCCCAGGTGGTGCCACCCAGTGCGTAAGCAGACTCCTTGAGCGCAACGGGCACGGTGCGGAAAACTTCCTGCATGACCGAGGTAATGAACGGGGTAATCATGATCGCCAGTACGATACCGGCGGTCAGCATGCCGATGCCCAATGGCGGGCCTTGGAACATCGGGCCGATCAGCGGCAGTGCGCCGAGGTTTTCGGTGATCCAGGGTGACAAGTGCTCAGCCATGAACGGGCCGAACACGAACAGCCCCCACATGCCGTAGATGATCGAAGGTATCCCTGCCAGCAATTCGATTGCAGAGGCAATCGGCATCCGCAACCAGGGCGGAGCCACTTCGGTCAGAAAGATCGCAATGCCGAAACTCACCGGAACGGCGATCAGCAAAGCCAGAAAAGAAGTCACCAGCGTGCCGTAAATCGGAACCAGTGCGCCAAACTTGCCGGCGTTCACGTCCCACTCGGTGCTGGTCAGAAACTCAAACCCGAAGGTCTGAAATGCCAGACTGCCGCCCCACAGGGTCGACAGGGCGATACAACCCAGCAAAGCAAGCACCAGCATCGCTGCGGCCTGCAATGAACGCTTGAACCACAGGTCATGACGATGATCCCGTTTGGCGCGTTTCTCGCCCTCGGACTCACCAGCGGAGACATTCGCGGACAGGTATTGGGTGTTTTCAGTCATGTTGAGGCCACTCGCAAGGAAAAGCCCCTGTCACCGAGCCGATATCGCGGCTGATGACAGGGGTGGTACGGGTTGAATCACTTACTTGGTGAATTCCGTTTTCCAGTAGTTCTCTACGCGATCAACCAGCGATTTCGGCAAAGCGACATAGTCCAGTTTCTCGGCCTGTTGCTGGCCGTTTTCCAGGGACCATTTGAAGAAGTCGAAAGCAGCAGCGCTTTTCTCTTCGTTCTTGGCTTTCTTGTACATGATGATCCAGGTGGTCGCGGTGATCGGCCACGCAGTATCACCCGGAGCGTTGGTCATGATCAGGTTGAAGTCCTTGGCATCTTCCCACTTGGCCGAGTCGGCAGCAGCAGCGAAAGCCTTGGCGTCTGGCTTGATGAATTTGCCGGCAGCGTTCTTCAACTGGGTGTAGGACAGCTTGTTGGTGACCGCGTACGAGTACTCGACGTAGCCGATCGAACCCTTGATCTGTTTCACGTAGGCAGAAACACCTTCGTTACCTTTACCGCCCACACCGGCAGGCCATTGCACGGTCGAACCAAACTTCAGCTTCTCGTTCCACTCCGGGCTGACTTTGCTCAGGTAGTTGGTGAAGTTGTAGGTAGTGCCCGAGCCGTCCGAACGGTGAACGACAGTGATCGCGGTCTCAGGCAGCTTGACGCCTGGGTTCAGAGCGACGATTGCAGGGTCGTTCCACTTCTTGACTTCGCCCATGAAGATCTTGGCAAGCAATGCGCCGTCCAGTTTCAACTCACCGCTTTCAACGCCTTCGACGTTGACGATCGGCACGATACCGCCGATCACGCTCGGGAACTGACCCAGGCCACCGGCTTGCAGGTCCTCAGCGGACATCGGGGCATCGGATGCGCCGAAGTCAACGGTAGCCGCCTTGATCTGAGCGATACCACCGCCCGAACCGATGGACTGGTAGTTGATGCGATTTTTGGAATCGTTGCTCTTGCTGTAGTCCTGGGACCACGCCGAAATAACCGGGAAAACGAAACTCGAACCAGCGCCGGTTACGTCAGTCGCGTGGGCCACACCGCTGAGGCACAGCGAAGCGATCAGAAGCGACAAGCGTTTTTTAGTCAGCAGTATCACGGTAATACCTCAGTCCAGGAGATTGTGTGGTGGCCCAGTTAAGGAGGCCCGAGGCGGATTTAAAACCTGAAATGTTGCTGTTTAATGACAATCAAACGAATCGTGTAGGACCGGGAACTTTTTTGGTGCTGTTTTTATGCGTTGACGGCAGCTATGAATCTGCTATCGCCTAGCGTTTACGGGGCAGTCACCACACCGCATGCTGAATAGCGTTATGCCACCCCTAAGGAAATGGCAGAACGCCACCTACGTTATAAAAGTGTAAGAAAGTGTGCATTTTAATAATCGACCTGAGCGACCTGTCGGTCACGTTATAGCCAAATAAGCTAAAAACCCGGTTCAAGTCGCCTGATCAGGCGCAATAAATCAGCGACTGCGCTAGCTGCGTTGCACGGCCAAAGACTCGCGGAGAAAATACCGTTCGTCGGGTTCAAGGGCACCTATGGCCACTGGCCAATGACCAATGTGGGTACTTTAAAATAACGGAGTAAACATCATGATCAAGACCAAACTGACTGCCCTCACCCTGGCTGGCCTGATGGCTGCTGTTTCAGGTGTCGCCTTCGCCGAGTCGACAACTACTACACCTGAAACGCCGATCAACAAGAACGCGACCAAACTGCCGGGCACCAACACCCAGCCAATGGACCGCACCTCGTCCGAAACTCCGGGCGCACAGACTGAAAGCAAGGAAGCGGCTGCTGAACGCTCGATGAAGCACGACAAGACTCATGGTAAGCACGACAAAAGCAACGTTACCGAGAAAACCAAGACTCAGTAACGCGGCAGCGCGAGCGGACAGGGACATGCCCTGCCCGCTGCTCGGTGACCCTCCTGTGTAGCACCCATTTCCGTGCTGACGCTCGATGGCTGTAGCAACCACACTCGTAGAGGTTTTCATCATGATGGATAAACGACTGGCAGCATTGAGTCTCGCAACACTGCTGGCGTGTGCCAGCGCCGGTGCCATGGCGGGCTCGACCGGCCCGACTCATCCAGACAGCGGCATGCAGCCGCTGCCGGGAACCGGTACCGGTATTGAAAAGAACGTCGACGGAACCAGCCCTGGCGCACCGGGTACCAGCCCCGGCACCAAAGGCATGGACCCGGAACCGGCTCGCAAAGGCGGCATGAATGGCCAGCCACATGATTCAAAAAAGGCGACTGACATGGGTCATGACGACGATCAGGACGACGACAAGGCGCCTTGATTGATCGACACTTCGACTTCGGGGCTTTCCATAGCCCATTGCACGTAACACACCTCCACCGGCATGCCATGCTCGGCACAGAAGTCCAGCCAGCGCAGTTGGTTGTCCTGGAGGCGATCACCTGGCCCCTTTACCTCAATCATTCGGTAACCGCGCTGCTCCGGGAAAAACTGGATCAGGTCGGGCATTCCTGTGCGATTAGCCTTGATGTCCTGCAGTAGACGCCGAAACCACAAACGCAGATGATCTGCCGGCAGGCAATGCAGCGCCTGCTCCAACAACTGCGGTGTCAGTGCCCCCCAGAATACGAAGGGTGATTGCAGGCCGGACTTGCTTTGGAAATGCTCGCGGATGGTTACCCGATAATCATTCGATTCCAGTTGCAGCAGGCACTCATCGAACAGCGCTGCCCGACGCTGGTAAAAATCCGGACTGTAAAGGTCGCTGGGGGCGCTGTGAAACGGATGAAAGAACGCACCCGGCAAGGGCGCAAAAATCGCCCGCCAGCACAACAGGCCAAACAGCGAATTGATCAGCGTGTTCTCGACGTAGTGCACTTCCCCGCCCTGCTGTTCTTCGAGGTGCAGACGTATCAGACGCTCGACGCTGGTTCCGGGTGATGGCGTGACCTGCACGTCCAGCCGCGAAACAACCCGCGCAGCCGGTCGACGCGCTGCGTTCAGGCCGAGCTTGCGTTGCAGGCGTGGCGTGACCCGTGACAGATGCTGAACCTCAGCGTCGCTCTCCGGTGCAAGCCCGGCCTGCTCCACCAGCGCCATCGCCTCGGTGTATTCGGCGTTGCGTTCCAGCACGCGAATTTGCCGCGAGCGCGCCCCCGGATAGTTGGACTGACGGTACACCGACAAGGCCAGCGGCCAGTCCTGCAAGCGCTCGGCTTGTTGCCCGATGCGGTACAACAGTTTAGCGCGGCGCATGTTCAGCCATGGGTTACTGCATTCGATGGCGATGGCGCGCTCGGCCAGCGTATGCAACTCGACGCAGCTTTCCAGCGCTTCCCGACAGGCGTGCAGTTGCAGGCAGACGTCGATGTCGTCGCGCTGGCTGATACCGCGCGAGTCGGCCGAAAACTCGACTTTTTCGTACCGATAGATACCCAGATCGGCCAGAACGAATTCCGACCATTCCTGATACAGATTGCCGAAATACAGCAATCGCAGGCGATCACAGAGCGGCATTATCTTCAGGCCGAACACTGCATCGGGTAGCAGCGGATGCCATTGTTCAAGCGGCTGCGCTGTTTCATACAACGGCTGCAGGCGCTCCAGCCATTCATGCTTGCGCTCCGGACCTTTGACGGCGTGGGCCTTGAAGCACTGGCTCAGCTCGTCCCGGCGCAGCAACTGGAACAGCTCGCTCAGGCCCAATGGCGGGCTGGTGTCGACCCAATCCTGTTGCAACAGCGGCAACACGGCCTGGTGGGGGTCACCGATCTCGGCATAACTCAGTTTACTGGCCCGAAACATCACGCCTTTGCGCATCACCATGCGTACCAGCAGGCCTTGGGCAGGCATTGGCAGACCAGCGAACTCGGTGATAAAGCGACGCTCGGACGCATCGAGCAGATCGTCGTAACGCTGCGCGATCCAGCCGAGCACCTGGCGGAAGTTTTCCAGGTAATAAAACGGGTTGTCGAGAGGTGAAGTATTCAAGGCCAGTGCCACACAGCATATAGACAGACCTGCCAAGGATACTGGTTATCCGTACAGATTCCAGCGCAAAACCCTTTGCTTGCCTGTCGGCCGATCAATGGCGCGTATCGTTGCCAGGCCATCAGTCGTAGTATTGGCGGGATATTGTTGGCAGCAGAGAGTCGGGTATGCAAGCGCCATTGGTTTATCTGGCTGGGTTCGACGTGTTTCGACCCGATGCGATCGAGTACGGTCGCTACCTCAAGGCGTTGTGCGCGGCGCATGGGCTTGAAGGGCTGTATCCGTTCGACAACGAGGTGACGCCGGGGCAAACGCCGCATGAAACCGCGCGGCAGATTTATGCGATGAATGTCGCGATGATTCAGCGCTGTTCTGCGGTGCTGGCCAATCTGAATGTGTTTCGCGGCCTGGAGCCGGACTCGGGCACTGCGTTTGAAGTGGGTATGGCTGTGGCGTTGAACAAGCCGGTGTGGGTGTACTTTGAGCCGGTGGCTTCGCTGCGCGAACTGGTCGTTCATGACGACAACGGTCTGGACCGGAACGGTTTTACGGTTGAGGACTTTGAGCTGCCGCGTAATCTGATGCTCGCCTGCAGTTGGGCGGGAACCAGTTCGACGGTGGAGCTTGGGGCTGAGGCGCTGGCGAAGTACTTGAGTGAGCGTGTTTGATTATTGTCGGTATTTAGACCTCTCATCGTTATCTCAACTATCGTGCGGCGCTCCGCGTCGCATGCCGTTCTGGACGCTCTGCGTCCTCTATGTGGCGCTTCGCGCCACACCAGGGTTCTACGATGTCAGCTAGATTGATGTAAGACTCAAGTCACCTTTTCGCCCCTCGGCGACTGACTTTGAAGGATCAAAGTAAGC
>NZ_JARVSI010000042.1:0-83936 GCF_030209255.1 Pseudomonas sp. CFBP2511 | reverse complement strand
CTCAACTATCGTGCGGCGCTCCGCGTCAAACCTCTACGCTCGGCGTTATTGAGCCGCCTTGGCCGATGTCACTCGCCAGATCTTGTTGCCGACGTCATCCGCCACCAGCAAACCGCCGCGCTGATCGTTGACCACACCGACCGGGCGGCCCATGGCTTTTTCGTCTTTGTTGAGAAAGCCAGTCAGCACATCGACGGGCGCGCCGTTGGGCTTGCCGCCGCTGAAGGGCACAAACACCACTTTATAGCCGCTGTGCGGTTTGCGGTTCCATGAGCCATGCTGGCCGATGAACAGGCCTTCGTTGAACGGCGCAGCCAGGGTCTTGCCGTCGGCGAACACCAGGCCCAGTGACGCGGTGTGCGGGCCGACCGCGTAATCCGGGGCGATGGCCTTGGCGACCAGTGCCGGGTTCTGCGGTTTGACGCGTTCGTCGACGTGCTGGCCATAGTAGCTGTAAGGCCAGCCATAAAAAGCGCCGTCCTGCACCGAGGTCACGTAGTCAGGCACCAGGTCGCTGCCGATTTCGTCACGCTCGTTCACTGCCGTCCACAACTTGCCGGTTTTTGGCTCCCAATCCATCCCGTTCGGGTTGCGCAGGCCGGACGCAAAGATGCGGTGCTTGCCCGTCGCGGCGTCCACTTCCCAGATCGCCGCGCGGCCTTCTTCCTGGTCCATGCCGTTTTCGCCCACGTTGCTGTTGGAGCCGACCGTCACGTACAGCTTGCTGCCGTCCTTACTGGCAATGACGTTCTTGGTCCAATGGTGGTTGAGCGTGCCGCCCGGCAGGTCAACCACCTTGGTTGGCTGTGCGCTGATCGACGTCTGGCCCGCTTCATACGGAAAGCTGATCAGGCGGTCGGTATCGGCCACATAGAGTTTATTGCCCACCAGCGTCATGCCGAACGGCGAATTGAGGTTCTGCAGGAAAACGGTGCGGGTTTCTGCGACGCCATCTTTATCTACATCACGCAGCAAGGTGATGCGGTTGGCGCTCGGTACGCCAGCGCCAGCGCGGCCCATGACTTTCTCCATGACCCAGCCGCGAACGCCTTTGGAGTCATCCGGCTTGGCGGGCGAATTGGTTTCCGCGACCAGTACGTCACCGTTGGGCAGCACATACAGCCAGCGCGGGTGATCCAGCCCTTCAGCGAAGGCAGCCACCTGAGTGCCGGGTGCGGCCACCGGTTTGGCGCCTTTTTCCCAGCCGATGGCAGGCGCGATATTGACGGTCGGGATCAGCGTCTTGTTCGGCTCCGGCAGCTTGGGCGAGGGGCCTGTTCCATCCGAGACTTGCAGGGTCGAAGACTCGCCGCAGGCAGCGAGGCCGCCGGCAACCAGAAGCAGCACTGCATAGTGGGGTCTGAGTGTGAACATGATCGATCTCCATAAACAAAGGCGTGGTCCAGTAACTGATAGAGGCCCTGCAAACCGTCGAGGTTCAATCGTGTTCCCGGGCTGCGCTGTCGATTGACGCTCCCGGCCCAACCCTCTACCCTTCGCGGCTTGTTTCAGGTGCTCTGCAATCCTCGATTGGCAGGGTGAAACAGGGAAGCCGGTGTGGATCGACCGATCCGATCCCGGCGCTGCCCCCGCAACGGTAAATGAGTCAAGGCTGTGCATCGTGCCACTGTGTTTCGACACGGGAAGGCGCGCAGCCGGGGTAACCCGCTCATGAGCCCGGAGACCGGCCTGAACCACTCAATGGCATCACGGAGGGTGATGCTCTGTGCAGGGCGTAGCCGTGCTGTCCAGTGCTGTCCTTCCGTCTGCTTTCGCCTGCCCCGAGCGGAGAGCCAAGATGAACGAATCCCCCGAACGCGACGAACGCCATCTGGCGCGCATGCAGCGCAAAAAAGCCGTGATGGACGAGCGCATTGCCAGCTCGCCCAATGAATGCGGCCTGCTGCTGGTACTGACCGGCAATGGCAAAGGCAAGAGCAGTTCCGCCTTCGGCATGCTCGCCCGGGCCATGGGCCACGACATGCAGTGCGGTGTGGTGCAGTTCATCAAGGGCCGCAACAGCACTGGCGAAGAAATGTTCTTCCGGCGCTTTCCTGAACAAGTGCGTTATCACGTGATGGGCGAGGGTTTCACTTGGGAGACCCAGGACCGCCAGCGCGACATCGCCGCCGCCGAAGCGGCCTGGGCCGTGTCGCAGGAAATGCTCCGCGATCCGAGCATTGGCCTGGTCGTGCTCGACGAGCTGAACATCGCCCTCAAGCATGGCTACCTCGACCTTGAACAGGTGCTGACTGACCTGCAGGCGCGCCCGCCGATGCAGCACGTGCTGGTGACCGGCCGTGGCGCCAAACCCGAATTGATCGACCTGGCCGACACGGTTTCCGAGATCGGTGTGGTCAAGCATGCGTTTCAGTCCGGTATCCGTGCGCAAAAAGGTATCGAGCTGTGAGCCATTCGTCATGAGAACTGCGTCAATGGGAGCACTGCAATGAGAGCCCCGCGCCATTGCCCGGCGGTATTGATCGCTGCGCCTGCCTCCGGGCAAGGCAAAACCACGGTGACCGCTGCACTGGCACGTTTGCACCGCAATCAGGGCCGCAAGGTCCGGGTGTTCAAGTGCGGGCCGGACTTTCTTGACCCGATGATCCTCGAGCGGGCCAGCGGCGCGCCGGTCTATCAACTGGACATGTGGATGGTCGGTGCGGATGAAAGCCGTCGGCTGTTGTGGGAAGCGGCTGATGAAGCGGATCTGATCCTCATCGAAGGCGTCATGGGGCTGTTCGACGGCACGCCATCCAGTGCCGATCTGGCGCGTCACTTCGGCGTGCCGGTGCTGGGCGTGATCGACGGCACCGCGATGGCGCAGACCTTCGGCGCGCTGGCGCTGGGGCTGGCGCGCTATCAGCCCGATTTGCCGTTTGCCGGGGTATTGGCCAACCGCGTCGGCACCGTGCGCCACGCGCAGTTGCTGGAAAACAGCCTGACCGAAGGCCTGCGCTGGTACGGCGCCTTGTCGCGTGAGGTCGGTTTCGAGTTGCCGAGCCGTCATCTGGGGCTGGTGCAGGCCAGTGAGCTCAACGACCTCGACCTGCGTCTGGACATGGCCGCCGCCGCGCTGGCCAGCACCTGCGAAGTGGCGTTGCCGCCTGCGGTGACGTTTACCGCGCCTGATCCGGTCGAGGTCGAGCCGCTGCTCAAGGGTGTGCGCATTGCTATTGCCCGCGACGAGGCCTTTGCCTTTCTATATGGCGCGAGCCTGGACCTGCTGCGCAATATGGGCGCAGAGCTGACGTTCTTCTCGCCAATCCATGACAGCCAGCTACCCGAAGCCGACAGTCTGTACCTGCCGGGCGGCTACCCGGAGCTGCATCACCTTGCGCTGGCGGCCAACACCTCAATGCAGGCCGCGATCAGGGCTCACCACAATGCCGGTAAACCGATGCTGGCCGAGTGCGGTGGCATGCTTTACCTGCTTGATGCCTTGACCGACGTGGAGGGCGTGCGCGCCGAACTGGTCGGGCTGCTCGCCGGTGAAGCGGTCATGCAGAAGCGTCTGGCGGCGTTGGCCCTGCAAGCGGTCGAGCTGCCCGAAGGCACGCTGCACGGCCACACGTATCACCATTCGCTGACCAGCACCGAGTTGCAGCCGATTGCCCGTGGCGTCAGCCCCAATGGCGGGCGGGGGGCCGAGGCGGTCTATCGCATCGGGCGCTTGACCGCCTCCTACGTGCATTTCTATTTCCCGTCCTGCCCGCAGGCGATTGCGGCGCTGTTCAAGCCATGACCGAGCACGCCTTCAGCGCCGAAGAACGGGCTGCGGTGTACCGCGCCATCGCCGAGCGCCGTGATATGCGCCATTTCAGCGGCGGCACGGTGGCGCCCGAGCTGCTGGCGCGCTTGCTGGAAGCCGCGCATCAAGCGCCCAGCGTTGGTCTGATGCAGCCGTGGCGTTTCATCCGCATCAGTGACCCGGCATTGCGCAGCAAGATGCAGGCGCAGGTTGAAGAAGAGCGCATCCGCACTGCCGAAGCACTGGGCGAGCGCACCGACGCGTTCATGAAGCTCAAGGTCGAGGGCATCAATGACTGCGCGGAAGTTCTGGTCGCCGCGCTGATGGAAGGCCGTGAGCAGCATATCTTTGGCCGTCGCACCTTGCCGGAAATGGACATGGCTTCGTTGTCCTGCGCCATCCAGAACCTCTGGCTGGCCTCGCGTGTCGAAGGGCTGGGCATGGGCTGGGTGTCGCTGTTCGACCCTGATGCGCTGGCCGCGCTGTTGAACATGCCTGAAGGTGCCAAGCCGCTGGCGATCATCTGCCTGGGGCCGGTGAACGCATTTTATCCTGCACCGATGCTGGTCATGGAGGGCTGGGCGCAGGCGCGTCCGCTGCATGAACTGCTGTATGAAAATCAATGGGGAGTGAGTCAATGAGTGTGGCGCTGTTGAGCGTCGCCGGTGTGGCGCTGGATGCGTTGCTCGGTGAGCCGAAACGCTGGCATCCACTGGTGGCGTTCGGAGGCTTTGCCAACCGGGTCGAGCAACGCTTCAACAGCGGCGGGCGTGGCTGGCGCAGTCATGGCGTCACTGCCTGGGTGATTACAGTCGTGCCGTTGACGCTGCTGGCCACGCTGTTGAGCTGGTTGCCTTACATCGGCTGGCTGTTCGAGATTCTGGCGTTGTACTGCGCGCTGGGCATGCGCAGCCTGGGTGAGCACGTGCAGCCGGTGGCGCAGGCGTTGCGCGCCGATGATCTGGACGAGGCGCGGCAGCGGGTCGGTTATCTGGTCAGTCGCCAGACCAGCGAGCTGGACGCCACCGAGGTCGCCCGCGCCGCCACCGAGTCGGTGCTGGAGAACGGCAGCGATGCGGTGTTCGCCGCCTTGTTCTGGTTTATCGTGGCCGGTGCGCCCGGCGTGGTGCTGTACCGGCTGAGCAACACGCTGGACGCCATGTGGGGCTATCGCAACGAGCGTTTCGAGCGTTTCGGCTGGGCCGCGGCGAAAATAGACGACCTGCTCAACTATATTCCTGCACGCCTGGTGGCGCTGACCTACGCCTTGTTGGGCAAAACCCGACTGGCGCTGCACTGCTGGCGCACTCAAGGGCCAACCTGGGACAGCCCCAACGCAGGCCCGGTGATGGCCGCTGGCGCAGGCGCGCTGGGCGTCGAACTGGGTGGCGCAGCTATTTATCACGGCGAACTGCATGAGCGTGCGCAACTGGGCGAGGGCGCTCCTGCCGATGCGGACTCGATCGATCGCGGCTGGCAACTGGTGCAACACGGCGTCTGGTTGTGGCTGCTGGTCATCTGTGTGGCGGCTGAATTTTATGCTTGAGCACGGCGGGCGGCTGCGCGCAGCGGCGCAGCGTTACGGTATCGATCAGGCCGACTGGCTGGACCTGTCCACCGGCATCGCGCCTTGGCCGTGGCCGATTCCCGATATACCGGCGCGTGCCTGGGCGCGGCTGCCCGAGACCGAAGACGGTCTGGAAGCCGCGGCCTGTGCCTATTACGGTGTGCCTCAATTGTTGCCGGTGTCTGGTTCGCAAGCCGCGATTCAGGCGCTGCCACGGGTGCGCAGCGGCGGGCGGGTCGGCGTGTTATCGCCGTGTTATGCCGAGCACGCGCATGCCTGGCGCAAAAGCGGCTATGTCGTGCGTGAGGTCGGCGAGCAGGAGGTCGAGTATTTTCTCGACAGCCTCGACGTACTGGTGGTGGTCAACCCCAACAACCCGACCGGCCTGCACCTGAGCACCGAGCGCCTGCTGGAATGGCATGCGCGACTGGCCGAGCGCGGTGGCTGGCTGGTGGTGGATGAAGCGTTCATGGACAACACGCCAGGCCTGAGCCTGGCGGCCGAGACCTGGCGCATCGGGCTGATTGTGCTGCGTTCGTTCGGCAAGTTTTTCGGCCTGGCCGGGGTTCGGCTTGGCTTTGTGCTGGCTGAGCCGGTCTTGCTGAAAATGCTCGCACAGGAGATCGGCCCGTGGTCGGTCAGCGGCCCGACCCGGATCATCGGCCAGGCCTGCCTGAGCGATCTGCCTGGTCAGGCCCGGCAACGCGAGCGCGGTAATCAAGCCTGCGACCGGCTGGTGGCATTGCTTGATCACTACGGTCTGACGCCAGATGGCGGCTGCGCGCTGTTTCAATGGTTGGTGACTGCCGAGGCGCAGTCGCTTTACGAGTTCTGTGCGCAACGCGGCGTCCTGTTGCGTCTGTTCATGGGTGACACGCCCGAGTCTGGCAGCCTGCGTTTCGGCTTGCCCCGCGACGAGGCCGACTGGCAGCGTCTGCACAACGTTCTGCTTGAATACCGCAAGGAGTTTGCATGACCACGCTGATGGTGCAAGGCACCACTTCCGATGCCGGTAAGAGCACGCTGGTGACGGCACTGTGCCGCTGGCTGACCCGCCAGGGCGTCAAGGTCGTGCCCTTCAAGCCGCAGAACATGGCGCTCAACAGCGCGGTGACGGCGGATGGCGGCGAGATCGGTCGTGCGCAGGCGGTACAGGCGCAGGCGTGCTTCCTGGCGCCGCACACCGACATGAACCCGGTGCTGCTCAAGCCCAACAGCGACACCGGCGCGCAGGTCATTATTCATGGCCGCGCCGTCACCACCATGAATGCGGTGGCCTACCACGGCTATAAAGAGATCGCCATGCAGGCGGTGCTGGAGTCGCATCGTCGGTTGAGCGAAAGCTACCCGGTGATCATGGTCGAAGGCGCGGGGTCGCCTGCTGAAATCAACCTGCGCGCCAATGACATCGCCAACATGGGCTTTGCCGAGGCCGTGGACTGCCCGGTGCTGTTGATTGCCGACATCAATCGTGGCGGCGTGTTTGCTCATCTGGTCGGCACGCTGGAGCTGCTGTCGCCCAGCGAACAGGCGCGGGTCAAAGGCTTCATCATCAACCGTTTTCGCGGCGACATTGCCTTGCTGCAACCGGGGCTGGACTGGCTTGAAGCGCGCACCGGCAAACCGGTGGTCGGCGTGCTGCCCTACGTGATGGACCTGCACCTGGAGGCCGAAGACGGCCTTGATCAGCGCCAGACCGACAAGGTCGAGCAGGTCCTGAATGTGGTCGTGCCGGTGCTGCCGCGCATCAGTAATCACACCGATTTTGACCCGCTGCGCCTGCATCCGCAGGTCAACCTGCAATTTATCGGCCCGGGCCAACCCATTCCGCCTGCCGACCTGATCATTCTGCCCGGCTCGAAAAGCGTGCGCAGCGACCTGAATTACCTGCGCTCCAACGGCTGGGAAACGGCCATCGACCGGCACTTGCGCTACGGCGGCAAGCTGATGGGCATCTGCGGCGGTCTGCAAATGCTCGGCGAGCACCTGCACGACCCGCTGGGGCTGGAAGGCGCGGCGGGTTCCAGTGCCGGTCTGGGCCTGCTGGCGATGAGCACGGTGCTGGAAACCGAAAAGCAATTGCGCAACGTGCGCGGACGCCTGACGCTGGAAGACGCAGAAGTCAGCGGCTATGAAATTCATGCCGGCGTGACCACGGGCGCGGCGCTGGAGCAGGCTGCTGTTCAACTGGACGATGGCCGTTGCGACGGCGCGCAGAGTGCCGACGGACAGATTCTCGGTACTTACCTGCACGGCCTGTTCGAGTCGCCTGCCGCCTGCGGCGCGCTGTTGCGCTGGGCGGGGCTGGAAAACGTCCAGTCGGTGGATTATCACGCGTTGCGCGAGCGCGACATCGAGCGGCTGGCGGATCTGGTGGAAAAACACCTGGACGGCACCTTGCTCCGTGAGCTGTGCGGCCTGGAGGCGACCTGAATGCTGCAACTGATACTTGGGGGGGCGCGGTCCGGCAAAAGTCGCCTGGCGGAGAAACTGGCGGCCGACTCGGTGCTGAGTGTGATCTACATCGCCACCAGCCAGCCCCTTGATGGCGAGATGAATCAGCGTGTTGCCAGCCATCGCGCCCGTCGCCCCGATCATTGGGGGCTGGTCGAAGAACCTGTCGAACTGGCGCGGGTGCTGCGCGAAAACGCCGCGCCCGGCTGCTGTCTGCTGGTCGATTGCCTGACCCTGTGGCTGACCAACCTGCTGATGCTCGACAACCCTGAGCGTCTGATTCAGGAGCGTGAAGCGCTGCTCGACTGCCTGGCGGAACTGCCGGGTGAAATCATTTTTGTCAGCAACGAAACCGGGCTTGGCGTTGTGCCGCTCGGTGAGCTGACGCGCCGCTACGTCGACGAAGCCGGCCTGTTGCATCAGGCGCTGGCCGAGCGTTGCCAGCGAGTCGTACTAACCGTTGCTGGTCTGCCCCTGACATTGAAAGGAACCGCGCTATGAGTAATTCCTGGTGGCTCAAACCTGCACAGGCCATTGACGTACCGATGCGCGAAGCGGCACTGGCGCGTCAGCAACAACTGACCAAGCCCGCCGGTTCGCTGGCACAACTGGAGCGCTTGGCAGTGCAGCTTTCCGGGCTGCAAGGGCGCGAGCGTCCGGCTGCCGACAAACTGTGGATCGCAATCTTTGCCGGTGACCATGGCGTGGTCGCGGAAGGTGTTTCGGCATATCCACAGGAAGTCACCGGGCAAATGCTGCATAACTTCGTCAATGGCGGCGCAGCCATCAGCGTGCTGGCGCGGCAGCTTTCGGCGCAACTGGACGTGGTGGATCTGGGCACGGTGTCGCCGATGGATTTGCCCGGTGTACGCCATTTGCGTATCGGCGCGGGCACGGCCAACTTTGTCGACGGGCCGGCCATGACGGTCGAGCAGGGCCTTGCTGCCTTGCAGGCCGGGCGTGACAGCGTGTTGCGCGCCAAGGCGGTCGGCACCGAGCTGTTCATCGGCGGTGAAATGGGCATTGGTAACACCGCTGCGGCCAGCGCCGTGGCCTGCTCGGTGCTGGAATGTGCCGCGCCGTTGCTGGTCGGCCCCGGCACCGGGCTGAACGCCGAAGGCATTGTGCACAAGACCCGGGTCATCAAGCGCGCCTTGGCGTTGCATGCCGAACATGCGGGCGACCCGTTGCAGAGCCTGTTCTGCCTGGGTGGCTTCGAGATCGCTGCATTGACCGGCGCTTATCTGGCCTGCGCGCAGGAAGGCATCGTGGCAATGGTCGATGGCTTCATCTGCAGCGTGGCCGCACTGGTGGCGGTGCGCTTGAACCCATCCTGCCGCGACTGGCTGCTGTTTGGTCATCGCGGTGCCGAGCCTGGGCATCGTCACTTGCTGGAAACCCTGCAGGCCGAACCGCTGCTTGACCTGGGTCTGCGCCTGGGCGAGGGCAGCGGTGCGGCACTGGCCGTGCCACTGGTGCGTCTGGCCTGCGAGCTGCACAACGGCATGGCGACGTTTGCCGAGGCTGCCGTGGCAGATCGCCCGGCATGAGCGTGCGTCTGGACCTGCTGCGCCACGGTGAAACCGAACTGGGCGGCGGCCTGCGCGGTAGCCTGGATGATGCGCTGACTGATCTCGGCTGGCAGCAAATGCGTTCGGCTGTTATTGACGGCGGCCCCTGGGACCGGATTGTCAGCTCGCCGTTGCAGCGCTGCGCACGGTTTTCCGAAGAACTGGCGCAACGCCTGTCGTTGCCCTTGCAACTGGAGCCGGGTTTGCAGGAGCTGCATTTCGGTGACTGGGAAGGCCACAGCCCTGCGCAACTGATGGACACCGATGCTGAAGGTCTGGGGTTGTTCTGGGCTGACCCGTATACGTTCACGCCGCCCAATGGCGAGCCGGTGATCGATTTTTCAGCGCGGGTGCGCAATGCTGTGCAGCGCTTGCATCAGGCGTATGACGGTGAGCGCGTTCTGGTGGTCAGTCACGGTGGCGTCATGCGCCTGTTGCTGGCTCAGGCGCGCGGCTTGCCGCGTGAGCAGTTGTTGCAGGTGGTGGTCGGTCATGGCGCGCTGCTGTCGATTCAGGTCGCCGCTGGCGGTCTGCTCACGGAGGTCTGACACACATGTTGCCGTTCTGGATCGCCCTACAATTTCTCGGCAGCCTGCCCATCCGTCTGCCCGGCATGCCGCGCCCCGCAGAGCTGGGCCGCTCGCTGTTGTTCTATCCGCTGGTGGGCGTGGTGTTCGGCACGTTGCTGCTGGGTTTTAACGCACTGCTCAGCGGTGCGCCGCTGATGCTGCATGCCGCGCTGCTGCTCAGTGCCTGGGTGCTGCTCAGCGGCGGTTTGCACCTGGACGGTCTGGCCGACAGTGCCGATGCCTGGCTGGGCGGCTTCGGTGATCGCGAACGCACGCTGAACATCATGAAAGACCCACGCAGCGGGCCTATTGCAGTCGTCACGCTGGTAGTGGTGCTGCTGCTCAAATTTGCCGCCATTGTGGCGCTGATCGAAAGCCACAACAGCATCGGGTTACTGCTGGCACCGCTGATCGGGCGCAGCGCAATGCTCGCCTTGTTCCTCGGCACGCCCTACGTGCGTTCCGGCGGGCTGGGGCAGGCGCTGGCCGATCATCTGCCGCGCAGCCTCGGGCGTAAGGTGTTGCTGGTCAGTACGGTCGCGTGTGTGGTGCTGGCCGGTTGGTCTGGAATAGCGGCGCTGCTGGTCTGCGCGGTGTGTTTCTACGGGTTGCGGCACATGATGATGCGCCGTCTGGGCGGCAGTACGGGCGACACGGCCGGGGCGTTGCTCGAGTTGTTGGAGCTGGCAGTAGTACTGACCCTGGCATTGCTTTAAAAGCCTTGCCAATGCGTTGTTGACAGCTTTTACCGGCAGCGCGTAGCTTCGCGGCTCCTATGTGAAATCATGTAACACAACGTGCAGGGAGCTCACCATGACATCGATCTGGCGTACCAGCGGCTGGATTCTGCTGGGCAGTGCGTTGATCCTGGCGTTATCGCTGGGCACACGGCACGGTTTCGGGCTTTTCCTGGCGCCCATGAGCGCGGATTTCGGCTGGGGGCGTGAGGTCTTTGCGTTTGCCATTGCGCTGCAAAACCTGATGTGGGGCCTGGCGCAGCCGTTTGCCGGCGCGCTGGCTGACCGCTTTGGTGCGGCAAAAGTCGTCTTTGTCGGCGGCATCCTTTATGCAGTGGGGCTGTTGTGCATGAGCATGGCTGATTCGCCCCTGAGCCTTTCGTTGAGCGCCGGGTTATTGATCGGCATCGGCCTGTCCGGCACCTCGTTCTCGGTCATCCTCGGTGTAGTAGGGCGTGCGCTGCCTGCCGAGAAACGCAGCATGGGCATGGGTATCGCCAGCGCGGCGGGCTCGTTCGGCCAGTTCGCGATGCTGCCTGGTACCCTGGGGCTGATCAGTTGGCTGGGCTGGTCCGGCGCCTTGTTGGTGCTGGGCGTGATGGTTGCGTTGATTCTGCCACTGGTGGGCATGCTCAAGGACACGCCGAGTGTTTCTAGCGGCGTCGAACTGACCCTCGGTGAGGCACTGCGTGAAGCCTGCTCGCATTCGGGGTTCTGGCTGCTGGCGCTGGGCTTTTTTGTCTGCGGCTTTCAGGTGGTGTTCATCGGTGTGCATCTGCCCGCCTACTTGGTGGACCAGCACTTGCCCGCCAAGGTCGGCACCACGGTACTGGCGTTGATCGGGCTGTTCAATATCTTCGGCACTTACACCGCGGGCTGGCTGGGCGGGCGCATGTCCAAGCCGAGATTGCTGACAGCGCTCTATCTGCTGCGCGCCGTGGTTATTGTATTGTTTATCTCGGTCCCGCTCAGTCAGACCACTGCCTATCTGTTCGGCGTGGCGATGGGCTTGCTGTGGCTGTCCACCGTACCTTTGACCAACGGCACGGTGGCGACGCTATTCGGCGTACGCAACCTGTCGATGCTGGGCGGTATCGTTTTCCTGTTTCATCAGTTGGGCGCGTTTCTGGGGGGCTGGCTGGGTGGCCTGGTCTACGACCGTACCGGCAGCTACGACCTGATCTGGCAGGTATCAGTGCTGCTGAGCCTGCTGGCGGCTGCGCTGAACTGGCCAGTGCGCGAACGCCCGGTGACCAGGCTGCAGGCGCAGGGCGGTCTGGCATGAGCGGGCGCTGGCCATTGCTGTCTGCCGTGCTGGCCGGCGTGGCGCTGCTGGGGCTGGTCTGGTGGGCCTGGCAACAGGTCGGGCTGGCCGCATTGCAACTGGGCCTTGGCGCTTGCTAGGCAGACGGCGTTGCTTGGGGTAGCGTGTCGGCAGACAACAATACTCTTCAGGGACGCCATGATGAAAATTCGCTTTGTTTCGATCCCTCTTCTGCTGCTTTCGATGAGCGGCGCGGTAATGGCCGCCGACTGCCCGCCGTTGTTGCAAGGGGAACTGCCCAAGCTGCGCGCCAAGGAAAACATCGACCTGTGCAAACGCTTCGCCGGCAAGCCGCTGGTGGTGGTCAACACCGCCAGCTTCTGCGGCTTTGCCCCGCAGTTCAAAGGGCTTGAAGAACTGAGCCAGCGCTACAGAGGGCAGGGGCTCGAAGTGCTTGGCGTGCCGTCCAACGACTTCAAACAAGAGGCCAAGGACGGCGAGGAGACCGCCAAAGTCTGCTACGTCAACTACGGCGTGACCTTCACCATGACCGAGCCACAAGCCGTACGTGGTGACGATGCGACCCACCTGTTCAAAGTACTGGCCGAACAAAGCAGCGCGCCACGCTGGAACTTCTACAAATACGTGGTCGACCGCCAAGGCAAGGTAGTCGCCAACTTCTCCAGCATGACCAAACCGGATGATCCTGAATTGATTGCAGCGATTGAGAAGGCGATAGCGTCGAAGCCTTAGTCGGTGTTGAGTGTATGAATACGGTGTCATGTCCTGCCCGTAATCGCTGCCCATAAACGAAAGCGCTTTTTTATCGCGGTGTCATTGACGACGCAGTGACGCGCAGCGCCACATAGAGGACGCTAGTTGAAAGAAAGCGCTTTTCTAGCGCGGTGGCAGTGACGACGCAGTGACGCGCAGCGCCACACAGAGGACGCTAGTTGAAAGAAAGCGCTTTTTTAGCGCGGTGGCACTGACGACGTAGATTGCGACGTAAGTGACGGCTGAGTCCTGACGCTGATCCGGGGGATGCGAGGCAGGACGCCGAGCAAGCCGCACCGGGCCAAGGATGGCCCGTTGCGGCGGCCCCCGGATCAGTGACAGGGCGAAGGAACCCGACGAAGTCGGGCCGGAAACGGAGCCGGGATTTTGGTTACTTTGATCCTTCAAAGTAACTCGCCGAGGGGCGAAAAGGTGCCTTGAGTCTTACATCAATACCCCTGACATCGCAGACCCCTTGTGTAACGTGCAGCGCCACACAGAGGACGCAGAGCGTCCAGAACTGCATGCCGACGCGGAGCGTCGCACGATAGTTGAAAGAAAGCGCTTTTTTAGCGCGGTGGTACTGACGCGCAGCGCCACAGAGGACGCAGAGCGTCCAGAACTGCATGCCGACGCTGAGCATCGGCACGATAGTCAAAGCACAGCGTTCCTGGCCGTTCCGGACTTGTGCATAACATTGAGCACAACACGCACGCAATAAAAAGCCCGCAACCATCACCGGTTGCGGGCTTTTTTCAGCCTGACCGTTACTTATCAGAAACGATAGGTAACTGAAGTGCCAAGGCCATGCGCCGTATTGCGGTAATCGGCGCTGTACGAGCCTTTGCTCGCGCTGCTGTCGCGGATCTTGGTTTCATCTTCACGCAGGTACGAGTACGCCACGTCAATGGTCAGGTCGTCGGTCGGGCTCCAGCCAGCACCGAAGCTGATGATCTTGCGATCGCCAGTCGGAATGCGAGGGGATCGATTAACGTTGTTGGTCGGCGACTGATCAACGGAGAAGCCAGTGCGCAGCGTCCACTCCTTGTTGACCTTGTACGAAGCACCGATGGCGTGTGCCCAGGTGTCATGCCAGTTCTGCTCTTCGGTGATGGTGCCGATTGGGCCGGCAGAGCCACCCAGCAGGGCAGGGACGCCGCTGTTTTCGACCGTGATGTCTTTCAGGCGGCTCCAGCGAGTCCAGGTGCTGCCTGCATAAACGGTCCAGTTTTCATCAAGCTGCTGAGTGATGGAGAAGTCCACCGACTCAGGCGTGGAGATATCCAGCGAGGCGTCATACTTCTGACCGCCGAAAGGACCAAAACCAGAGCCTTCTACCTTGGTCTTGCCTTCGAGCTTGTAATCGACTTTGGAATGGTAAGTCAGACCCAGGCGCGTGGTGTCAGTAGCCTGCACCAGAATACCGGCATTGAAGCCGATTGCAGTGTCATCGCCCTTGATCTTCACCTTGCCATCGTTGGTGCCGAGGGACGCTCGGTTAGGGACAGCCGATGTCAATTCACCGTCGATACGGTTGATGGTCGGGCCAAAACCGATAGAAACCTTGTCATTGAATGCGTAGCTGACGGTCGGCTGAAAGGTCACGATCTGTACGTGGCTCTTGTCACCCCAGTAACGGCCGGCAAAGCCTTTCTCGTAATCAGTGACCAGGCCGAACGGAACGTACACGCCCAGACCAAATGCCCAGTGATCATCGATAGGTTTGACGTAGTAGCCCATTGGCACACCAACCACGGGAACCATGTCACCGTCGTTGCTGCCGCCGAACGTGCCACGACCATTGTCGATGTCGGTCTTGGCGATCACGGCTGCGGCGCCTACGCTGATTTGTTCGCGTTTGATACGCGACATGCCGGCAGGGTTGCCGAACACGGTGCTGGCATCGTCGGCGGAAGAGGAGCGACCTGCAAAGCCGGTGCCCATGCCGCTGATGCTTTGTTCGTTGAGGGCGAAGCCGGCAGCGAGCAGTTGAGAAGAAGCCAGACCCAGGGCGAGTCCAAGAGTTGTCCGGTTAAGTGCTTTTGTCATTATTTTCATTATTAGAACTCCTTGTTGTTCACCGATCGGAAATTACCAACATTTTCGATGGCGCGCTATAGCCTGAGGAGCCCGATTTAGAGCTATTCTTGTAGGACAATCCTGATTATGTGGTAAGAACTTCAATTTGTTACGAAGTTACAGTGACGCACTTTTGGTTTTTCGGGTCGCTATTATTGCAGGCATAAAAAAGCCCCGCTTTGCAGGGCGGGGCTTTCGGGCTTGCGGTGGACGGCTGTCGTCAGGCAATGAGGGCCTGACGGGTACGCTCGATCACAGCCTGCAGCGGTTCTGCGCTGGCGTACTGATCGGGGTACAGGCGTTCGCTGTGACGAGCGATGCCATGTTCGTTGACGATGGTGAAGCTGAAGCAGCCTTTGCGAGCGGCCATGATCAGGCAGTTCATCGGGGCAAAAGCATGGGTAAGCGTGTGAATTGCATGTTGAGTTTGAGTATTCATATTCAAGGTGTTTCCTGAAACAACACGGAACAATACCGTGCATAAATAAAGATTCCAGTAAACGCGGGCCGACATTTGATACAAAAGCCTGGCTGGGCGGAGAACCTGACTGGAACAAGACAGGCAGTTGAAGCGCGCTTTATCGTATGGCGCTCTGGCTGACCGGTAGGTACTTAGGAGGGCAGGCAACACAACAGGAGCAAAGGTTCTACGCTCCGGGTGAAGATCCTGATCAATTGCAGGCTGGTTGAAGCAGACCATGAGAGCCGTGTCTGCACTGCCACCCCAAATGGTGCATCAGTGCGAAAGGTTCATGTCTGGAAACCATCGAGGTGGTCGATCCCTTGTTGCCAACATTCTCGTCGCATGGAGGAGTGTCTGTCGGGGGACTTGTCGACCGGAATTGATTTTCAGCTTGGTACTAACGGCGGCAATACTACCGATGCCGCACCAGCAGTGCAAGGGGGCTATCGAATAAATTTACCAGTGCCCGATCAACCGATAGATCAGCACCGTCGCAGAGGCCACCATCGAGCAGCCCAGCAGGTAGGCGGCGATGGTCAGGCGCAGGGAGTGGCGGTGTTCGATCGCGCGCATGATGTCGCCGGTCTGGTTGATGCGGCCCCTGCTCAGGTCGCTGCAGATGATCAGCGTCACGGCAATGGCCGACAGCAGCACGGCGCACGCGAAAACACTGCCGTCCGGTGACGGCAGCACCAGGCTGGCCGCGACGGCGATGACGCAAACGGCCATCAGCAAGACAAACAACTTGAGTATTTCCCGCATTATCTTCCTGATGGATCCATTCATTGAGTCGTCGACGACTGACAACAGGGTATTTTTGAGCAGTGCTTTGACCGCAAAAAGCGCAGTTTATCGCCAGACGGGTTTTTCGGCAGCACGGCGCGGATTAAATCGCTTGCGGTGGCGATGATTTCCGGGCCGTAAAAGCACGTGAAAGCCACGTATTTACTGAGAATACGATGCAATTGAGCAACGATTATATGAGGCATGAAATAGCTGAAAAAGGCCTGTGCCAGGAGTTGTGCACATTAGCGCTGCATGCTGCCACATCACTGTCACAAGCGTTGCTAAGGGTTTGATTTATGATGGTGAATTATTAAGTCAATGAAAAACATCGTTTTTTTAGCTGGTGAAAAAATCGTCAGTTTGAGCGCAGGCCCCATCCTGCTTGCGTTTGCGGAAGTTAAAGGTGGGTTGTCCACTGAGTTATCCACAGCTTCTGTGGATTGTACCGAGTGAATTGTCCCCGAATCAGGGGCTGTGCGTTGCGCTGAAAATGCGTACAATCCGTTCCCCCGATTTGCCCCCGCCTGATGATCTCGCCTCGCTGCACACGGTGTTTGTGCTGCATTATCCGCGTTACCCACACTGCCGCTGGCGATGATTCAGCCTGCATGGAGTCTTTATGGCACTGGACCTGAACAGCCTGTTACTGGGTCTTGCTGCAGCAGCGCTGCCATTGTTGGCATTGCTCTGGCAGTTACAGCGTCGCCTGGCGCTGCGTCAGGCCGAGAGCGCGCTGCTGGACGAACGTCTGAGCACGGCGCAAATGGCGCAGGAAGGTCTCAATGCACAGCTCGATGCCAGCCGTGACGAGGTCAGCGACCTTGGCCAGGCCAACGCGGCCAAACAGGCCGACCTCGCCGCGCTGCGGCGCGAAGTCGAGCTGTTGCGTCAGGACAGCGAGAACGCCCGTGAAACGGCGCAGGGCTGGAGCCATGAGCGGGCCAGCAGAGAAGCCGAGTTGCGGCGCCTGGACGCACACTGCGCAGCGCTGAATGCCGAGCTGCGTGAACAGCAGGACAGCCATCAACAGCGCCTGAACGACTTGCAGGGTTCCCGGGACGAACTGCGCGCGCAGTTCGCCGAACTGGCTGGCAAGATCTTCGACGAGCGCGAGCAGCGGTTTGCGGAAACCAGTCAGCAGCAGTTGGGGCAATTGCTCACGCCGCTCAAGGAGCGCATCCAGTCGTTCGAAAAGCGCGTCGAAGAAAGTTATCAGAACGAAGCCCGCGAACGTTTTTCGCTGGCCAAAGAGCTGGAGCGTTTGCAGCAGCTCAACCTGCGCCTGAGTGACGAAGCCACCAACCTGACCCGCGCGCTCAAGGGACAGAAAACCCAGGGCAACTGGGGTGAGCTGATTCTGGAGCGCGTGCTGGAACATGCCGGGTTGGAAAAAGGCCGCGAATATCAGACCCAGGTCAGCCTCAAGGGGCCGGATGGTGAACGCTTTCAGCCCGACGTCCTGATCATGCTGCCGGGCGACAAACAGGTGGTGGTCGACGCCAAGGTCAGCCTGACGGCCTATCAGCAGTACGTATCGGCTGATGACGATGTCATCGGTCAGGCTGCGCTCAAACAGCATGTACTGTCGTTGCGCAATCACGTCAAAGGGCTTTCAGGCAAGGATTACAAGCGTCTCGAAGGTTTGCACAGTCTGGATTTCGTGTTGTTGTTCGTGCCGATCGAGGCGGCGTTTTCAGCGGCCTTGCAGGCTGAGCCCAATCTGTTTCAGGAAGCCTTCGATCGCAATATCGTTATTGTCAGCCCCACGACGCTGCTCGCCACATTGCGCGTGATCGACAGCCTGTGGAAGCAGGAGCGCCAGAGCCAGAACGCGCGCGAGATTGCCGAGCGGGCAGGCTGGCTGTATGACAAGTTCGTGCTGTTCATTCAGGACCTGGATGAAGTCGGCAACCGTCTGCAACAACTGGACAAGGCGTATTCGGCCGCGCGCAACAAGCTGACCGAGGGGCGCGGCAACCTGATCAGCCGTAGCGAGCAGCTCAAGTTGCTGGGTGCGCGTGCCAGCAAAAGCCTGCCCGCCGACCTGCTTGAACGGGCGATGACAGATGGCGAGGGTTTGATTCGGCAGCCCGACTGATTTTTTCGGTGTCCATGCAACGTTCAGTAACAGGCCGTCCGTCGCAAAGACTAGAAGCAAGCCTGCACAAATGTCACATTGGCTGCATCGGAAAAATGTTTCCGTGACACTCGGCTAATGGTTCATTTGCTTCTATGATCCTTGTGAGTGATGAGTACAGATTGACTGCCGGGTTTTTCCCTCAAGGGGGCTCCATGAATACCAAACTGCAAGAATGGCTCCATGATCTGGGCGTTGCATTGGGTCTGATCGAACGACCAAAGCTGCAACCCATTCCGGTTCGCGCCGATGACAATCGTCCTCGTCAACGCCGGTAAACCTTTCGCCTGACCCTGCTGGCAGGGTAGCGAACGCTGCAATCTCATCGGGGCGCACTGGACCGCCCCGAATCAAGGGGCTGGCATTCTTCAATGCTGAAGTCCGGGCTTTCTTTTGCGTTTCTCGTCTTTTTCCTCTCTCGACTGTGTTTCCTTCCCCATCATGACCACCAGCTCGACGATCATGTGCAGAGAGAATTCGCTGGCGTTGTCGATTGCCTGCTGTTTGATGGGCCGTGGGAAGGTAAGGTCGAACGCTTCTTCCAGCGAGATGAAAAGGTTTTCGACGTCGTCGTCTTCGAGAAACAGTTCGCTGAACGTGGCACCTTCGTCAATGACGCTCTTGTCCACTAGAATGATGCCCAGTGCGTCAAACACCTTTTGTTTGATTGCTTCGCGATTCATGAAAGCCCCTGATGTTGATCTTGTCAGATTCAGCAGGCGTACTTCATTGACCAGCCCAAACCTCAAGGCTAGCTCAAATCGCTGTCGCGGCGACGGTTTGCCCCGGCGCAGCGGCGGCGTTTTGTTTAAACTACGCCGCTGTTCGACAGGCGGTTATGCCGGACCACAGGTCATGGCATAACGCAGCATGCTTGATTGACCCCCTAAAGACAGGCCGAGCGAGAACCGATGCCCCGCGCCCGCTGTAAACGATGCCTGCGCCCGACTGGGTATTGCCTCTGCGCCTTGATCCCGCAGATCGAAAGCCGCACGCGGGTGTTGATCCTGCAGCATCCTGATGAAGTCAGTCATGCCTTGAACACTGCGCGACTGGCAGCGTTGGGGCTGGTCAATGCGCAGCTGTGCGTGGGTGAAGTGTTCGATGATCTGCACACGCTTCTGAACCCGCCCGGCTACCAGGCGCGGCTGCTGTTTCCAGGCGACGCGGCCGAGACGTTGACGGCTTACGCGCCTGATGCCACGCCGATGCTGCTGGTCGTCCCGGATGGCACCTGGCGCAAGGCGCGCAAGCTGCTGCACCTCAACCCGCTGTTGGCCGCGCTGCCGAGGGTGACACTCGGCAGCGTGCCCGCTTCGCGTTATCGGCTGCGCAAAGCGCCGGGCCCGGAGGCGTTATCGACGCTGGAAGCCATCGTTCATACCTTGCAGACGCTGGAAGCGCCGAATGCTTTCGAGGCACTGCTCAAGCCTTTCGATGCCCTGATCGACGGCCAGATTCAAGCCATGGGCAACGACACGTATCAGCGCAATCACGGCAATCAACGGTAAAGAACACAATTTGCGACGTTAACCGTGCCCAGCTGTAGCTGTTGCTTTTCAGGTCAGCGCCTAGAATGGGGATCGTGTTTTACCTTTTTCGGAATTTTCGATGCACATCTCGTCTGGTCGCTGGGTCTATGGCCTGTGCCTGTCACTGTTGACCGCGCTGCTTTGGGGCATTCTGCCCATCAAGCTCAAACAGGTTCTGCAGGTCATGGACCCGGTCACCGTGACCTGGTTTCGTTTGTCTGTTTCCGGCGCGCTATTGTTCATCTGGCTGGCGTCGGTCAAGCGCCTGCCCAGCTTCAAAGTGCTGGGCCGCAAAGGCAAAGTGCTGGTGCTGCTGGCGGTGTTCGGGCTGGTCGGCAACTACGTGCTGTACCTGATCGGCTTGCGCCTGCTGAGCCCTGGCACCACGCAATTGCTGGTGCAGGTGGGCCCGATCTTCCTGCTGGTCAGCAGTATTTTCCTGTTCAAGGAGCGTTTCAGTCTGGGGCAGGGCGTCGGTTTGCTGGTGCTGCTGATCGGCTTCGGCTTCTTCTTCAATCAGCGTCTGGTGGAGTTGTTCACCTCGTTGGGTGATTACACCACCGGCGTGCTGATCATTCTGCTGGCTTCGACGATCTGGACCTTCTATGGCTTGAGTCAGAAACAGTTGCTGACCGTGTGGAATTCGCTGCAGGTCATGATGGTGATCTACCTGTTCTGTGCGCTGTTGCTCACGCCGTGGGCGCATCCTGCCGAGGCGTTGCTGTTGAGCCCGTTACAAGGTTGGTTGCTGCTGGCTTGCTGCCTGAACACGCTGGTGGCCTATGGCGCTTTTGCCGAGGCGCTGGCGCATTGGGAGGCGTCGCGGGTCAGTGCGACGCTTGCGCTGACGCCTTTGGTCACGCTGGCTGCGGTGGCAAGCGCCGCGTGGTTCTGGCCCGACTATGTGCAGGCTGAAGAGTTGAATGTACTGGGTTACGGCGGCGCATTGCTGGTGGTGCTAGGGTCTGCGCTGACCGCGCTGGGCCCTTCGCTGGTTGCCGGCCTCAGGGCACGAAAGGCGAGGCTGGCGCAGGTTTCCTGACCGGCGCGTTGAGCGAAGCGCCCGTCAGCGCTTGCCCAAGGCCTGCGCTTGCACAATCCACTCCTGACGCTGTTGCTCGGTGGCGCTGTGTATCGGGGCAAACTCGGTCAGGCGCGTGGTCTTGATGCCGCAAAAGCTCAAGATGGTGCGCACCATCTGTCGGTGAGCCGGTGCGCCGTAGATCCAGCGAAAGTAGCGCGGCGGAGTGTCCATTGCCACCAGCAGTTCTGCCGTCCGACCCCTGAGCAATTCGTTGGCGTGCTGCTTGCGGCCGTGGGCCTTGAAGGCAAAACCGGGCGTCAACACCCGGTCGAAGAAACCCGTCAGCAGGGCCGGCAAGCCGCCCCACCAGACCGGATAGACGAACACCAGATGCTCGGCCCAGTGAATCTGGCGCTGCGCCTCGAGCAGGTCAGGCTCCAGGGTCTGGGTCTGATCGTAGCCGTTGTGCAGAATGGGGTCGAAGTCCAGCTCGCCCAGCTTGATGATCCGCACCACGTGCCCTTCGCCCCGGGCAGCCTGCGCGTAGGCGTCGCCCAGCGCGTGGCAAAAACTGATGGCTTTCGGCGTACCGTAAACCATCAGGATGCGTTTGCCGTTGCCTTCCAGGGGTGTCGCGCCGCTTTTGGCGTCAACCATTGCTGCCCGCCTCCAGCATCTTGTCCGGGCGCACCCAGGCGTCGAACTCCTCGTCGGTCAGGTAACCCAGCGCCAGCGCTGCTTCACGCAGGGTCAGGCCTTCGGTGTAGGCTTTTTTGGCAATGTGCGCCGACTTGTCATAGCCGATGTGCGGGTTGAGCGCGGTGACCAGCATCAGGCCGCGTTCAAGGTGCTCAGCCATTTTTTCGGCGTCTGGCTCCATGCCGGCGACGCAGTGTTCATTGAAATTGCTGCAACCGTCGGCCAGCAGTCGGATCGACTGCAATACGTTGTGAATGATCACCGGCTTGTAGACGTTCAGTTGCAAATGGCCCTGGCTGGCGGCAAAACCGATGGTCACATCGTTGCCCATAACCTGGCAGGCCAGCATCGACAGGGCCTCGCACTGAGTCGGGTTAACCTTGCCGGGCATGATCGAGCTGCCGGGCTCGTTGGCTGGCAACCTGACTTCCGCCAACCCGGCACGCGGGCCGGAACCCAGCAAACGCAGGTCGTTGGCGATCTTCATCAGGGTGCCGGCCAGCGTTTTCAATGCGCCGGAAAGCGCAGCCAGCGGCTCGTGGCCCGCCAGTGCGGCGAATTTGTTCGGCGCGGTGACGAACGGCAAGCCCGACAGTGCAGCCAGTTCTGCCGCGATGGCTTCAGCGAAGCCTTTCGGCGCGTTGAGCCCGGTGCCGACTGCGGTGCCACCTTGCGCCAGTTCATAGACGGCGGGCAGGGCGGCGCGAATGGCTTTTTCTGCGTAATCCAGTTGCGCGACGAACCCCGAAAGCTCCTGGCCAAAGGTGATCGGCGTGGCGTCCATCATGTGCGTGCGCCCGGTCTTGACCAGCTTCATGTGACGCGCGGCCTGTTCGGCCAGCCCGCTGGACAGCTCGGCAATCGCCGGCAGCAGCTGTTCTTTGACCGCTTGCGCAGTGGCAATGTGCATGGCTGTCGGAAAGCAGTCGTTGGAGCTTTGCGAGCGATTGACGTGATCGTTGGGGTGGACCGGCGATTTGCCGCCACGGCCCTGGCCGGCCAGTTCGTTGGCGCGGCCGGCGATCACTTCGTTGACGTTCATGTTGCTCTGCGTGCCACTGCCGGTCTGCCAGACCACCAGCGGAAACTGCGCGTCGTGCTGACCGTCGAGCACCTCGTCGGCAGCCTGTTCGATCAGCCGGGCGATATCGGCCGGCAGGTCGCCGTTGCGGTCGTTGACGCGTGCGGCGGCTTTCTTGATCAAGGTCAACGCATGCAGAACGGCCAGCGGCATACGCTGGTCGCCAATCGCAAAGTTGATCAGTGAGCGTTGGGTCTGCGCGCCCCAATAGGCATCTTCAGGGACTTCGATCGGGCCGATGCTGTCGGTTTCGGTGCGGCTCACTGGTCTTACTCCTTTAAGTACGTTGCAGGGTTAGGTGTCCATATGCCGACAGGGTTCCCGCGCAGTGGTTTTTAACCGCTGGGTGAACCGGGGGTTGAGCCAAAAGCCCAGATAAGCGCAGAATGGTCGGCCCTGGGGTAATGCCTCGTTTGCTAGATAAGGAAACTCGATGACCCGTCTTCGTGCCATTTGTACCGCGGTAGCCCTGGTCTGTGCCAGCGGCCAGGTCTTCGCCGACACCGCCAGTCACAACGCGAGCGCCGAAACATTCCTGAAGCTTGCCAACGCCGACCGCCTGGGCGCTCCGGTCTACGCACAGGTTCAACAGATGTTCGCCCAGCGTTTTGCTGAAACCAAGGCACCTGCATCGAAAAAAGCGCTGCTCGAAACCTATCAGGCCAAAGCCAACACTGCGCTGGACCAGGCAATTGGCTGGAACAAGCTCAAGCCTGAAATGGTCAAGCTGTACACCGCCAACTTCACCGAAAGCGAGCTGAAGGATCTGGTTGCGTTCTACCAGTCCCCGCTGGGCAAGAAAGTGATGACCAAAATGCCTGAGCTGGCTCAGCAATCGGCGCAACTGACCCAGAGCAAGCTGGAAAGCGCAGTGCCGGTCGTCAACAAGCTGCTGGCTGACATGACCGCCGAACTGGAACCTGCCAAGGCAGCGGCTCCCGCTCCGGCCAAGAAGCCCTGACAGGCGAGCCCCACCATGACCATGCAAAATCGAATCGAGTCGGCGCTTGCGCTGCTGCAGCCGCAGCACCTGCAAGTGCTCGACGAGAGCCACATGCACAGCCGTGGCCAGCAGACGCATTACAAGGCGGTGCTGGTCAGTGATCAGTTTCAGGGTCTGAACTCGGTCAAGCGCCACCAGAAGGTCTATGCCACGCTGGGTGCGCTGATGGGCGAGTTTCATGCACTGGCGCTGCACACCTACACGCCTGACGAGTGGGCCAAAACCGGTGCAGCGCCTGCTTCACCGACCTGCGCCGGCGGTCACTGACCCACGCGTTGTACTGATCGTGCACTTTGCCGGGGCAATTGATTTGCCGACCTGCCTGTTGCACTCCGGTTTTTGCTAGAATCCGCACCGCGCCGCTTGGCCGGTGCGTTTTTTTTGTCCGCCATTTTTGCCCGGTAGGCCCTTTGCGAGGGTCGCCACTGGAGAGATACATGACTCAAGAGTCGATCAATCAGCCGATCGTCGTAGCGGCGCTATACAAATTCGTGACCCTCAGCGATTACGTAGCCTTTCGTGAGCCACTGCTGCAGGCCATGGTCGATAACGGCATCAAGGGCACGCTGTTGATTGCCGACGAAGGCATCAACGGCACAGTGTCCGGCAGCCGCGAAGGCATCGACGGCCTGATGGCCTGGCTCAAGAGCGATCCGCGCCTGATCGACATCGACCACAAAGAGTCCTACTGCGACGAGCAGCCGTTCTATCGCACCAAGGTCAAGCTCAAGAAAGAGATCGTGACCCTGGGTGTCGAGGGCGTCGACCCCAACAAGAGCGTGGGCACTTATGTCGAGCCCAAAGACTGGAACGACCTGATCACCGACCCTGAAGTGCTGCTGATCGATACCCGTAACGATTACGAAGTGTCGATTGGCACGTTCGAGGGCGCCATCGATCCGAAAACGACGTCTTTCCGTGAGTTTCCGGAGTACATCAAGGCGCATTTCGACCCGGCGGTGCACAAGAAGGTCGCCATGTTCTGTACCGGTGGCATTCGCTGCGAAAAAGCCTCGAGCTATATGCTCGGCGAGGGGTTCGAGGAGGTTTATCACCTCAAGGGCGGGATTCTCAAATACCTGGAAGAAGTGCCCGAGCAGGAAAGTCAGTGGCGTGGCGAGTGTTTCGTGTTTGACAACCGGGTCACGGTACGCCATGACCTGACCGAAGGTGACTATGATCAGTGCCACGCCTGCCGCACTCCGATCAGCGCCGAAGACCGCGCCAGCGAGCATTACGCGCCAGGCGTCAGTTGCCCGCATTGCTGGGACTCGCTGAGCGAGAAAACCCGCCGCAGCGCCATCGACCGGCAAAAGCAGATCGAACTGGCCAAGGCTCGCAATCAGCCCCACCCTATCGGGCGCAACTATCGCCTACCCTCCGAGGCCTGAGCCATGTCTTCCCGCCTGATCTATGTCATGGACCCCATGTGTTCGTGGTGCTGGGGCTTCGCTCCGGTTGCCGAAGCGCTGGTCGCACAGGCTCGGGCGGCGGGTGTGCCGTTGCATCTGGTGATGGGCGGTCTGCGCGCTGAAAGTGCTGCGCTGGAACCGGCCAAGCGCCGTTACATTCTTGAGCACTGGCAGGCGGTCGAAGAGGCCACCGGCCAGACTTTCCGTCTTCAAGGCGCGCTGCCGGAAGGCTTTGTCTATGACACGACCCCGGCCTGTCTGGCGGTGACTGCCGCCCGGCATCTCGACCCGGATCGCGCCTGGGTGCTGGTCGGGCTGATCCAGCGGGCTTTTTACAGTGAAGGCCGCGATGTGACGCGCCCGTCGTTGCTGGCTGAGCTGGCCGAACAGACCGGCCTGTCACGTCAGGCGTTTGCCGATGAATTTGACAGCCCCGAGCGGCAGGCGGCAACGGCGGCAGATTTCGCCTGGGCGCAGGATCTGGGCATTGCCGGGTTTCCGACCCTGCTCGCCGAGCGCAATGGGCAACTGGCGCTGCTGACCAATGGTTATCAACCACTTGCCAGTCTTGCTCCCCTGCTGGGCCGATGGCTGGAGCGTGGCGCCAGTGCGTGATGATTTGCCCGAAGGTGCTCACCCATCGTCAGTCGGCCATCGCGATACGCTGAGCTGGGCCGAGATCCGTCGTCTTGCGCTGCGCCATAAAAAAGCCCTGTGGCTGGCCAATGGCGTCGCAGTTCTGGCGACCCTGTGCAGCGTGCCGATCCCGTTGCTGTTGCCGTTGCTGGTCGACGAAGTATTGCTGGGGCGCGGCGACGCTGCCCTCAACGTCATGAACCACCTGCTGCCTGACAGCTTGCAAAAAGCTGTGGGTTACATTGGCCTGATGCTCTTGCTGACGCTGGTGCTGCGGGTCGGGGCGCTGGTGTTCAATGTGTTGCAGGCGCGGCTGTTTGCCGGGCTGGCCAAGGACATTGTCTATCGCATCCGGCTGCGTCTGATCGAGCGCCTCAAGCGGATTTCCCTGCGCGAATACGAAAGCCTGGGCAGCGGCACAGTCACCACGCATCTGGTGACCGACCTGGACACGCTGGACAAGTTCGTCGGCGAGACCCTCAGTCGCCTGCTGGTGTCTACGCTGACCCTGGCCGGCACGGCGGGCATCCTGATGTGGATGCACTGGAAGCTGGCTCTGCTGATCATGCTCTTCAACCCGCTGGTGATTCTGCTCACGGTGAAGCTGGGCAAGCGGGTCAAACACCTCAAGAAACTGGAAAACGACAGTACCTCGCGTTTCACTCAGGCGCTGAGCGAAACCCTGGATGCGATTCAGGAGGTCAGGGCCGGCAACCGGCAGGGCTTTTTCCTCGGGCGTCTGGGCGCAAAAGCGCAGGAAGTTCGCGATTACGCGATCAATTCCCAGTGGAAAAGCGACGCTTCCGGGCGGGCCAGCGGGCTGCTGTTCCAGTTCGGCATCGACATCTTTCGCGCGGCGGCAATGCTTACCGTGCTGTTCTCGGACCTGTCCATCGGGCAAATGCTCGCGGTCTTCAGTTACCTGTGGTTCATGATGACGCCGGTTGAGCAACTGCTGAACCTGCAATACGCCTATTACGCGGCGGGCGGGGCTCTGACGCGCATCAACGAACTGCTCGCGCGTGCCGACGAGCCGCACTACGCGGGCGGCGCGGACCCTTTCAAGGGGCGCGAGACGGTCAGTGTCGAGGTGCGCGGCCTGAGTTTCGGCTATGGCGAGGATCTGGTGCTGGACCAACTGAACCTGAGCATTGCGCCGGGCGAGAAGGTCGCCATTGTCGGTGCCAGTGGTGGCGGCAAGAGCACCCTGGTGCAGTTGCTGCTGGGCCTGTACACGGCCCGTACCGGAGTCATCCGCTTTGGTGGCGTCAGTCAGCAGGATATCGGTCTGGACACAGTGCGTGAGAACGTCGCCGTTGTCCTGCAGCACCCGGCACTGTTCAACGACACCGTGCGCGCCAACCTGACCATGGGCCGTGACTGCAGCGACGAAGCCTGCTGGCGGGCGCTGGAGGTTGCGCAACTGGAATCGGCCATTCGCGACTTGCCGCAAGGCCTGGACAGCGTGCTGGGGCGTTCCGGTGTGCGCCTGTCTGGCGGGCAGCGCCAGCGCCTGGCCATCGCGCGCATGGTGTTGTCCGATCCGAAAGTGGTCATCCTCGACGAAGCGACCTCGGCGCTGGACGCCGCCACCGAGTTCAACCTGCACCAGGCCCTGGCGCGGTTTCTGCGCAGCCGCACAACGCTGATCATCGCCCATCGTCTGTCAGCCGTTAAGCAGGCGGACCGGGTGCTGGTGTTCGACGGCGGGCGAATCGTCGAAGACGGCGACCATCAGCAGCTGATTGCCGATGGAGGTCTTTACGCCAAGCTGTACGGACATCTGCAACAAATCTGATGGGTAATGCCTCGATCAGCGTACAGGTTGGCTCAATTTCGGGAGAATCACCTGCCATCATTGACGAATTTAGCCTAGTCTCTGCGCTAGACGTTTATTCAGGCATGTGGTGACGTGAAACCCATGAAGCAACCATGGACCTTCTCCAAGCCCCGTCTGCTGGGCATCGTGTGGCCTTTTATTGCCGTCGCACTGTTTCAGGCGTTGTTGGGGTGCGTCAGCCTCTACACCATGTCTGCGGTGCGCAGCTACGTGGCGGGTGAGAGTCTCTGGTCCAAGGGTCAGAAAGACGCTATCCACTATCTGAGCCTGTACGCCAATACCCACGATGAACGTGACTACCTCAAGTACCAGAACGCCTTCGCTGTGCCACAGGGTGGCCAGGCCCTGCGCAAGGCGCTTGACCAACCTATTCCATCGCTGTCAGACGCCCGTGCCGGGATCATTCAGGGCGGCAATCACCCGGATGATGTGAACGGCATCATCTGGATGTACCTGAACTTCCACAACTTCAGCTTCATGAAACAAGCCATTCATTACTGGGCAGTGGGCGACAGCTACCTTACGCAGCTCAACGAGCTTGCACTGCATATTCACGAGCGGGTCAGCCGCGGCGATGTGGGCTCCGCGCAAGTCGATCAGTGGCGCGTGCAGATCAACGTCATCAACGAAGGTGTAACGCCTGCGGCCAAGGCATTCAGCGATGCGCTGGGCGAAGGTTCGAGGTTTATCCTCAACCTGCTGATGGCGGTCAATCTGTTCACCGCTGTCGTGCTGATTCTTCTCGCGCTGTTGCGCGTGCGCCGCCTGATCGTCCAGCGGCGCTTGTTTGCCGACGCCTTGCAACTGGAGAAAGAGCGCGCCCAGATTACCCTTGAGTCTATCGGCGACGGGGTGATCACCATCGATGTGGCGGGCGCTATCGTGTACATGAACCCCGCTGCCGAAGGCCTCACGCACTGGAAAAGCACTCAGGCCAGCGGCCTGCCTCTGGCGGCATTGTTCAACCTGCTGGATGAAAACGATCAGAAAGACAGTTCGACGCTCATTGATCAGATTGTCACCGGCAAGCTCAAAGGCGGCAGCGCCGACAGCAAGCTGATCCAGCGGCTGGATGGCAGCACGGTC
Source organism: Pseudomonas sp. CFBP2511 (assembly GCF_030209255.1). Taxonomy (NCBI): domain Bacteria; kingdom Pseudomonadati; phylum Pseudomonadota; class Gammaproteobacteria; order Pseudomonadales; family Pseudomonadaceae; genus Pseudomonas; species Pseudomonas sp. CFBP2511. Next base: position 55,471 of record NZ_JARVSI010000042.1, on the reverse strand, counting down.
TCGGTGGCGCTGGTCGGTACGCCTATCTACACCGAAGGGGTGGTCAGCGGCGCGGTGCTGGTGCTGCATGACATGACTCAGGAGCGGCAGTACATCGCTGATCTGTCATGGCAGGCCGCTCATGATCCATTGACCGGGCTGGTCAATCGCAGTGAGTTCGAGCGACGCTTGCAACAGGTGCTCGATGACAGCAGTACCGGCAGTCACTGCCTGATGTTTCTCGACCTCGACCAGTTCAAGCTGGTCAATGACACCGGTGGCCATGCCGCAGGTGACGAGCTGTTGCGCCAGCTCTGTCAGGCCTTGCCGCAGGGCTTGCGCGACAGTGATACGCTGGCCCGGCTGGGCGGTGACGAGTTTGGCGTGTTGCTGGTCGACTGCACCACCAGCACCGCGCACGACATTGCCGAGGCGTTGCGCGAGATTGTCCAGGGCCTGCATTTCATGTGGAAAGGCCGGCCATTCATGACCACTGTCAGCATTGGTCTGGTGCACCTTGGCGACACGCCCGCCACGCTGGAAGGGTCGCTGTCTGCTGCCGACATGGCCTGCTACATGGCCAAGGAGAAGGGCCGCAACCGGGTTCAGGTCTACAGCGTCGACGATCTGACCCTGTCGATGCGTTTCGGCGAGATGGCCTGGATACAGCGCTTGCACATGGCAATGGATGAAAATCGTTTCTGCCTTTATGCGCAGGAAATCGCTTCGATCAAGGATCAGGGCAACGAGGTTCGCCACATTGAAATCCTCCTGCGCCTGCGTGACGAGTCCGGGCGCATGGTTGTTCCGGACAACTTCATTCCGGCCGCCGAGCGCTATGGGCTGATGACCACGCTGGACCGTTGGGTGGTGCAGAATGTCTTCAAAGTCATCGCTCAATGCCAGAGCGATGACCGGCATCAGGTGCCGCAAGCGCTATGTGCTATAAATTTGTCCGGTTCAAGTATTGGAGATGACACTTTTCTCGAATACCTGAAACAGCAGTTCAAGACCTTTGCCGTGGCGCCCGAAATGATCTGCTTCGAGATCACTGAAACCAGCGCCATTGCAGATCTGGACAGCGCCATCCGTTTCATCAATGAATTGAAGGCGCTGGGCTGTCAGTTTTCCCTGGATGACTTCTGTTCAGGCATGTCCTCGTTTGCCTACCTCAAGCATCTGCCCGTGGACTTTTTGAAAATTGATGGCAGTTTTGTAAAGGACATGCTCGACAATCCGATCAACAAGGCCATGGTCGAAGTCATCAACAATATCGGTCATGTGATGGGCAAGCGCACCATCGCAGAGTACGTGGAAACGCCGCAGGTAGAGTCTGCATTGCAGGAGATGGGCGTGGATTTTGCACAGGGGTATCTGATTGCGCGCCCTGAATTGTTTACGTGTGAGAGCCTGTACATTCAACCCGTACGGCCTGACCCCTTGATGTTCGGCGCGCCAGGAACGCTACGTTAATCAGTTGAACCCCTTATAAGGAGATACACAGTGATCGACACTTTCGAGAGAACCGGTCCGCTCATGGAAGCCAGCAGTTACCCGGCCTGGGCGCAGCAGTTGATCAACGATTGCAGTCCCGCAAAGGCGCGGGTGGTCGAGCACGAGTTGTACCAGCAGATGCGTGACGCGAAGCTGAGCCCGCAGATCATGCGTCAGTACCTGATCGGCGGATGGCCAGTCGTCGAGCAATTTGCGGTGTACATGGCCAAGAATCTCACCAAGACGCGCTTTGGTCGTCACCCTGGCGAAGACATGGCGCGGCGCTGGCTGATGCGCAATATTCGTGTCGAACTCAATCATGCCGACTACTGGGTGAACTGGTGTGCGGCCCATGACGTGACGCTTGAAGATCTCCACGATCAGCGGGTAGCCCCTGAACTGCACGCGCTGAGCCACTGGTGCTGGCAGACCAGCTCTTCCGACTCCCTGGCCGTTGCGATGGCGGCCACCAACTACGCCATTGAGGGGGCGACCGGCGAGTGGTCGGCAGTGGTCTGTTCCACCGGCGTGTACGCTGAGGCATTTGCGGAAGAGACCCGCAAGAAGTCCATGAAGTGGCTCAAGATGCATGCACAGTACGATGACGCGCACCCTTGGGAGGCGCTCGAGATCATTTGCACACTGGTGGGTAACAAGCCGAGTCTTCAATTGCAGGCCGAGTTGCGTCAGGCTGTTACCAAAAGCTACGACTACATGTACCTGTTCCTTGAACGCTGCATTCAGCTGGACAAGGTAAAGTCTCCACGTGGGCGGGTTGCCGCACTGGAAATGTAGGAGCAGGGCGAGAGGGCGGGGAGTGGGGGGCTAGCTGGCCATGGCGAGACGGTTGCGGCCTTCGCGCTTGGCGACGTACAGAGCGTTGTCTGCCCGGCGCAGCAGGCTGTCGGCGGTTTCCGTCGGCAGCAGTGTCGAGCAGCCCAGGCTGACAGTCATGGTCAGTGCCGGGTCAAGCTCGCGAAACTCTAGGTTGCGCACCGCCTGACGCAGGCGCTCGCCGATCAGTTCGGCCGCCGTGGCGCCGGTGTTGGAAAGAATCACCACGAACTCTTCGCCGCCATAACGGAACACCCGATCAATATTGCGCAACTGCGCTTTCAGGCTTTGTGCCACGGTTTTCAGCACGTCATCGCCAGTGTGATGGCCGTATTCATCGTTCACTTTCTTGAAATGATCGATATCCAGCATCAGCAGTGACAGCGGTTGCTTGTGGCGGCTCGAAATTTCTATTTCACGAGCCAGGCCCTGATCCATCGCGATGCGGTTGCCGGTACTGGTCAACGGGTCGCGCAGTGCGGTCTGCGTGGCAATGCGGTACAGCAGTGCATTGAGCAGCGGGTAGACCAGGCAGACCAGCAGGGATTCGAGGTCGCTCAGCTGCCGGGTATCGAAAGGCTTGGCGCCTTGAAACTCCAGTTCGCCGATGCACTTGCCCTCGTGGCGCAGGTGAAAGCTGGCGCTGTCGGATGACATTTCGCCCAGGCGCAGGTGCAGGTCGCTTTCGATGTGTCGGTAGACCAGGCCGCTCAATGGCAGGAAGCGTTGCACACCCTGAAAAAACAGGGTCAATATCCGCTCGGCTTCCAGGCTGGTCTGCAGTTGTCGCCCAAGCTGGTAGACCAGCTCGGGCAGTGACGGGGGCGGGAGCACAGCATCGGGTCGGTTTCGAAAACCGAGGCGTTGCAGTTCAGCCGTATCGAAATCGATTGCATGGGTCTGGGTAGGAAAATTCATCTCTTCGCTCCTCAGCACATAATGTAGGCTTGGCTCGGTTAGAGGGGACCTCACGCCATTCGGTTCACTTTTGGCTGGACTTATTAAAATCAGTGGTTTAGCTGACGCCAGCTCTCTGACAGTGAGCCATTTGTGGCAAATCATTGACCTGAAAATGCCTTGAAAACAGCTTTTATGACAGTTTTCTGTCACGAAAGCGCGCTTCGTTTTTCTTGTTCTGCCTGTGTTCGATTCTGCCTGTTTTCACTTACTGGGCATTCAGCGCCTGACCGTTGATACCTGTGCTGTCGGGGCCCATCAGGTACAGGTAGACCGGCATGATGTCTTCGGGGGCAGGGTTGTTCAGCGGGTTTTCATCGGGGTAGGCCTGCGCTCGCATGCCGGTACGTGTCGCGCCTGGGTTGATGCTGTTGGCGCGCACGGTCGTAACGCCCTCAAGCTCATCTGCGAGGGTCTGCATCAGCCCTTCGGTGGCGAATTTGGAGACGCCATACGCGCCCCAGTTCGCGCGTCCCTTGCGGCCGACGCTGCTGGAAGTGAAGGCTATTGAAGCGTCTTCCGAGCGCTTGAGCAGTGGCAGCAATGCGCGGGTGAGCATGAAAGTGGCGTTGACGTTAACGTGCATGACTTGCATGAAGTCTTCGTCAGGCAATTGCTCCAGTGGCGTGCGCGGACCGATAATCGATGCGTTGTGCAGCAAGCCGTCAAGACGGCCGAACTCATGCTCGACCCGTGCTGCCAGCTCGCGGTACTGCTGCGCCGTGGCGTTTTCCAGATTTAGTGCAATGATCAGCGGTTGCGGCTGACCTGCGCTCTTTATCTGGTCACTGACCTCGGCAAGGCTGGCCTCGGTTCGGCCCAGCAGCACGACACTCGCGCCATGCGCAGCATAGGCTCTGGCGGCGGCAGCGCCGATGCCGCGAGCCGCGCCGGTGACCAGAATGACCCGGCCCTTGAGCAGTTCCGGGTGCGCGGAGTAATCAAACATGAAGCGCCTCGCGTTTAGGGGTATGACTCAGCAACTGCACAGTGCGTTATCCAGCACCTTGCGCAGCTCGAGCGGGTGATCGACTACCACGTCTGCACCCCAGTGGTCCGGGTTGTCGTCGGGGTGGATGTAGCCGTAGCGCACGGCGGCGGTTTTAGTGCCTGCATCCCGTCCGGACTCAATGTCACGCAGGTCATCACCCACAAACAGAACGCTGGCCGGGTCCAGGTCGAGCATCTTGCAGGCCAGAATCATCGGCTCGGGGTGCGGCTTGCTGTGCGTAACGTGGTCCGGGCAGATCAGCACGGCAGAACGTTCGGCCAGGCCGAGTTGCTCCATGATCGGCTGGGCGAAGCGTACCGGTTTGTTGGTCACCACGCCCCAGATCAATCCGGCCTTTTCAATGTCGGCCAGCAACTCGCCCATGCCGTCGAACAGCTTGCTGTGCGCAGCGCAGTCACGTTGATAGCGCTCCAGAAACTCCAGGCGCAGGGCCTCGAATTGCGGCGCTTCCGGCGACAGGCCAAAGGTCGCGGAGACCATCGCCCTGGCGCCACCGGAAATCTCGTCGCGGATCAGTTTGTCGGCGACTGCAGGCAGGCCGCGGTCAGCCAGCATTGCCTGAGCAATGGCGATGAAGTCCGGCGCGGTGTCGAGCAAAGTGCCATCCATGTCGAATAAAACCGCTCTCAAGCGCATGGCTTATGCCTCCCGCAGGGTCTGGATCATGTAGTTGACGTCAACGTCGGAGGCCAGCTTGTAATGCTTGGTCAGCGGGTTGTAGGTCAGGCCGATGATGTCCTTGACCTGCAGGCCTGCATCGCGGCTCCAGGCACCCAGTTCGGACGGGCGGATGAATTTCTTGAAGTCGTGGGTGCCGCGTGGCAGCAGGTTGAGAATGTATTCCGCCCCCACCACGGCAAACAGATAAGCCTTCGGGTTGCGGTTGATGGTCGAGAAAAATACCTGGCCGCCGGGCTTGACCATGCGGTGGCAGGCGCGAATCACCGAAGAGGGGTCGGGCACGTGCTCGAGCATTTCCAGGCACGTCACCACGTCGAACTGCTCGGGCATTTCTTCGGCCAGGTCTTCGGCGGTGATCTGCCGGTATTCGACGCTGACGCCTGACTCCAACTGGTGCAGTTGCGCGACGGCCAACGGTGCCTCGCCCATGTCGATACCGGTGACGGTTGCACCGCGCAGGGCCATTGCTTCGCTGAGGATGCCGCCGCCACAGCCGACGTCCAGCACCTTCTTGCCTGCCAGGTTGGCGCGCTCGTCAATCCAGTTGACGCGCAGCGGGTTGATATCATGCAGCGGCTTGAATTCGCTTTCGCGGTCCCACCAGCGATGGGCCAGGGCCTCGAATTTGGCGATTTCTGCGCGGTCGACGTTGCTCATGGGTGTCCCTCTTGAACTCAAAATTCGTTTTCATCAGTCTGGCTTATAGATAAGCCAGACTGGCATGTGTTCGGTCCGCACCGAATTATTCGGCTTTACCGGAAATACGCTGACCCCAGGCGATGGCGGTATCGCGCAGTGCGTGTTCGTCCATTCGGGTCAGGCGGCCGTTGTCGAGCAACTGTTTGCCAGCCACCCAGACGTGGCTCACGCAATCGCGGCCAGTGGCATATATAAGCTGAGATACCGGATCGTAGATCGGTTGCTGGGCCAGCCTGGAAAGGTCGAAGGCGACCATGTCTGCGGCCTTGCCGAGTTCCAGCGAGCCGGCCTCAGCCTGGATGCCCAGTGCACGAGCGCCGTTCAGGGTGGCCATGCGCAATGCCCGATGAGCATCCAGCGCCGTGGCCGAACCGGCGACAGCCTTGGCGAGCAGGGCGGCGGTGCGGGTTTCGCCGAGCAGGTCGAGGTCATTGTTGCTGGCCGCGCCATCGGTGCCCACTGCAACGTTCACACCCGCCTGCCACAGTCGTTCAACCGGGCAGAAGCCGCTGGCCAGCTTGAGATTGGACTCGGGGCAATGAATGATGCTGGTGTTGCTTTCCACCAGCAAGGCCAGGTCGGCGTCGCTGATCTGGGTCATGTGTACGGCCTGAAAGCGCGGGCCGAGCATGCCCAGACGATTCAAGCGGGCAAGGGGGCGTTCCTGATGCTGTTCGACGGCTTGTTCAACTTCAAAGGCGGTCTCGTGGACGTGCATCTGGATCATGGCGTCCAGTTCGTCGGCGATGACCCGGACCTTTTCCAGGTTCTCGTCGCCTACGGTGTAGGGCGCGTGGGGGCCAAAGGCGATCTTGATGCGCGGGTGATGGGCCAGGTCGTTGAACAGTTCGATGCCGTTGTGCAGCGCTTCATCGGTGTTATGAGCGCCCGGAATCGGAAAATCCAGCACCGGCACAGTGATTTGCGCGCGCATGCCGCTGAGGTGAACGCGCTCGGCGGCAACCTTGGGGTAGAAATACATGTCCGAGAAACAGGTGATGCCGCCTTTGAGCTGCTCGGCGATGGCCAGATCGGTGCCGTCGCGCACGAAGTCTTCATCGACCCATCGGCTTTCGGCGGGCCAGATGTGGTCCTGCAGCCAGCTCATCAGCGGCAGGTCATCGGCCAGACCACGAAACAGCGTCATTGCCGCATGGCCGTGGGCGTTGATCAGGCCGGGGCTGAGCAGCATGCCGGGCAGTTCCTGCACCTGCGAGGCGTTTTGCCGCAACGCCTCGGCGCGCGGGCCGATGTAGACGATACAGCCGTCGCGAATGCCGATACCGTGGTCCTTGAGCACAACGCCTGCGGGCTCGACCGGCACCAGCCAGGCGGGCAGGAGCAAAAGGTCGAGCGGTGCTGTAGCGTTCGGCATGAGAAGGTTCCATCGCTTATTACGTTGATGGCGAAGTATACCCGAGCGTCTTCGCAGGCGGCTCGCTATAATCAGCGGCTTTTGATGCTGGGTTTCGGATGTTCAAGATGGAGTTGGCGATGCGCGATCGACTGTTGGCTGCAGAGAAAGTAAAGGCCATCGATTGGCGGGACGACGCTCTGTACCTGCTGGATCAGCGGGTACTGCCGTTCGAGGAGGTCTGGCACCGCTACACCACGGCGGCGGGGGTCGCCGAGGCGATTCGCACGATGGTCGTGCGTGGCGCGCCAGCCATTGGCATCAGTGCCGCCTATGGTGCAGTGCTGGGCGCTCGCGCCCGTATTGCCGAAGGTGGCGACTGGTACCCGGCGCTGGAAGAAGACATGCAACTGCTGGCCGATTCGCGCCCCACTGCAGTCAACCTGTTCTGGGCGCTGAACCGGATACGCGACCGTCTGATGCGCGTGAAAAATGGTGACAACCCTCTGGCGGCGCTGGAGGCAGAAGCCGTGGCGATCCACTTGAGCGACCGCGAAGCCAACCTGACCATGGCGCAATTGGGTGCCGACCTGATCCGCAGGCATCAGGGCAACCTGCAAACCGTGCTCACTCACTGCAATACCGGGGCGCTGGCCACTGGCGGCTTCGGGACTGCGCTGGGCGTGATTCGCGCTGCGCACCTGGAAGGCATGATCGAGCGGGTGTATGCCGATGAAACCCGGCCCTGGCTGCAAGGCTCGCGGCTCACCGCCTGGGAGCTGGCCAATGAAGGCATCCCGGTGACCCTCAACGCAGACTCGGCCGCCGCCCACCTGATGCGCACCAAGGGCATCACCTGGGTCATCGTCGGTGCCGACCGCATCACCGCCAACGGCGACGTGGCGAACAAGATCGGCACCTATCAGCTGGCCGTTGCCGCCATGCACCACGGCGTGCGCTTCATGGTGGTGGCGCCGAGTTCGACCATCGACATGGAGATGGCCAGCGGCGACGACATCATCATTGAAGAACGCGACGGCCGCGAACTGCTTGAAGTCGGCGGTCAGCGGGTGGGCGCCGATGTAGAGGCCTTCAATCCGGTGTTCGATGTGACGCCGGCAGACCTGATCGACGCCATCGTGACTGAAAAAGGCATCGTCGAGCGTCCCGACACCGCCCGCATGGCGCAGTTGATGAGCCGCAAACACCTTCATTGACCGACGCTGTGCACGCGCAGCCGCTTGGCCAAAGCGGCTGCGCGGGCCTGTAAACGTCTCTCAGGCGGCTTGTGCGCAGGTGGCTCGTTTTCAGCGCCTGCAAAGGATGTGAGCGCCCCGGCGGTTGTGGTAATATCCGGCGGTTATCGGGGACACTCACTGGCGTCACCCACACTGCGCAGTTTCATGGCATAACTCGTTGATTTGTCGTAAGTCGCTGCCCTGCAAATGCTGGCAGCGGCGAGCTTCGTATACCCCGAATGGGTTTGCGAGGTTTCACCAGAAAAAGGAATCAGGCTTCTCATGGGCGAACTGGCCAAAGAAATCCTCCCGGTCAATATCGAAGACGAGCTGAAGCAGTCCTACCTCGACTACGCAATGAGCGTAATCGTCGGTCGGGCACTGCCCGATGCGCGCGACGGCTTGAAGCCCGTGCACCGGCGCGTGTTGTTCGCAATGAGCGAGCTGGGTAACGACTGGAACAAGCCGTACAAGAAATCCGCCCGTGTGGTTGGTGACGTGATCGGTAAGTATCACCCGCACGGCGACACCGCCGTGTACGACACCATCGTTCGTATGGCTCAGCCATTCTCGCTGCGCTACCTGCTGGTAGACGGCCAGGGCAACTTCGGTTCGGTCGACGGCGACAACGCGGCGGCCATGCGATACACCGAAGTGCGCATGACCAAGCTGGCTCACGAGCTGCTGGCCGACCTGCACAAAGAGACCGTCGACTGGGTGCCGAACTACGACGGCACCGAAATGATCCCTGCGGTCATGCCGACCCGTATTCCCAACCTGCTGGTCAACGGCTCGAGCGGTATCGCCGTGGGCATGGCGACCAACATTCCGCCGCACAACCTCGGTGAAGTCATCGACGGTTGCCTGGCGCTGATCGACAACCCCGAGTTGACGATCGACGAACTGATGCAGTACATCCCCGGCCCGGACTTCCCGACGGCGGCGATCATCAACGGCCGCGCCGGCATCATCGAAGCCTACCGCACTGGCCGCGGGCGCATTTACATGCGTGCCCGCTCCATCGTCGAAGACATCGACAAGGTCGGCGGTCGCCAGCAGATCGTCATCACCGAGCTGCCTTACCAGTTGAACAAGGCGCGTCTGATCGAAAAGATCGCCGAGCTGGTCAAGGAAAAGAAACTCGAAGGCATCACCGAACTGCGCGACGAGTCCGACAAGGACGGTATGCGCGTGGTCATCGAGCTGCGTCGTGGCGAAGTGCCTGAGGTTGTGCTCAACAACCTGTATGCCCAGACCCAGCTGCAAAGCGTTTTCGGTATCAACATCGTTGCCCTGATCGACGGTCGTCCACGCATCCTGAACCTCAAGGACCTGCTGGAAGCCTTCGTGCGTCACCGCCGCGAAGTGGTCACCCGCCGTACCGTGTTCGAACTGCGCAAGGCGCGCGAGCGTGGCCACATCCTTGAAGGTCAGGCGGTTGCGCTGTCCAACATCGATCCGGTCATTGCCCTGATCAAGGCGTCCCCGACACCTGCCGAAGCCAAGGAGGCGCTGATCAAGACGCCTTGGGAATCGAGCGCAGTGGTCGAGATGGTCGAGCGCGCCGGTGCCGATTCGTGCCGCCCCGAGAACCTCGACCCGCAATACGGCCTGCGTGAAGGCAAGTATTTCCTGTCGCCAGAACAGGCTCAGGCCATTCTGGAACTGCGTCTGCACCGCCTGACCGGTCTGGAACACGAAAAACTGCTGGGTGAGTACCAGGAAATCCTGGCTCAGATCGGCGAGCTGATCCGCATCCTCAACAGCGCCACGCGCCTGATGGAAGTGATCCGCGAAGAGCTCGAACTGATCCGCGCCGAATACGGCGATGCGCGTCGCACCGAGATTCTCGATGCACGCCTGGACCTCACCCTCGGTGACCTGATCACCGAAGAAGAGCGCGTGGTCACCATCTCCCACGGCGGCTATGCCAAGACCCAGCCATTGGCTGTCTACCAGGCTCAGCGTCGCGGCGGCAAGGGCAAGTCGGCCACCGGCATCAAGGATGAGGACTACATCGCTCACCTGCTGGTCGCCAACAGCCACACCACGCTGTTGATGTTCTCCAGCAAGGGCAAGGTGTACTGGCTCAAGACCTACGAGATCCCGGAAGCGTCCCGCGCTGCCCGTGGTCGTCCGCTGGTCAACCTGCTGCCGCTGAGCGAAGGTGAATACATCACCACCATGCTGCCGGTCGATCTCGAAGCCATGCGCAAGCGTGCCGACGAAGAAGGCGAAGCCCTCGAAGGCGAGCTGGACGACGCGGAAAACAGCAGCGAGACCGAAGAAGAGCGCAAGGCGCGCATCAAGGCTGCCGACAAGAAGAAGGCGCCGTTCATCTTCATGTCCACGGCCAACGGCACCGTCAAGAAGACTCCGCTGGTGGCCTTCAGTCGTCAGCGTAGCGTCGGCCTGATCGCGCTGGAACTCGACGAAGGTGACATCCTGATTTCCGCAGCCATCACCGATGGCGAGCAGGAAATCATGCTGTTCTCCGACGGCGGCAAGGTCACCCGCTTCAAGGAATCCGACGTTCGCGCCATGGGCCGTACGGCTCGCGGTGTGCGTGGCATGCGTCTGCCAGAAGGGCAGAAGCTGATTTCAATGCTGATCCCGGAAGAAGGCAGCCAGATCCTCACCGCTTCCGAGCGTGGTTTCGGCAAGCGTACCGCCATTTCCGAGTTCCCTGAGTACAAGCGTGGCGGTCAGGGCGTTATCGCCATGGTCAGCAACGAGCGTAACGGCCGTCTGGTCGGCGCGGTTCAGGTGCTGGATGGTGAGGAAATCATGCTGATTTCCGACCAGGGCACACTGGTTCGTACCCGCGTCGGCGAAGTCTCCAGCCTGGGTCGTAACACCCAGGGTGTGACCCTGATCAAGCTGGCCAGCGACGAAAAACTGGTCGGCCTGGAACGCGTTCAGGAGCCCTCGGAAGTCGAAGGCGAAGAGCTTGAGGGTGACGAGGTTGTTGATGGCGTGATCGTTGATGTGGACGGCGCCGACGCAGACGAGGCAGGTGAAGACCTGCAGGTGGACGCGGCCCCGGACGACGACGAACCGCAGAACTGAGCGGCAACGTAAATCAGGTAAGGGCTGGCTCGTCTGGAGGTGCATGTGCATTCCAGGCAAGTCCAGCCCTTGCGACATTCGGCCGCCCTGCAGCCGGATCAGTATTCCCCGTCGCGAGCTGCCCGCTCGTGATGCAGCACCCGGTAACACGCGCGTACAGACCCAACGTATTTGACGAGAGTGGATATGAGCAAGCGAGCCTTTAACTTCTGCGCAGGTCCTGCTGCGCTTCCTGAAGCTGTTCTGCTGCGTGCCCAGGCGGAACTCCTCGACTGGCACGGCAAAGGCCTGTCGGTCATGGAGATGAGCCACCGCAGTGATGAGTTCGTCTCCATCGCCAACAAGGCCGAGCAGGATCTTCGCGACCTGTTGTCCATTCCCTCCAATTACAAAGTGCTGTTCCTGCAAGGCGGCGCCAGCCAGCAGTTTGCGCAGATCGCGCTGAACCTGCTGCCTGAAAACGGCAAGGCCGATTACATCGACACCGGCATCTGGTCGCAGAAGGCTATTGATGAGGCGTCGCGCTACGGCACGATCAATGTCGCCGCCAGCGCCAAGGCCTACGATTACTTCGCCATCCCCGGCCAGAACGAATGGACGCTTTCCAGGGACGCTGCCTACGTTCATTACGCGCCTAACGAAACCATTGGTGGTCTGGAATTCAACTGGATTCCGGAAACTGGCGACGTGCCACTGGTCGCCGACATGTCTTCTAACATCCTCTCGCGCCCGGTGGACATTTCGCGTTTCGGCATGATCTACGCCGGTGCCCAGAAGAACATCGGCCCGAGCGGCGTGGTGGTGGTGATCATTCGCGAAGACCTGCTCGGTCGCGCGCGTACGCTGTGCCCGACCATGCTCGACTACAAAGTCGCTGCCGACAATGGCTCGATGTACAACACGCCGCCAACCCTGGCCTGGTATCTGTCCGGGCTGGTCTTCGAGTGGCTCAAGGAGCAGGGCGGCGTCGAGGCGATCGGCAAGCTCAACGACATCAAGCAGCGTACGTTGTATGACTTCATCGATGCCAGCGGGCTGTACAGCAACCCGATCAACACGCCGGATCGCTCGTGGATGAATGTGCCGTTCCGTTTGGCTGACGACCGTCTCGACAAGCCGTTTCTGGCCGGTGCCGATGCCAATGGCCTGCTCAATCTGAAAGGCCACCGTTCGGTGGGTGGCATGCGCGCTTCCATCTATAACGCAGTCGATATCAACGCGGTCAACGCGCTGGTCGCCTACATGAAAGATTTCGAGAAGGAGCACGGCTGATGTCCGAGCAAGAACTCAAGGCGCTTCGCGTCCGTATCGACAGCCTCGACGAGAAGGTCCTGGAGCTGATCAGTGAGCGCGCTCGCTGTGCTCAGGAAGTGGCCAGGGTGAAGATGTCTTCGCTGGCAGAAGGCGAAGTGCCTGTGTTCTATCGCCCGGAACGCGAAGCGGCGGTGCTTCGGCGGGTCATGGATCGCAATCGCGGCCCCTTGAGCAATGAAGAGATGGCGCGGCTGTTTCGCGAAATCATGTCCTCTTGCCTGGCCCTCGAGCAGCCGCTCAAGGTCGCCTATCTCGGGCCTGAGGGTACGTTCACCCAGGCCGCCGCCATGAAGCACTTCGGCCATGCGGTTATCAGTCTGCCGATGGCTGCCATCGATGAAGTGTTCCGTGAAGTGGTTGCGGGTGCGGTGAACTTTGGCGTGGTCCCGGTGGAAAACTCCACCGAAGGCGCGGTCAACCACACGCTGGACAGCTTTCTTGAGCACGACATGGTCATCTGTGGCGAAGTCGAGTTGCGCATTCACCATCATTTGCTGGTCGGTGAGAGCACCAAGACGCAAAGCATTTCGCGTATCTATTCCCACGCGCAATCGCTGGCCCAGTGCCGCAAATGGCTGGACGCCCATTATCCGAACGTCGAGCGTGTTGCCGTGGCCAGCAACGCCGAAGCCGCCAAGCGGGTCAAGGGCGAATGGAACTCGGCGGCCATTGCTGGCGATATGGCGGCAGGTCTTTATGGTCTGACCCGCCTGGCGGAAAAGATCGAAGACCGCCCGGACAACTCTACGCGCTTCCTTATCATCGGCAATCAGGAAGTCCCGCCAACCGGTGACGACAAGACCTCGATCATTGTTTCGATGAGCAACAAGCCGGGTGCGCTGCACGAGTTGCTGGTGCCGTTCCATGAGAATGGTCTTGACCTGACACGTATCGAAACCCGTCCGTCGCGCAGTGGCAAGTGGACCTACGTGTTCTTCATCGACTTCGTCGGCCATCACCAGGACCCGCTGGTCAAAGCCGTACTGGAAAAAATCAGCAGTGAAGCCGTTGCCTTGAAGGTGCTGGGTTCCTACCCGAAAGCGGTTCTTTGAGGGCGTTGCGCATGATCCGTTTGTTTGTTGCCTTGTCGGGCTGCCAGGTATGTTCGCGTGGTTGATGTGATTTCAGAGCAACCGGCCCGGCCGTTGATCGGGCGGCTGGTGGTCGTGGGGCTCGGGCTGATTGGCGGCTCGTTTGCCAAGGGCGTGCGCGAAAGCGGCCTGTGCCGTGAAGTGGTCGGCGTCGATCTTGATCCGCGGTCGCGAAAGCTTGCGGTCGAGCTCGGGGTTGTCGATCGTTGCGAGGCCGATCTTGCCCTGGCCTGCCGGGGCGCCGACGTGATTCAGCTGGCGGTGCCTATTCTGGCGATGGAAAAGCTCCTCGCGCTGCTCGCACCGCTGGATCTGGGGGGCGCCATTCTCACTGACGTTGGCAGCGCCAAAGGCAATGTGGTCAGGGCGGCCCATCAGGCGTTCGGCCATATGCCGTCACGTTTTGTGCCTGGGCATCCGATCGCCGGGTCCGAGCAGAGCGGCGTCGAAGCTTCCAACGCTGCGTTGTTCCGGCGTCACAAGGTCATTCTGACCCCGCTGCCTGAAACCGACCCCGACGCCGTCGCCGTTGTGCATCGGTTGTGGTCTGCGCTGGGTGCTGATGTCGAGCACATGCAGGTCGAGCGTCACGACGACGTGCTGGCGGCGACCAGTCATCTGCCGCACTTGCTGGCATTCGGTCTGGTCGACTCATTGGCCAAACGTAACGAAAACCTGGAAATATTCCGCTATGCCGCTGGCGGCTTTCGTGACTTCACGCGTATTGCGGGCAGCGATCCGACCATGTGGCACGACATCTTCATGGCCAACCGTGAGTCGGTCCTGCGCACGCTGGACAGTTTTCGCAGTGACCTTGATGCCCTGCGCGATGCTGTGGATGCTGGCGATGGCGCGCAGTTGCTGGAGGTATTCACTCGCGCGCGCACGGCCAGAGAGCACTTCGGCAGAATTCTTGCCAGCCGTGCTCGCGTCGATATGACCTCTGCCGATCATCATGAGGCGCCGGATGATGTGCGGGTGCGCTCTGCAGAGGGCGTCAGCCATCGCATCAAAGGGCCGACCGATGTCACGTCCGCTGTCCTGTTCATGGTCGCGACGTCGATCAGCGAAGGGTGCGATCTGCTGCTCGAGGACGTTCGTGTCGGCTCGATGTGTGAAGGAGCGATCGACATTCTGCGTCTGATGGGCGGCGATGTTGTGCTGCAAAATGTTCGCGAACTGGCAGATGAGCGGCTGGCGGACCTGCACGTGCGTTCGGCTCGGCTGAAAGGCGCGGACATCCCGGAGGCGCTGGTGACGCTGGCGATCGGCACCTTTCCGGCTCTGCTTATCGCCGCAGCCTGCGCAGAAGGGCGTACCATTCTGCGCGGCGCAGAGACGTTGCAGGCAGGCGAGTCGGAATGCGTCAGGCTTATGGCTGACGGTTTGACGGTGCTCGGTATCGAGGCCGAACCTGTGCCGGATGGCATCATCATTGAGGGCGGTACGCCCGGCGGCGGCGAGATTGATGCGCGCGGCGATCAGCGTATTGTCATGGCGTTTCGTGTTGCATCGTTGCGGGCTTCGGCGCCCATCCGTATTCATGATTGTGCGGACGCCGCCACATTGTTTCCCCATTTTCTGGCGCTGTGCGCTCAAGTCGGCATGCGTGTAGCGCAAGAGGACATAAAGTGAAAATCAAAGCACCCGTTATCACCATCGACGGACCTAGCGGTTCAGGAAAAGGCACTGTAGCCGGGCTGCTGGCCAAGAAACTTGGCTGGTGCCTGCTTGATTCAGGCGCGCTGTACCGCCTGCTGGCCTTCGCTGCGCGGAATCATGGCGTCGACCTGACCAACGAAGAAGCGCTCAAATTGCTTGCCGCTCATCTGGATGTTCAGTTCGAGACGACAGCGGCGGGGCAGGGGCAGCGCATCATTCTTGAAGGTGAGGACGTTACCCAGGCCATTCGCAACGAGCAGATCGGCAGTGGCGCATCTCAGGTGGCGTCTTTGCCCGCTGTGCGCGATGCCTTGCTGATGCGCCAGCGCGCCTTTCAGGAAGAGCCGGGGCTTGTCGCAGACGGTCGCGACATGGGCACGGTCGTGTTTCCCGACGCCCCGCTGAAGGTATTCCTTACCGCGAGTGCCGAGGAACGTGCACGCCGACGTTACTTGCAGTTGAAGGCCAAGGGCGATGATGTTAGTCTGTCGAGTCTGCTAGATGAGATATGTGCACGCGACGAGCGTGACACCCAGCGAGCGGTAGCACCGCTAAAGCCGGCGCACGACGCCATACAGCTGGATTCCACTGAATTGTCCATCGAACAGGTGCTGGAACGCATTCTGAGTGAAATCGCGCTTCGCGATATCGCCGGGTGACGAAGAAGCGTGTGGGAGACCAGTCATAGTCCCGCAGGCTTTCTTTTACTTGAACGAAACCCACGTTGTCTGGAGCGTGGCAGATGGGCGTATCCTTCGCCCTTGATCAACAGGAATTAAAATGAGCGAAAGCTTTGCAGAACTTTTTGAAGAAAGCCTAAAGACCCTCAACCTTCAGGCCGGTTCGATCATCACCGCTATCATCGTTGATATCGACTACCAGGCAGGTTGGGTTACGGTTCACGCCGGTCTGAAATCTGAAGGCCTCATCCCGCTGGAGCAGTTCCACAACGACGCTGGCGAGCTGACCATCAAGATCGGTGATGAAGTTCACGTTGCGCTGGACGCGGTCGAAGATGGCTTTGGCGAAACCAAGCTGTCCCGCGAAAAAGCCAAGCGTGCCGAGTGCTGGATCGTTCTGGAAGCGGCTTTCGCAGCTGAAGAAGTGGTCAAGGGCGTTATCAACGGTAAGGTTAAAGGCGGCTTCACTGTCGACGTTAACGGCATCCGTGCGTTCCTGCCTGGTTCTCTGGTTGACGTCCGCCCTGTGCGTGACACGACTCACCTGGAAGGCAAAGAGCTCGAGTTCAAGGTCATCAAGCTGGACCAGAAGCGCAACAACGTTGTCGTTTCCCGTCGCAGTGTCCTGGAAGCCGAGAACAGTGCCGAGCGCGAAGCTCTGCTCGAGTCCCTGCAGGAAGGTCAGCAAGTCAAAGGTATCGTCAAGAACCTCACCGATTACGGCGCATTCGTCGATCTGGGTGGCGTCGATGGCCTGCTGCACATCACCGACATGGCCTGGAAGCGTATCAAGCATCCATCGGAAATCGTCAACGTTGGCGACGAGATCGATGTGAAGGTTTTGAAGTACGATCGCGAGCGCAATCGTGTTTCCCTGGGTCTGAAGCAACTGGGTGAAGACCCATGGGTTGCTATCAAGGCTCGCTACCCGGAAAGCACCCGCGTTACCGCGCGTGTTACCAACCTGACCGACTACGGCTGCTTCGCAGAGCTGGAAGAAGGCGTGGAAGGCCTGGTACACGTTTCCGAAATGGACTGGACCAACAAGAACATCCACCCTTCGAAAGTCGTTCAGGTTGGCGACGAAGTGGAAGTTATGGTTCTGGACATCGACGAAGAGCGTCGTCGTATCTCCCTCGGCATCAAACAGTGCAAATCCAACCCGTGGGAAGATTTCTCTGGCCAGTTCAACAAGGGCGATAAAATCTCCGGCACCATCAAGTCGATCACCGATTTCGGTATCTTCATTGGTCTGGACGGCGGCATCGACGGCTTGGTTCACCTGTCCGACATCTCCTGGAACGAAGTGGGCGAAGAAGCCGTACGTCGCTTCAAGAAGGGCGACGAGCTCGACACCGTGATCCTGTCGGTTGATCCTGAGCGCGAGCGCATCTCGCTGGGTATCAAGCAGCTGGAAAGCGATCCGTTCTCCGAGTACGTCACTGTCAATGACAAGGGCGCTATCGTTCGCGGTATCGTTAAAGAAGTTGACGCCAAAGGCGCCATCATCACCCTGGCCGACGACATCGAAGCGACCCTCAAAGCCTCCGAAATCAGCCGTGACCGCGTTGAAGACGCGCGTAACGTTCTGAAAGAAGGCGAAGAGATCGAAGCCAAGATCATCAGCGTTGACCGCAAGAGCCGCGTAATCAGCTTGTCCATCAAGTCGAAAGACGTTGAAGACGAGAAAGAAGCGATCCAGAGCCTGCGTAGCAAGCCTGAAGTCGCTGAAAGCACTGGTCCTACCACTATTGGTGACCTGCTGCGCGCGCAAATGGAAAAACAGAACTAAGTTCTGCTTGACCATAAAAAAGGGCGACTTCGGTCGCCCTTTTTCATGCCTGGCATTTATGTCATGCAGGCCTGAGCCCGACCCCCTTTGATCGCCTGACCTTGGTCACAAGCGCCCGCTATAGCCTCCAGGCCTTACCAGGCCCTCGTTTATTTCCCTCTCTTTAAACGCCTCTCACGTGTAGCGTGGCTGTAATCTGTTCATGCAGGGTTGACAGCGTTGAACATAAGTCAATACATGGGCTGTTCAAATTCATCCGGTCATGCTAAAACCTTCCAAGCGCTGATCTAGCTGCTTGAAAAAGAAGGGAAAAATATGACGAAGTCGGAGTTGATCGAACGAATTGTCACCCATCAAGGGCTGCTCTCATCCAAAGATGTCGAGCTGGCCATCAAGACCATGCTTGAACAAATGTCCCAGTGCCTGGCAACCGGTGACCGAATCGAAATTCGGGGTTTTGGCAGCTTCTCGCTGCATTACCGTGCACCGCGAGTTGGACGTAACCCGAAGACCGGGCAATCGGTCAGCCTCGATGGCAAGTTTGTGCCGCATTTCAAGCCGGGCAAGGAGCTGCGGGATCGGGTCAACGAGGATGAAGAAGAGGGCTTTTAAAGCCATTTACCACAGGATTACCAGATGCGTATTTTCAAACGAGTCATTCTGATCGTCGCTGTACTGCTCGTAGCTGCGGTAACAGTCGTGTTCATGCTTGAAAACCGGCAGTCTGTCGCCGTGACGTTCTTCGGTTGGTCAGCGCCTCAGCTTCCTTTGGCATTGCCTGTTATCCTCGCGCTGCTTTTGGGTATGGTCATCGGCCCGATGCTGACGCTGATAGCCAGCCTTCGTAAAAAACGCACGCCTTCTGCTCGCTCCGTCTGAGCAGTACTGCTCGGGCGTCGTCGGATGCCTGTCTGGTGACGTGACGTCGTGCACTTTTCTATCCCTTCCGTGCCATGAAATTGCATCCAGCGTCTCGAGGCTGGTGTGCATCTTATCTGTATCTCTCTTTTTTGCTGAAAAACCCTACTTATAATTCTGTCGGCTTATTCTTCGATTATATGAAGGATAGTTACTGCGCCGCGTAGGAAACTTCGCTTTTTAAATCGAGGTGCCCATTCCATAGGGGGAGCCGGTTATATTAGGTTTCAGCGCCGATTTCTGCTGCTGTAACAGTCTTGTGTCAAGTCTTGAAAATAAGCTGTTCAAGTGCAGAATGCGCCGAAACTTATGGTTCAGACCTGATGCCGGATGTCACAAACATTCAGTCAGGCTGGCAAGCAAAGGTGACTGCATGTCTTATCCGGAAATCATTCATCACGGTGCTGTCGACACGGTGACGGGTTCGTGCCATCAACTGCGTATGGATGCGTCGAGCAGCCTGCTGATCGACTGCGGCTCGCTGCAGGAGCGCGGCGCGTCAGGCGAGGTCTCGCCGTTCGGGTTTGACCCCGAGGCCATCAGAGCGCTTCTGATCACTCATGTGCACAACGACCATGTCGGGCGTATTCCCGAGTTGCTGGCGTCAGGCTATGAAGGGCCGATACTGTGCAGCGAGCCGAGCGCTCATCTGCTGCCACTGGTGATGGAAGACAGCCTGAAGATCCAGTTTGCACATGATCCCGAGCAGGCCGAGCGCCACCTTGCGCTGATCAACAAACGGATCATCGCACTGCCATTCGATAACTGGTTCAGTCTGGTCGACCGCGAGTCGCTGCACTGCAGGGTTCGCCTGCAACGCGCGGGGCATATTCTGGGTTCGGCTTATATAGAATGCGATCTGCACTACCCACTGGAAGGGTGTTCGATGCGTGTGGTTTTTTCCGGTGATCTTGGCGCGAGCCACACACCGTTTCTGCCTGCGCCAAAGCCACCCGAACACGCCGACATACTGGTGCTGGAAAGTACCTACGGTGATCGTCTTCATGAAGATCGCAGCATTCGTCAGCAGGAACTCGAGCGCATCATAGACCGGGCGCTGGAAGACAACGGCACGGTGCTGATTCCGGCGTTCAGCATCGGTCGCACTCAGGAGCTGCTCTACGAACTGGAGGACATCCTGCGGCGCAAGATGCCATCCGGTGATGCTGCCCACAGCAGTGCGCGCCTGAATGAGGATGACGTGCCGCCTGCGGACTGGTCGCGGCTGCCGATCATCCTCGACTCGCCGCTGGCAAGTCGCTTCACCCGGGCCTACCAGTCATTTGAAGACTACTGGGACGAAGGTGCCCGCCTGAGGCTGGACGCCGGACGCAAGCCGCTCGGCTTTGACCAGCTCATTACCATCAACACCCACGAAGAGCACCTGCGTACAGTCAACTATCTGGCCAGCACTGCGCGGCCGGCCATTGTCATCGCCGGTAACGGCATGTGTGCCGGCGGCAGGATCGTCAATTACCTGAAAGCCATGCTGGGCGATCCTCGGCATAACGTGGTGTTTGTCGGCTATCAAGGGAAAGGAACGCCTGGCGCTGCCATTCAGGCGCATGGCCCGTCGGGCGGATACGTCGAGCTGGATCGCGAGCGTTTCGATATTCGCGCTGCGATTCACACCGCCAAAGGCTATTCGGCCCACGCTGATCAGGCCGAACTTGTCGAATTCGTCACGGGTATGAATAAGTGGCCGGCGCAGATTCGCCTTGTGCACGGCGAAACAACGGCTAAAAAGGCGCTGAGAAACATTCTGGAGCGTAAATACACGCTTGAAAAAATTCAGGCCGAGTTGATCGTTCCCTGACAGAATATATGGACGAGTTTCCGGAACAGTCCTGCGCTCACAACTATAAAACGCATGCTTATCTGAAACAGGTTTGCACAAGCATGAAAGTTATAAAATGAAGTGAAGATATTTTGGTTGTCAAAAAGCTTCACATGAGGAATATTTGGCCGATTTGGAAGGGCGTTCGTGCATGAACGGTGATGTTGCATTGGTTGCGATAACAGGTGCGACAGGTTTCGTGGGCAGTGCCGTGGTTCGCCGGTTGATCGAGCGTACCCGCTGTGCTGTCAGGGTTGCAGTGCGGGGTGCGTACACTTGCGCTTCACCACGCATCAGCGCTGTGGCAATGCAATCGCTGGCGCCGGACAACCGGTGGGAAAGCTTTGTAGCTGGCGCGCAGGTGGTTATTCATTGTGCTGCGCGGGTTCATGTCCTCAACGAAACCGCCACCGAGCCTGATCACGCGTATTTCAGCGCCAACGTGACTGCGACCCTGAACCTCGCCGAACAGGCCGCTGCGGCGGGGGTGAAGCGCTTCATCTTTATCAGCTCCATCAAGGCCAGCGGCGAGTCTACGCCGCCGGGTGCCCCTTTCAGGGCCGATGATCCGTGCAATCCGCTGGACCCCTACGGTGTTTCCAAGCAAAAGGCTGAAGAGGGGCTGCGAGCGCTGGCTGCCCGCTCCGGCATGCAGGTGGTGATCATTCGTCCCGTTCTGGTCTACGGCCCAGGGGTCAAGGCCAACTTCAGGAGCATGATGCGCTGGCTCGACAAGGGGCTGCCGTTGCCGCTGGGGGCTATCGATAATCGCCGCAGTCTGGTGGCAGTGGGCAATCTGGCGGACCTGGTGGTGGTGTGCGTCGATCACCCTGCGGCGGCAGGTCAGACCTTCCTTGTCAGTGACGGTGACGACCTGTCCACCACCCGGCTTTTGCGTGAGATGGGCAGGGCGCTTGGCAAACCGGCCCGGTTGTTGCCTGTGCCAGCTGTACTGTTGAAAGGCGCGGCAGCATTGCTTGGCAAGAAAGCCTTTTCACAACGGCTATGCAGCTCTTTGCAGGTCGATATCAGTAAAACCTGTACGATGCTCGATTGGCATCCACCTGTGAGTATTGAACACGCCATGCAAGACACCGCCCGGTATTATCTGGAACACGACAAGCATGATTGAGTGGCTGTCAGTAATTGTCATCATGCTTGTATCTCTGATTCTGACAGCGTTGCTGCGCAGGTACGCACTGGCCAGAAGTCTGATTGATATACCCAATGCCCGCAGCTCGCATTCCGTACCGACGCCTCGCGGCGGCGGCGTATCCATTGTCATTGCTTTTGGCATGGCTATCGTGTTTTTGGCCTGTACGAATCAGTTGTCGCTGTCGATGCTGGCTGCGTTAGTAGGATCGGGAGGCCTGGTCGCTATTATCGGGTTTATGGACGATCACGGGCATATCGCTGCACGATGGCGCCTTTTGGGGCATTTTGCTGCGGCTGCCTGGGCGCTGTTCTGGCTGGGCGGACTCGCTCCGCTCAATGTCATGGGCTGGACACTGAGTCCTGGCCCTGTCGTTCAGATCCTGGCGGCGTTCTATCTGGTATGGATGTTGAATCTCTACAACTTCATGGATGGCATCGACGGGATCGCCGGCATCGAGGCGGTGACAGTCTGTCTGGGCATGGCGGGTATTTATGCCCTGGGCGGCTACGCCGAGCTGGTGTGGCAGCCACTGCTGCTGGCCGCCGCCGTGGCAGGTTTTCTTTGCTGGAACTTCCCTCCGGCGAAGATATTCATGGGCGATGCAGGCAGTGGATTTCTCGGTATGGTCCTCGGCGTGCTTTCCATTCAGGGTTCCTGGGCCTCGCCTCGGTTATTGTGGTGCTGGCTGATTGTGCTGGGCGTGTTCATTGTCGACGCCACGGTAACGCTTATCCGTCGTCTGTTGCGCGGAGAAAAGCTCTACGAGGCCCATCGCAGCCATGCTTATCAGTTTGCATCACGCCATTACGGTAGCCATCGACCTGTCACGCTGGTGGTCGGGTTGATCAATCTGCTGTGGCTGCTGCCCGTTGCGATGTGGGTGGCTCTGGGGGGCGGCGACGGGCTGGCATGGACGGCAATTGCCTACGTGCCGTTGATTTTACTGGCGCTGAGGTTCCGTGCCGGCGAGGCAGAAAGCAGGTAACGAAGCGGGTTTCTGGTTGTCTCAGGAACGTAGCTGTTTCACAGGCACCGGTTTCAGGTGATGTGTCAACCGGTCGCATAACGGAGCATTAAATAAATTGATGAGCAGGTTGCGAGCTAGTTTGCTGGCCCTACCACGCCGCAAAAAGCGAATAATCCAGGTGGCTGCCGACGTTCTTCTGGTCTGGCTTGCGCTGTGGATGTCGTTTGTCGTGCGGCTGGGCATTGACGAACTGATCAATCCGCTGGAAAAGCACACTTGGCTTTTCATCAGTGCGCCGCTGGCGGCTATTCCGTTGTTCATCCGTTTTGGCATGTACCGTGCGGTCATGCGCTATTTTGGCAACGACGCGCTGATTGCGATCATCAAAGCCGTCACGATGTCGTCGTTGATTCTCGGTTGTATGGTGTACGTGTACAGCAATCACCAGCAACTGGTGCCACGCTCGGTCATCTTCAACTATTGGTGGCTGAGCCTGGTAATGATCGGCGGTCTGCGCCTGGCCATGCGGCAGTACTTCCTCGGTGACTGGTTTGCGGCGGCGCAACACGTACCGTTTGCCAAAAGCGATAACGGCCTGCAAAAAGTCGCCATCTACGGCGCAGGCGCGGCCGGCAACCAGTTGGTGGCTGCATTGCGTATGGGGCGTCTGATGCACCCTGTGGCATTCATTGATGATGACGAGTCGATCTCCAACCGGGTGATTTCCGGGCTGCAAGTCTACAAGCCTCGAAATATCCAGCGCATGATCGATTCCACCGGGGCTCAGGAAATACTCCTGGCCATCCCTTCGTCATCGCGCGGGCGTCGCCGGGAGATTCTGGGGTTTCTGGAAGGCTTTCCGTTGCACGTGCGAAGCGTCCCCGGTTTCATGGACCTGGCGGCTGGCCGGGTCAAGGTTGACGACCTTCAGGAAGTCGATATCGCCGACCTTCTGGGACGAGACGCAGTGCCTGCCCGGGAAAACCTGCTGGAGCATTGCATCAAGGGCAAGACGGTGCTGGTGACTGGCGCGGGCGGCTCGATCGGTTCCGAGTTGTGCCGGCAGATACTGCTTCTGCAGCCTGTCCAGTTGCTGTTGCTCGACCACAGCGAATTCAATCTTTACAGCATTCTGTCCGAGCTTGAACAGCGTTCTGCCCGTGAGTCTCTTTCGGTCAAGTTGCTGCCCATACTCGGTTCGGTGCGCAATCACCCCAAGCTGCTGTCGATCATGAAAACCTGGAAGGTCGACACGGTCTACCATGCGGCCGCCTACAAGCACGTACCGATGGTTGAGCACAACATTGCCGAAGGTGTGATCAATAACGTCGTCGGTACGCTCAATACCGCGCAGGCGGCGTTGCAGGCGGGGGTTTCCAACTTTGTCCTGATTTCCACCGACAAGGCGGTCCGTCCAACCAACGTCATGGGCAGCACCAAGCGCCTTGCCGAGTTGATCCTGCAGGCACTGAGCCGCGAGACCGCGCCGGTGATCTTCGGCGACAAGGCCAACGTCTATCAGGTCAACAAGACCCGTTTCACGATGGTTCGTTTCGGCAACGTGCTTGGCTCATCGGGCTCTGTGATTCCGCTGTTTCACAAGCAGATTCAGTCGGGCGGGCCGCTGACGGTGACTCATCCCAAGATCACCCGGTACTTCATGACCATCCCCGAGGCCGCTCAACTTGTTATTCAGGCGGGCTCGATGGGGCATGGCGGGGATGTGTTCGTTCTGGACATGGGCGAGCCGGTCAAGATCGTCGAACTGGCGGAGAAAATGATCCACCTTTCCGGCCTGGCGATCCGCTCCGAAAAAAATCCGCATGGCGATATCTCCATTGAGTTCACCGGGCTGCGTCCCGGTGAAAAGCTGTATGAAGAGCTGCTGATCGGCGACAACGTGGTCGCGACCGAACACCCAATGATCATGAGCGCCAGCGAAGACTGTCTGGCGTGGGATGTATTGAAAGGCCGGCTGGTAAAACTGCTGGATGCCGTGGAGCGAGACGATTACAACAGCGTGCGCCAGTTGCTGCGAGAAACAGTCAGCGGTTATACACCAGAGGGTGAAATCGTTGACTGGATGTATCAGGAACGCAGCGGCGAGCCTTGATTTTAGTCCGTTATTGTTCAGGCTTATCAATAACGGACACACGCTGATTGATATGGCAACAGGTCGCAACGCTCAACTTCTTTTCTATGGATAAGCAGTGGTCTAAGTTTCAGGCACAGCATTTGGAATGCTGCCTTGAATTGCTATGGAGCCTTATCTATGAGAACCCCTCTGTTCAGTGCTTTGATCTTTGCCTTGCTCACCAGTGCCTCGGTTGCCGTCAGCGCCACACCGGCGGCCCCCCCGCCCACCGAAAACGTAGCGACCGCTGCGGTTCATGAGCAACGTGACGACAGAGTCAATCTCAACACCGCTGATGCGTTAACGCTTCAGAAGGAACTGTCCGGCATTGGCAAGAATAAAGCCGACGCGATTGTGGCTTACAGAGAAACTGCTGGCGACTTTACGTCTATCGAAGAACTGATTGAAGTAAAAGGGATTGGCAAGGCTATTCTGGAAAAGAATCGCGATAAGCTCGCGGTTGACTGACTGCTGTCATTGCTGAAAAAAACAGGCCGATCATTGATCGGCCTGTTTTTTATGAACGTTGCGGTGGGTAAAAAACCGCACCGAGAACGTTTCGGTATTTCGATGCATCAGTTAGTGCTCTTTTTTATCTCCTGCTTGAGGTAGTCGCGGGTCGTATTCAGGATACGCTCCGACAACTTGTCGTCCGCAGCACTGCGGGCAAGTACCAGCCCGCCTACCAGTGCCGACAGGATCGGTACGCTTCTGGGCTCAAGACCGGTCCCCGCGAGGGAGTTCTCAAACAGTTCCAGCAAGTGAAGGACGATTTTATCCGTCGTCTCGCTGGGTTGGTCGCGCTGTCCAAGTTCCAGGCACATGGTAGGCAGCGGACATCCGCCGTCCTGCGCATCGCGGCTGGTAGTCGAGAGATAGAGATCGATGAATTCACTGAGCGAGTCCTGTCTGGCGAAAACTTCGCTTGTGATTCCTTTTACATTGTCGAGAGCGTGACTCAATGCCTGTTCGACAAGATCATCCTTGGATTTGAAATGCGCGTAGAAACCGCCATGGGTCAAGCCGAGTGCTTTCATCAATGGTTGCAAGCCCGTAGCACCAATGCCATCGCGACGAAAGCGCATGGACGCTTCCTTGACGATGCGCTGGTGGGTTTGGGCCTTATGATCGAGCGCGTAACGCATGCGCTGAGCCTCCAGAGATGACCAATGTGTCAGCGCATTTATACATGGATAGATGAATCGATGCAGCAGGCTTTCAATCGCGATGAGAACTTGTACCGGAAACAGCTGATCGGGCGCCTGTCTGGCTGTCCAGATAATGAGTGAGACTGGCTCTGGACATTTCGCCCATATGACTGCCTGTCAGGCGTCCGTCCGATGAATAAAAAAGCGTGGTGGGCAGGGCTGCCGAGCCGACCTCGCGGGCGAACTCTCCCTCTGGATCCAGAAAGCTGTTGCTCAGCACCAGTTGCTGTCTGGACAGATAATCGCTCACGGCCTGCGCGCTTTCGGCCTGGTTGACGAACACAAATACGATGTCTTCGCGCTCCAGTTGCATGTCTCGCAGCACGGGCATTTCCCGACGACAGGGAGGGCACCAGGTCGCCCAGAGGTTGATGACCACCGGCTTGCCTCGGTATTCGGCGACGCTGACCGGTTCGCCATACAGGGTGCGCAGCGTGGTTTGCGGAAGGGGCGCACCTTGTTGGTAGCTGCTCAATAGCCAGCCACCCAGCAGCCAGATCGCCAACCCCGTTGTCACGCTGAACGCCAGTGCACGACGTTGTTCAGGGTGACGCCAGCCGATCAGCAAGCCGCCCAGAATGGCAGCGGCAATGCCCGGCCAGACCAGAAAGCCGCCATCACGTACGTCCAGTGCCTTCCAGGGTGCATCGCTGTATTGCGTGAAATAGGTCAGCACAAAGGCGATGCGTGCTGCCACGACGCCGAGGATGAACAGGCTGAATACCGCTGTCTTTTTTGCGAGGGTGCGCCGTGCAAACCTGGCCTCGATCAAGGTGGCCGTGACCAGTGCGATCAGCAGCAGCAAATGGGTTAGTGCGAGGGCAAACGGTCCTGCGTTGATACTCAACATCACGTTCAGCTCTTGAATGATTTCTGCAAAATTGCCTGAAGCAGGCCCACCAGATGCCGCCAGTGCCAAGCCGGGCGGACGCCGCCAGGATGCGCGCGCGGCGATGATATCGCCCGTTTCCTTTCGATCAAAACGCACAACTGTGCCTGAATGTGATGTCGCTGAGGGCTGTCGATGAGCGCGCGGTCTGCAAAAAAGCTGCGCGCAGGACAAATGGTCATTTGCCCGCCAGCCCTTCGCCTCCGAGGCGTGCGTGGCATTGGTCGCTCATCGCTTGGCAATTCTTGTCCTACAAAGCTTTGACTTCTGCCGTCAATCCCGGAGAATCTCGCCCGCTGTTTTCGAGGGGAGCGCTGAACTGCCGGCTTTTTCGACGCGCTGCCCTTTTTGATAAACCGGCCACGGAGAGTCGACCGGATGAATGATCAGGCTAACGGCGTCGTAGAACGCCTGGATGTAGCTCCCGAGAGCATCGCCTCTTGGAACCGTAATGACACCACCTGGATGCTTGGATTGTTCGGTACTGCCATTGGCGCAGGTACGCTGTTCTTGCCCATCAACGCAGGCATCGGCGGTTTCTGGCCACTGCTGGCTCTCGCGCTGCTGGCATTCCCGATGACGTTTTATGCACACCGTGGCCTGACCCGCTTCGTACTGTCCGGGCGTGAGGGGGCCGACATCACTGAAGTGGTCGAACAGCATTTCGGCAAAAGCGCCGGAGCGATGATCACCTTGCTGTACTTCTTCGCGATCTTCCCGATCCTGTTGATTTACAGCGTGGCCCTCACCAATACCGTGGGCAGCTTTCTTGAACACCAGTTGCACATAGCTCCGCCGCCGCGTGCCGTGCTGGCGTTCGTGCTGATCATGGGCCTGCTGGCGCTGGTTCGCTGTGGCGAGCGGTTCATCGTCAAGGCCATGAGCGTGATGGTTTATCCGTTTATCGTCGCGCTGCTGTTTCTGGCCATGTTTCTGATTCCACACTGGACCGGCGGTATCTTGAGCACCGCAACCACCTTGCCTGAGCCCTCGGCGTTTTTGTCGACCCTTTGGCTGGCGATTCCGGTGATGGTGTTTTCTTTCAACCATGCGCCGATCATCTCGGCTTTTGCGGTCGATCAGAAACGCCAGTACGGCGAGAATGCCGAGGTGCGCAGTTCGCAGATTCTGGCCCGCGCCCACGTATTGATGGTGGTGATGGTGCTGTTCTTCGTGTTCAGCTGCGTGCTGACCCTTTCGCCCGCTGAACTGGCTGAAGCCAAGGCGCAGAACATCTCGATCCTGTCTTACCTGGCCAACCACTTCAACAATCCGACCATCGCGTTCGTTGCGCCGCTGATTGCGTTTGTGGCGATTTCCAAATCGTTTCTCGGCCACTACATCGGCGCCAGCGAGGGCTTGAAAGGGCTGGTCCTGAAATCGGGGCGTCGTCCGGCGCCCAAGGTACTGGACCGTATGACCGCCGCGTTCATGCTGGTGGTGTGCTGGATAGTGGCAACGCTCGACCCAAGCATTCTGGGGATGATCGAGAACCTGGGCGGGCCAGTGATTTCGGTGTTGCTGTTTCTGATGCCGATGTATGCGATCTACAAGGTGCCTTCCATGCGCAAATATGCAGGTGCATGGTCCAACTACTTTGTCATTGCCGCAGGTCTGGTGGCTATTTCGGCGCTGATCTTCTCGATGACGCGCTGACCCCAGGCAGCACGCCTTGAAAGCTGCGCCGTTTCACCGGCGCAGCCCACAGTCAGGCGGGTTCTGCGAGCGCAGTCAATCGACTGGCTCGGGGTACAACGGCCTGGACAAATGCATGATGCTTGCATAGTCGTAAACGTACTGCCTTCCCGCATGGCTGGTCGACCGCAATTGGTCGATCAACTGTCGCTCTTTTTTGTTCAGGTATCTCAACGCCGGATCTTGACTGGACTTCAGGCGATCACGTTCATGGGCGTCAGGGAATGCGATGACGTTCGTCATGAAAAATCTCCTTGGGTTTTAGTCCTTGCTTGCTTGAGTGTTGCCCCGGTTGCGGTGGTTATGGCGACGGCTCACCTTACCCATAAAAACTTGGCGCGATCAACCCTGTAGATGATGGTTGTGTCACAACGTTTGTGTGATTTCGTAGGATTGTCCGCTGCCATTGATGACAATCTGTACGGCATCGTCCTCGAACCTGCCCAGCAGGCTTTGCCCAAGCGGTGCCCGGGCGGTGATCACGGTAATCAGCCGATCGCCGGCATTGACCTTGAGGCCCGCAGCGTCAGGCCCCAGAAACAGATACCGGGTCTGACCGTCCTGCGCTTGAACCACGACAAGATCACCGGTCTGAATGCCGCATGATTCATCGAATGGCTTGAGCGACCAGTTCTGATATAGCGTCAATGACTGACGTATTTCCTCGACGCGCCGTGCCTGGCCTGCGGCGAGATAAGAAGCTTCCAGCCCAAGCGTGTCGTACTTGTTTTCGGCGATGTTCTCTTCGTGGGTGGCCGTCTCGTAAGCGGTTTGGGCAGCCCGCTGTGCAATGTCCAGATCGATTTCCAGCTTGTCGATGATCAGTTGCAATACGTCCCGCTTGTTCATGGTCTATCCACAGTACTGATTGATGCTGGCACGGCTTTTCTCGCTGGGTGCGGTGCGATCCTGCTGCATCCAGAAATCACATTTTGCACGGTTGAAGGTGCGCTGTTGTTGCTCCTGGGTCTGTTCACGAGCTTGACGGGCCTCGCTTTCGCGCAGGCTTTGCTGGTACTTGCGAAACATTTCAGTCTCGGGCTCGGCCGCCGCCGTGTCGCCGGCTTTTTGTCCGGGCGGGGTACTGAGTTGGGCGGCGGCGTTGTCCAGCGCCTGAGTTTGCGCAGGTGGCAGGCTTTTGTAATACAGCAGGCCGGTGAGAAACACCGCCAGGGCACCCAGCCAGATGCCGAGTGCGATGCAGACGATCAACTTCAACGACACGTACAGGTCGCGACGGCGGGTGGATGATGACATGGCTGAACTCCTTGCAGGGCAACAGATGTGATTGTGCCATGCCTGACGGCCGGGCATGAAAACTGCGCTGCGCGTTTTCTCCAATGTGCTCATCATGTTGTCAGGCTGATGGCCGGGTGGCTGACCGAACTGGTGACTGAGCAACGTTTTGAACGACAATCAGGGTTTTTCTCCATCCAGACTCAGGGAGCCAGGATGAAACCCTCTTGGGACATTTTTTGCAGCGTAGTTGACAACTACGGTGATGCGGGGGTGACCTGGCGTCTGGCACGCCAGCTGGTTGCCGAACATGACGTGCAGGTGCGCTTGTGGATCGATGACCTGGCGGCCTTTGTTCGCCTGTGTCCAGACGCTGATCCTTGCGCCTCGCAGCAATTGCGTGAGGGCGTCAGCGTCTGCCGTTGGCCCGCAGACTGGGTCAGCAGCACCGTGCCCGACGTGGTGATCGAAGCCTTCGCCTGCCGACTGCCGACGTCTTACACCGAATCAATGCTGCAGCGCTCGCCCAGGCCGCTGTGGCTGAACCTTGAGTACCTCAGCGCCGAAGACTGGGTCTCGGGTTGCCACGGTTTGCCTTCGCCGCAAATGAACGGCTTGAAAAAGTTTTTTTTCTTCCCCGGTTTTGCGGACACCACCGGTGGCCTGTTGCGCGAAAGAAACCTGATCGGGCAACGTCAGGCGTTTCAGCAGGACAAGGCGTTACAGCAAGCGTTTCTGCAGGAACTGAACGTCGAGCCGTTGGCCGGCGCACGCCTGATCTCGGTGTTTGCCTATGAGAACCCGCGACTGGACAGTTGGCTCGACGCGCTGGCCAGCGACAGCCGCCCGACCCACCTGCTGGTGCCGGAAGGGCGCATTCTGGCGGATGTGCAGCGCTGGCTCGGTAGTGAGGGGCAATTGCACGCCGGAACGGTGCAGGCAAGCGGCGCGTTGACGGTCCAGGTCTTACCGTTCATCCGACAGGAGCGCTACGATCAACTGCTCTGGAGCTGCGATTTCAACGTGGTGCGCGGCGAGGACTCGTTCGTGCGTGCCCAGTGGGCAGGGCGGCCGATGCTTTGGCACATCTATCAGCAGGAAGAAGACGCCCATCTGCCCAAGCTTGATGCCTTTCTGGCTCTCTATCTGGCGGGCCTTGCGCCTGAGGCGGGGCAGGCAGTGAATCAGTTCTGGCAAAGCTGGAACGCCGGCAGCGACCTGAGCGAAGGCTGGCAGGCACTCACCGAACACTGGGCGCAAATCGAAAAACACGCCGAACGCTGGTGCCAGCAACAAGCCGCACAGACTGATCTTGCCACGGCGCTGGTGCAGTTTTATGGAAATTCGCTATGATACGCGGCCTTGATACAAGGCTCTGTACGAAAAATGCCTGCGCAGGCTGTTTCTCGTACAGAGCCTTTGGTTAATTCCATCCAAATTCGGATATATGCAATGAAAACTGGTAAAGAGCTGAAACCCGGTACTGTGATCCGTCTCGAAAACGATCCTTGGCTGGTTCAGAAAGCTGAATTCACCAAATCCGGTCGTAACAGCGCGATCATGAAGACCAAGCTGAAAAACCTGCTGACCGGTTACAAGACCGAGATCGTTTACAGTGCTGACGACAAGCTGGACGACGTGATCCTGGATCGCAAGGAAGCCACCCTGTCTTTCATCAGCGGTGACACCTACACGTTCATGGACACCACTGATTACACCATGTACGAGCTGAACGCCGAAGACATCGAAAGCGTTCTGCCATTCGTTGAAGAAGGCATGACCGACGTCTGCGAAGCCGTGTTCTTCGACGAGCGTCTGGTTTCCGTGGAGCTGCCGACCACTATCGTGCGTCAGGTCGACTACACCGAAGGTTCCGCTCGCGGCGACACGTCGGGCAAGGTCATGAAGCCTGCCAAGCTGAAAAACGGCACCGAGCTGAGCGTTGCTGACTTCATCGAAATCGGCGACATGATCGAGATCGATACCCGTGAAGGCGGTTCCTACAAAGGCCGTGCGAAGTAAGCATGGTTTTGTAACCCCGTTACGCAAAAAACCCGCATCGCTGCGGGTTTTTTTACGGCTGAAATTTGAGACGCTGCCGTTGCTTCAGGTGCTATTTCAGGTGTTCTTTCAATTCCTGAGACGCCTGCAGGATCGCCGAGCGAACAGCCGGGACCTGGCTGACAACGTTGAGCAGGCCGTAGTCATGGATCATGCCGTTGTAGCGTACGGCCGTGACCGGCACGCCAGCCTGGTCCAGCTTGCGCGCATAGGCTTCACCCTCGTCACGCAGTACGTCGGCACTGGCGGTCTGGATCAGCGCAGGCGGCAGGCCTTTCAGCTGTTCGGTGGTGGCGCGCAGCGGCGAGGCGTAGATCTCGTTACGCTGTGCGGCATCCGTGGTGTAGTTGTCCCAGAACCACTTCATCATGTTGCGGGTCAGGAAGTGGCCTTCGGCGTACTGGTTGTAGGAGCCGTTGTCGAAACTGGCGTCAGTCACCGGCCACAACAGCACCTGATACCTGAGCGCCGGCGTACCTTTGTCTTTGGCCATCAGCGCAACGACGGTTGCCATGTTGCCGCCCACGCTGTTACCGGCGACCGCCAGGCGCTTGCCGTCGACATTGATTTCCTTGCCATGCTCAGCCACCCATTGGGTCGCTGCGTAGGCCTGGTTGATCGCCGTCGGGTAATGCGCCTCAGGTGAAGGCGTGTAGTTGACGAATACCGCGACTGCCCCCGAACCAGCCACCAGATCGCGCACCAGGCGCTCGTGAGTCTGGAAGTCACCCAGCACCCAGCCGCCGCCGTGAAAGAACATGAAGACCGGCAAAGTCCCTTTTACGCCAGCAGGGCGGACGATATTAAGGCTGATGGGCTTGCCATCCACCGTAATGGTCTTTTCGCTGACATCTGCCTTGGGCAGCGTCAGTTTGACCCCCGCCTGTGCTCCGACCAGCACGGCCCGCGCATCTTTGGGCGACAACTGCTCGATAGGCTTGCCGGTGCCCGAGTTCAGGGCGTCGAGGAAAGCCTGGGTGTTGTGCTCGATGGCCGGATCGCCCGCGGCAAATGCGCTGCCGATGGACAGCGCGAGAAGCGTACCGGTCATAACCTTGCTGAAAGTCTTCATGTTCGTTCCTTTCCAGTGTTCGTTGCTGGCCTGGTGGGTATCAGACAGTCACATGCAGACGCACATCGACGTTACCGCGTGTGGCGTTCGAGTAAGGGCAGACCAGGTGAGCGGCATCGACCAGTTGCTGAGCGTCGGCTTGTTCAAGGCCGGGCAGGCTGACATGCAGGTCGATGTCCAGACCGAAACCACCGGGGATCTGGCCGATGCCCACGTGTGCGGTAATCGAGGCGTCTGCCGGGATGCTGCGCTTGCTCTGACCGGCAACGAATTTCAACGCGCCGATAAAGCAGGCCGAATAACCGGCAGCGAACAGTTGCTCAGGGTTGGTGGCTGCGCCGCCCGCACCGCCGAGTTCTTTCGGTGTGGCCAGTTTGACGTCGAGAATCTTGTCGCTGGAAACAGCACGACCATCACGGCCGCCGGTGGCGGTTGCAACTGCGGTGTAGAGCGTGTCCATGGTATTTCCTCATTTGGATGTTGGTTTTGCGCAAGATACTTGCGCGCTAATTAATCACCAGGCAAATGTATAGCGCAAATATTTTGCGCGCAAGATAAATTTTTTTAAAAAGCCGGCATGAGGCTTTACAAGGGTGGGTGGGGGCGTGAAAGGTTGCCCCCGTAGAAGTGATCAAGTGCAGTTGGGCAGGCCCCAAGGGAAGCGAGGCTTTGGCTTTTACAGGCTTTGGTGCAGATGGTCGCGCATGCTCAGCAACCGAGCCTGGAGGTCGAGAAGCTTTTCCATGTTCAGGCCGCTTGCCGACAGGATGCAGCCAGGTACGCTCAGGGCCTTTTGCTGCAAGGCACGACCTTGCTCAGTGAGATGCAACAGCACCACCCGTTCATCTTCCTTGCTGCGCGTGCGGCTGATAAAGCCTTCGCCTTCAAGGCGCTTGAGCAAAGGCGTCAGCGAGCCCGGATCAGTGAGCAGGCGCGTGCTGACATCGCTGACGGTCAAACCGTCCTTTTCCCACAGCACCATCATGGCCAGATACTGCGGATAGGTCAGCCCGAGCGCTTGTAGCAAGGGTTTGTAAACCTTGGTCATCATCAACGAAGTGGAATACAGGGCGAAACACAATTGGTTATCCAGCAGCAGCGAATCACAGTCGGCAGATGCGACGTGGGTGGGGCTTTCATCGGCACTCATAGCGGCTCCTCGTACTCAGTGGACTGAGTTTAACTTAGTGCTGCACTCTTTAATGCGCCAGATAATTCCGCTCACGCAGGTTGGCAGCGCTGGCATCATGCGGGGTGTGCAAAAAAACTGATATTACCTGTTGGTCGAGGGCAGGACTGCGTAGCATTTGGCTATTGAACGAATGGGGACGCAGTGTGATTGAAGTGGTGATGTTCGTATTGCTGGGTGCGGCGATGGGCACTCTGGGTGGCTTGTTCGGGATTGGCGGTGGTCTTGTGGCCATCCCGGCGCTGGGCGTGTTGTTCGGTCTGGATCAGCAACTGGCGCAAGGCACTGCGTTGCTGATGGTGCTGCCCAACGTCTTGCTTGCCTTGTGGCGCTATAACCAGCGCAACCGGATTCTGCTGCGCAACGCGCTGATGCTGATCATTCCCAGCTTCATTTTTGCCTGGCTGACTTCAATGCTGGCCGTGCGCATTGACCCGCAAAGCATGCGCCTGGGTTTTGTGGCCTTTCTGGTGATTTTGACGGTGTTCAACGTCGCGCAGATGTACTGGCGCAACACGCTGGCCAGTGGCGGGCTGCGTCACGAAAAGTATCTGTGGCTACTGGGCGTCGGCTCCGGCGTGACCGGTGGTTTGTTCGGTGTTGGCGGCGGAGTGGTGGCTACGCCCATTCTGACCAGCGTCTTTGGCGCAACGCAGGTTGTGGCCCAAGGGCTGGCGTTGTCCCTGGCCGCGCCGAGCACCGGGATAACGCTGGTCACCTACGCGCTGCACGATCACGTCAACTGGTCGATGGGCATTCCATTGGCCGTCGGCGGTCTGGCCAGTATCAGTTGGGGTGTCAAGCTGGCGCATTCTCTGCCCGAGCGAACGCTGCGGCTGATGTTCTGCGTGTTTCTGGTGCTCTGTGCGGTCATTCTCGCTCTCAAGGTTTGAAGCCGTCGATGATGTAGTCGGCCATGCATTCGGTGATGGGTGAGGGGTTCTTCGGGTTGCGCAGCAGCACGATGCTGGCCGTTGGCAGCTGTGGCAAGTGTTCGGCATCGCCGAGGATGCGCAACTCCGGTGTGGCCAGGCTTTGAAACTGCGCGGTAACCGCAAGGCCTGCGCTGACCACGGCAGTGATCGCCGCCATGCTGGAACTGGTGTAGGCGATGCGGTACTCACGCTCCACGCTGTCCAGCGCATTGCAGGCCCAGTCGCGACAAAAGCAATGGGTATTGAACATCGCCAGCGGCATGGGCTTTTGTTCATGAGGCGCGAAGCCGATGGCCTCCATCCAGACCAGGCGCTCGTGACGCAACAGCGTACCGATCTCGGTGCCGGGCTTGCGCGTCACAATGGTCAGATCAAGGTCCTGGCGTTGCAGCAGCAAATCGGACGGTTCGCAGTGCACTTCCACCTGAACCAGCGGATAAGCCTGCGCGAACTGCGAAAGGATGCCTGGCAGAAAGCGCATCACGTAATCATCGGGCGAGCCGATTTTCACCACACCAACCATGTGCGGCTCGCGCAAGGTATTGAACACCTCGCTGTGCAACTTGAGAATCCGCCGTGCATAGCCGAGCAGTACCTGACCCTCTGCTGTGAGGTTCAGGGTCCGGCCTTCACGCTGGAACAGTTGACGCTGAACGACATCCTCTTCCAGACGCTTCATTTGCATGCTGACCGCCGATTGAGTGCGGTTGACCACGTCGCCTGCGCGAGTGAACCCGCCGTGGTCGGCAATGGCCACAAAGGTACGAAGCAGCTCGGTATCAATGCCCGGATAATTGGCCAAACCATCAATCTCCCAGATGGACTGCATAAGAAACATTCGTTGGATTGATCCTACGCCAGGCGCGAGACTTCAGTCATCCCACATGGAGGGCAAGATGATGAAAGGTCAAAAAGCGGGTGTAGTGGACTCAAGGCCTGTCGAGCATGTGCAGGCAGGCAGGGCTTTGATATCGCTGAAGCGTCATGTGCAGCGTTGGCTGGAACTGCATCGTCAGCGGCGTCTTCTGGCGCAGATGAGCGATGGCGCGCTCAAGGATCTGGGCTTGAGCCGGGCGGATATTCAACAGGAAGTCGAACGTCCGTTCTGGGACGACCCGCTCAAGCGTTGAGCGGGCAGTGGGCGCAGCGAACTGTGTTTAACGCCGGACCTGTTTCAGGGTTTCGGCGATCAGAAACGCCAGCTCCAGTGACTGGTCGGCGTTCATGCGCGGGTCGCAGTGAGTGTGGTAGCGATCCGAAAGGCCGTCTTCAGTGATCGGGCGAGCGCCGCCGATGCATTCGGTGACGTTCTGTCCGGTCATCTCGATATGAATGCCACCGGCATAAGTGCCTTCGGCCTGATGCACCTGGAAGAACTGCTTCACTTCACCGAGGATCTGCGCAAAATCGCGGGTCTTGTAGCCGCTGCTGGCCTTGATGGTGTTGCCGTGCATCGGGTCGGAGCTCCACAGCACCTTGCGGCCTTCGCGCTCGACGGCACGAATCAGTTGCGGCAGGTGGTCGGCGACCTTGTTGGCGCCCATGCGCGCAATCAGGTTCAGGCGCCCCGGATCGTTGTCCGGGTTGAGGATGTCGATCAGACGAATCAGGTCGTCGGTGTTCATGCTCGGGCCAACCTTGACGCCGATCGGGTTGTTGACCCCGCGCAGAAACTCGACATGCGCGCCGTCCAGTTGACGGGTGCGATCACCGATCCACAGCATGTGTGCCGAGCAATCGTAATAGTCGTTGGTCAGGCTGTCGCGCCGTACAAAGGCCTCTTCATAATTGAGCAGCAGCGCTTCGTGGGCGGTGAAAAAACTGGTTTCGCGCAGTTGCGGCGAGCTGTCCATGCCGCAAGCGCGCATGAACGCCAGGGTTTCATCAATGCGCCCGGCCAACTGGCTGTACTTGTCGGCCAGCGCCGAGTTGGCGATGAAGTCCAGGTTCCACTTGTGCACCTGATGCAGATCGGCAAACCCGCCCTGTGCGAACGCGCGCAACAGGTTCAGGGTGGCGGTGGACTGGTTGTAAGCCTGGATCAGGCGTTCCGGGTCCGGCACTCGGCTTTTTTCGTCGAAACCGATGCCGTTGACGATGTCACCCCGATAAGCCGGGAGCGTCACGCCATCGATGATTTCGTCATTGGCCGAGCGCGGCTTGGCAAATTGCCCAGCCATGCGTCCGACCTTGACCACCGGGCAGCCCGCCGCGAAGGTCATGACGATCGCCATCTGCAACAGCACCTTGAAGGTGTCGCGAATCTTCGCCGCCGAAAACTCCATGAAGCTTTCGGCGCAGTCGCCGCCTTGCAGCAGGAACGCCCGGCCCTGGGTCACCTCGGCAAACTGGCGGCGCAACTCCCGTGCTTCGCCGGCAAACACCAGCGGCGGATAGCTGGCCAGCGTTTGTTCGACCTTCAGCAGGTGCGCGGCGTCAGGGTAGTGAGGTTGCTGCTGAATCGGCAGTGCCCGCCAGCTGTCGGGGCTCCAGGGTTGGCTCATTATTGGCTCTAGGGTTGTGCAATCGGGTCCGCATGTTAGCAGTTCGTCAGTGCTCTGCCAGTGCGGCGCGGACCACCGGAGCGTTGATGCCGCCCGCAAAGTGTGACAAAGCGGCGCGCTTGCCCGACAATTCACGTTTTGCGCCCGGCGCAGCTATGACCAGGAACGGTGATGACGGAAGAGCGTGAGCGCGTAGAACGAATTCTGGCCGAGGTCCACGATGACTTCGGCATGATCCGCGTGCTGGAAGTGGACGATTACCGCTTCCTCGAGTTCGGTGATGCCATCGAGCAGAGCTGTACCTTTACGGCTGATCCCAGCTGGCTGGAATACGATTACACCCGCGCGATGCTGATTGGCGCGTTGTGCCATGAGGCGCCGGAAAGCGCGCTGTTTCTGGGGCTGGGGGCCGGAACCCTGACCCAGGCGTGCATGAAGTTTCTGCCGCTGGAGGACGTCGAAGTCATCGAACTGCGCCCGGACGTGCCGCGTCTGGCCATGGAGTTCATGGGGCTCGACGACGATCCGCGCCTGTACATAAGGATTGGCGATGCGCTGGAGTTGTTGAGCAGCGCCGAGCCTGCCGACCTGATCTTCGTCGACCTGTACACCGATGTCGGGCCGGGCGTCGGGCATCTGGCCTGGAATTTCCTGCAGGGTTGCCAGCAGCGGCTCAGTCCCGGCGGCTGGCTGATCATCAACCAGTGGGCCTCTGACGATGGCAAGCCACTGGGCGCGGCGCTGCTGCGCGGCCTTTACCACCGTCATTATTGGGAGCTGCCGGTGAAGGAGGGCAACGTCATCCTCATCGTGCCGGCTGACCTGGACCAGACGCTGGATATCGATGCGCTGTATCGGCGTGCCGAGGCCCTTGCGCCTGATCTGG
Source organism: Pseudomonas sp. CFBP2511 (assembly GCF_030209255.1). Classification (NCBI taxonomy): domain Bacteria; kingdom Pseudomonadati; phylum Pseudomonadota; class Gammaproteobacteria; order Pseudomonadales; family Pseudomonadaceae; genus Pseudomonas; species Pseudomonas sp. CFBP2511. The sequence goes on along the minus strand of NZ_JARVSI010000042.1, from coordinate 16,928 downwards.
GTTACTCGCTGCAATCGTTGATCAAGGCTGTACGTTCGGCAACCTGAGTGGCCCGGCCGCAGTGTCGAAACTTGCGCATTGGGGGGTGGGACAATTCGCCACACCCCGCAGGTCGGGATACCGGTTATCCGCAAAAACAGATTAAACGTTTAAGCGCCAATGCCCGTAATCTCGGGCCCGCGCCTTGATCGGCTAACGTTGCGGCCGGGTTCATGGGCTGTCCCTGCGCGAGAATGGCGCAATTTTTCGTAAAAAAAGACTCACCAAGGTGCGTATTTCCGGTATAGTGCGCGCCGGCCTTAACACGGCCCTCGTCGAGGTATTGCAGTTCCCCGAAGCCAGCTTCGGTCGCTTGTTCGCCTAGCGGACTAGCCTGGACGATCCATTCATCAAACGTTTTCGCAAATCCCCGCCGACAAAGCAGCCAGGGTGACCTCAAGGTCGTACACGGCACGCGCAGCTTTGAAGCATGGGTCTTTGCGGATGCACTAGAGGCAGACCCATGACCCAGGAAATCGGCGGCTTCGCCGCTCTCGAACTTCATCCAAATATCGTTGCAGCTGTCGTCGCCACTGGCTACGAAGAGCCTTCGGCCATTCAGCAGCAATCGATCCCGATCATTCTTGCCGGTCACGACATGATTGGTCAGGCGCAGACCGGTACGGGTAAAACCGCCGCGTTCGCACTGCCTATCCTGCATCGCATCGATCCGACCAAGCGTGAGCCGCAAGCACTGATTCTGGCCCCGACCCGCGAGCTGGCCCTTCAGGTTGCCACCGCGTTCGAGACCTACGCCAAACAAATGCCGGGCGTGACTGTCGTTGCAGTCTACGGCGGCGCGCCGATGGGCCCTCAGCTCAAGGCCATCCGCAACGGCGCACAGATCGTTGTCGCCACACCGGGCCGTCTCTGCGACCACCTGCGTCGTGACGAGAAAGTCCTGGCGACCGTGAACCACCTTGTTCTCGACGAAGCGGACGAAATGCTCAAGCTGGGCTTCATGGACGACCTCGAAGTCATCTTCAAGGCCATGCCTGAAACCCGTCAGACCGTGCTGTTCTCGGCCACTCTGCCACAGTCGATCCGTGCCATCGCCGAACGCCATCTGCGCGATCCGAAGCACGTGAAAATCCAGACCAAGACTCAGACCGTTACCGCGATCGAGCAGGCTCACCTGCTGGTTCACGCTGACCAGAAAACCTCGGCTGTATTGAGCCTGCTGGAAGTTGAAGATTTCGACGCCCTGATCATGTTCGTCCGCACCAAGCAGGCGACCCTGGACCTGGCAAGCGCCCTTGAAGCCAAAGGCTACAAGGCCGCTGCACTGAACGGCGACATCGCCCAGAACCAGCGCGAGCGCGTTATCGAATCCCTCAAGGATGGCCGTCTGGACATCGTTGTGGCGACCGACGTTGCTGCCCGTGGTCTTGACGTTCCGCGTATCACCCACGTTTTCAACGTGGACATGCCTTACGATCCAGAGTCCTACGTTCACCGTATCGGCCGTACCGGCCGTGCAGGTCGCGAAGGCCGTGCGTTGCTGCTGGTCACTCCTCGCGAGCGTCGCATGCTGCAAGTGATCGAGCGTGTGACCGGTCAGAAGGTTGCGGAAGTCCGCCTGCCGGATGCCCAGGCCGTTCTGGATGCCCGCATCAAGAAACTGACCAACAGCCTGGCGCCGCTGGTTGCTGATGCCGAATCGACTCATGGCGATCTGCTGGATCGTCTGACTGCCGACATCGGTTGCAGCCCGCGTGCCCTCGCTGCTGCACTGCTGCGCAAGGCTACCAACGGTCAGGCTCTGACCCTTGCAGCCATCGAGCGTGACCGTCCGCTGGTTCCGAACAACGCCCCTCGCGGTGATCGTCCAGAGCGTAGCGGTAGCAGCGATCGTGGTGACCGTGGCGATCGTCCTGAGCGTGAGCGTCGTGCGCCGGTTCCATTGGCCGAAGGTCGTGCTCGTTGCCGTACCGCGCTGGGTGCGCGTGACGGTATCGCTGCCAAGAACCTGCTGGGTGCAATCCTTAACGAAGGCGGCCTGGCCCGCGAAGCGATCGGCCGTATCCAGGTCCGTGACAGCTTCAGCCTGGTCGAGCTGCCGGAAGATGGCCTTGAGCGTCTGCTGACCAAACTCAAGGACACCCGTGTTGCGGGCAAGCAGCTCAAGCTGCGTCGCTATCGCGAAGACTGATCTGCCCTTGAGCTGATCGGCCAATAAAAAATCCCCGACTGGTTCGGGGATTTTTTTGCGTTGAATTCAGGCTGGCGGCTGGGGTGTCAGTCGAACCGATAGATGTCCATGCCCAGTGCGCCCATGGTAAAGCCCTGATAAGCGATGCTGAACGCGCCGCCTGCGCCGCGTGCGAAATAAAGCGGCAGCAGGTGTTCGTCACTGGGGTGTGCTCGCACCGCGTGAGGCGCCAGCGTGCGGTAGTGGTGCAGGGCGGCTTCATCATTGCTTTGCAGCTTGTCGATTATCCAGTCGCGAAACTCCGCGGCCCAGGGCTCGACCCTGTCAGGCGCGGCGCTCCAGTCCAGATCGTAAAGGTTATGCGTGATGCTGCCCGAGCCGATCACCAGCACACCCTGTTCGCGCAAGCCGGCCAGTGCCCGGCCCACCTGTGTCTGCAACGCCGGGCCTTGGCGACTGGGTAGTGAAACTTGCACCACCGGTATGTCAGCCTGTGGGTACATCAGCGACAGCGGCACCCAGACACCGTGGTCGAAGGGGCGTCTGCTATCGATGCGGGCAGGCAGGCCATTGGCTGCGAGCAGTTCGACTATCGTCCGGGTCAGCTCCGGCAGCCCGGGTGCGGGGTATTGCATCGCAAACAACTCCGCTGCAAAACCGCCGAAGTCATGCCAGGTCTCGGGCTGTGGGTTGCCGTTGACGATAAGCTCGTGGCTTTCCCAATGGGCGGATACCATCACGATGGCGAGAGGCCTGGGCAGGCTGGCTGCCAGTTGTGCCAGCGCCGGCCCGCTTTCGCCGGGCTCCAGCGCGAGCGTGGGCGAGCCGTGGGAAATAAACAGGCTGGGAAACATGGAGGGCTCCAGAACAGTGGCAATGACCCATAGTCGGTCATCTTCATGATCTAATTCCAATATAAGTTCTAACGCTTTTTGATCGGATTTTCAGGAGGGTTGATGCACGCGGATTTTTGGCAGCAGCGTTGGCGCGCGGGACAGATCGGCTTTCATCAGGCGCAGGTCAATCAGGATCTGCAACAGTATTGGCCCCGACTGGGGCTTGCGCCGGAGGCTCGAGTGCTGGTGCCGTTGTGCGGCAAAAGCCAGGACATGAGCTGGTTGATCGGGCAGGGCTGCCACGTGGTGGGCGCAGAGCTGTCCGAGACGGCGCTCGAAAGTTATTTCAGCGAGCATGGCGTGCAACCGCAAATCACTCGGCAGGGCGACTTCAGTGTCTATGCCGCGCCGGGTATCGAAATATGGTGCGGGGATTTCTTCGTCCTCACATCGCAAGACATTGGCCGCTGCACAGCCTTTTACGACCGCGCCGCCTTGATCGCCCTGCCAGCCGACTTGCGTGAGCGCTATGTGCAGCAGCTTGAAGCGCTGATGCCCCGAGAGTGCAGCGGTTTATTGATAACCCTGGATTACGATCAGAGCCGGCTCGAAGGCCCGCCGTTCTCCGTGCCGCATACGTGGCTCCAGGCGTTCGTGTCCGGGAACTGGAATATCACGAAGGTCGGTGAGCACGATGCGCTGCACAGCAGTCCCAAAGCCTTGAAGGCCGGGGTAGAGCGCCTTGATGAGCAGGTTTATGTGCTGGCGCGGAAATTACGCTGAATTCTGCCCGGCGCCATGCACTCAAGATCGGACGCAGAGCGTCCAGAGCGGCGTTACCACGCTGGAGCGTGGGAACGATAGGTGAAAGATGGCCCGTTGCTGCGGCCCCCGGATCAGTGTCAGGGCGAAGGAACCCGACGAAGTCGTGCCGGAAACGGAGCTGGGACTTTGCCTGCTTTGGTCCCTCAAAGTAGGGCGCCGAGAGGCGAAAAGGTGCCTTGAGTCGAAAACATATCCAGCTGACATCACGGAACCGATAAATCCATTACGTTGCGCGCCGTGAATCAACCGCGGCGGCGCAGTGCCTCGATGCGTTGTTCCAGCGGTGGGTGGCTCATGAACAGGCCGGCGAGGCCTTTCTTGAGGCCGGCGTTGATACCGAACGCCGTCAGGCTATCAGGCATGTTCACCGGTACGCCCTGTTCCGAGCGCAAGCGTTGCAGCGCACCGATCATCGCGTCCGTGCCGGCCAGTCGTGCACCGGCATCGTCAGCGCGGAATTCGCGTTTGCGCGAGAACCACATGACAATCGCACTGGCCAGAAAGCCCAGGACCAGCTCGGCAAAGATCGTCGTGATGTAGTAGGCGATACCCTGACCGTTCTCGGTCTTGAAGATCACTTTGTCGACAAAATTGCCGATGATACGGGCGAAGAACATCACAAAGGTGTTCACCACACCCTGCACCAGCGCCAGCGTGACCATGTCGCCGTTGGCAACATGGCCGATTTCGTGCGCCAGTACAGCCTTTACCTCATCTGGCGAGAACCGCTCGAGCAGGCCCTGGCTGACGGCAACCAGTGCGTCGTTCTTGTTCCAGCCGGTGGCGAACGCATTGGCTTCATACGCCGGAAAAATACCGACTTCCGGCATCTTGATGCCCGCATCGCGGGACAGTTGTTCAACGGTCTGCAGTAACCATTGCTCATGGCGAGTACGTGGCTGGGTGATGATCTGAGTACCGGTGCTCATTTTCGCCATCCACTTGGAGATGAACAGCGAGAACAGCGAGCCGGCGAAACCGAACACAGCGCAGAAGACCAGCAGCTGATTGAGGTTCAGATCAACCCCGTTGGCCGCCATGAACCCATTGAAGCCAAAAAGGCTCAGGGTGATGCTGGCAATCAGCACGACCGCAAGGTTAGTGGCCAAAAACAGCAAAATGCGCATCATGGTCGAAACGTTCTCCTCAGGTATAAATATGTAACTCGATGCCGGGTATATAAGGTGATGACCGTCGCTATTCAACACAGGGACTATTTCAAACTGTGTCCTCTGCTCGAAACCCATGGTAATCGCGCAAAGCTGAACGGCGCCTGAGCCAGAGCAGTCGATGCCTGAAGGGTCTGTCGCGGGTCGAGAGCGCTGTTTTGAGAGCGTGCAAATAAACTGCCCCGAACAGGTCGGGGCAGTCAGGCGCAGCGAGGCAAAGAGGTAACCGTTACTGACGATAACCCTTGAGGAAGTTGCCGATGCGGCCAATGGCCTGCTCCAGCTCGTCGACCCGAGGCAGGGTCACCACGCGGAAGTGGTCAGGATAAGGCCAGTTGAACGCAGTGCCCTGAACCACCAGCAGTTTTTCCGAGAGCAGCAGGTCGAGCACAAACTTCTCGTCGTTGAAGATCGGGCAGACCTTCGGGTCGATGCGCGGGAACGCATACAGCGCGCCCATCGGCTTGACGCAGCTCACGCCGGGAATGTCGTTGAGCAACTCCCAGGTGCGGTTGCGCTGCTCCAGCAGGCGACCTGGTGGCAGGATCAGGTCATTGATGCTCTGGTAGCCGCCCAGCGCGGTCTGGATGGCGTGCTGGCTAGGCACGTTGGCGCACAGGCGCATGTTGGCCAGAATGTCGATGCCTTCGATGTAGCTCTGCGCGTTGTGTTTCGGCCCGGAAATGGCGATCCAGCCCGAGCGGAAGCCCGCAACGCGGTACGATTTCGACAAGCCGTTGAAGGTCAGGCACAGCAGGTCCGGCGCCAGCGAGGCGGTGCAGATATGCACGGCGTCGTCATACAGGATTTTGTCGTATATTTCGTCGGAGAACACCACCAGGTTGTGCTGACGGGCCAGCTCCAGCATGCCCAGCAGCACTTCGCGGGAATACACCGCACCGGTGGGGTTGTTCGGGTTGATGATGACCATGGCCTTGGTGTTAGGCGTGATCTTGGCCTTGATGTCTTCAAGGTCAGGCCACCAGTTGGCCTGCTCGTCGCACAGATAATGCACCGGGCTGCCACCGGACAGCGCAACTGCGGCGGTCCACAATGGGTAATCGGGTGCCGGAACCAGCACTTCGTCGCCGTTATTTAGCAGCGCCTGCATCGACATCACGATCAGCTCGGAAACGCCGTTGCCCAGGTAGATGTCTTCGATGCCGACACCTTCGACCTGCTTCTGCTGGTAGTACTGCATGACCGCCTTGCGGGCGCTGAACAGGCCCTTGGAGTCGCTGTAGCCCTGAGCGGTCGGCAGGTTGCGGATCACGTCCTGCAGGATTTCGTCCGGCGCCTCGAAACCAAACGGTGCCGGGTTGCCGATATTCAGCTTGAGGATGCGATGGCCTTCCTCTTCCAGGCGTTTGGCGTGCTTGAGCACTGGCCCGCGAATGTCGTAGCAGACGTTTGCGAGCTTGTTCGATTTGTTGAACTGCATGGTGATGATCCCGAAAATGGACGAGCTGTTGCCGGCTTGCAATGAAGGTCGCAGCACGTTCGCCATGAAAATGGGTTTGTATGCGACAAACGCGGGTGCCAGACTGATGCCTGACCTGGCGCAATCATACGTGCCACCTGATCTGTGGAAAAGGTACAGATCGGGCTTTTTCGAATTCGGAGGTGTACCTGTGGACAAGTTGCAGAAAACGCTCGAAGAGTGGAAAGAAATGCTCGACCCGGCGCAGTACAGCGTTTGCCGCCTCAAAGGCACCGAGCGACCGTTTTCCGGCAAGTACAACGATACGAAAACAGCGGGCGTCTACCATTGCATCTGTTGCAACGAGGCGCTGTTCGACTCCACCACCAAGTTCGATTCGGGCTGCGGCTGGCCGAGCTTCTACGCCCCGCTGGAAGGCAGTGCGGTGGTCGAAGTGCGTGATGTCAGCCACGGAATGATTCGCACCGAAGTGGTCTGCGCCCGATGCGACGCCCACCTGGGGCACGTGTTTCCCGATGGTCCGCCACCCACCGGGCTGCGTTATTGCATCAATTCGGTATGCCTGGAACTGGTGCCACGCGACTAGCAAGGCAGCGGCATACAGCGGCTGCGGGCCTTATCGGCCTGCATCAATGACCGCAATTGGCGTGCGGTCTGCGCAATTGCACGCTAACGTCAGTGCGCATGTCCTGATCTCCAAATCGCCCCAACCGCCCCGAGGCTTCTTTTGATGAGCGAAAACCTGCTGAACATCCCGGTCACGACGATCAAGGGAGAACAGAAAACCCTCGCCGATTTCGCTGGCAAGGCGGTCCTGGTGGTCAATACGGCCAGCAAATGCGGTTTTACGCCCCAATACAAAGGGCTGGAAAAACTCTGGCAGGACTACAAGGATCAGGGGTTGGTGGTGCTCGGCTTTCCGTGCAACCAGTTCGGCAAGCAGGAGCCGGGAGACGAGGGCGCTATTTCCGGTTTTTGCGAACTGAACTACGGCGTCAGCTTCCCGCTGTTCAAGAAAGTCGATGTCAACGGTGATCAGGCCCATCCCTTGTTCGTTCAGCTCAAGGAGCAGGCGCCGGGGCTGCTGGGCACCGAGCGCATCAAGTGGAATTTCACCAAGTTCCTGATTGGTCAGGACGGCAAGCTGGTCAAGCGTTTTGCGCCATTGACCAAGCCTGAAGAACTGACGGATGACATTGAAGCGCTGCTGCGTTAAGCCTGTCAGCGGTCGTCAGTGACGGGGATCCATTGATCCAGAATACCGGCCAGTTCAGCGCGTCGGAACGGCTTGGCCAGGTAGTCGTTCATGCCGGCCGCCTTGCAGCGTTCACGCTCGTCGGGCATGGCGTTGGCGGTCAGCGCAACGATCGGCAGATTGGGCCAGCGGCCGCTGCTGCGGATCTGGCGGGTGGCCTGGTAGCCGTCCATGACCGGCATGTTGCAGTCCATCAACACCAGGTCGAAATGGCCGTGCTCCAGCTGTTCCAGCGCCTCCCCACCGTGACTGCTGATGATCACTTCGCAGCCGAGCTTGCTCAGTATGCCTTTGGCCACCAGTTGATTGACCGGGTTGTCTTCCACGAGCAGGACGCGGGCCACACGCCGGGTCGGCTGATCGAGCGCCAGCGTGTCCCGCTTGCCGGTGTCTTCCTGGTTCAGGACGCGTCGCAGTGCGTGGTACAGCGCGTTGCGGGCCAAGGGCCGGGCCTGCTGTTGCAATGGCGCAAGGGCTGCAACCTGTTCGCCCGGCATGAAATTGCCGTAAGCCGTGACCAGCAAAATCGGCACCGGCGTGGTCGGGCGAATCGCGAACAGGCACTCGGGGCAGTCGGTGATGACCAGATCTGGAGCATTGTCGAGGTCCAGATCGTCCGGGCTGTCGTCGATACTGCGCCGCTTGAGGTCCACTCCCCAGAAGGGCAGCAGGCTGCCGAGCAATTCCACAAGACCGCTGCCGGCCGAGCTGACCACAGTTACCCGGCCTCTGAGCGGGTTCTGCGCAACCGCAGGCACGTGCACCGGTAATGGCAGTTCAGCGCAGAACTGGCTGCCGAAACCCGATTGCGACTGGATGCTCAATGTGCCGTGCATGGCCTCGCAAAGGTTGTTGGTCAGCGCCAGGCCCAGCCCGGTGCCGCCGTACTGGCGGGTGATTGCGGTTTCGGCCTGGGTGAACGGCTGGAATATTTTTGCCTGGGCATCCTGCGCGATGCCGATACCGGTGTCGCGCACCTCGATGCGTACGCGATGTTCCCCGCTGGCCGCATCCTGATTGTGGGTCAGGCGCACATCGACACGCCCGAAACGCGTGAATTTGAGCGCGTTGGACAGCAGGTTGCTGACGATCTGCCGGACCCGGGTCGGGTCGCCGGTGACCATCGCCGGAAAATCCGGCGCAATCAGGCAGGTCAGTTCCACGCTGGGCGCGGCATTCTGCGAGAGCAGATTGGCCGTGTCCTCGATCAGCCCCCCAAGGTCGAACGGAATGCGCTCGATCTCCAGATGACCGGCGTCGAACTTGGACATGTCGAGAATATCGTTGAGCAGTTCGACCAGCACCTTGCCCGAGTCGTGGGCGATCATCAGTTGCTGGCGTTGCTCGGCCCCGAGCGGGCTGTCAAGCGACAGCGCCAGCATGCCCAGCAAACCGTTGAGTGGCGTGCGGATTTCATGACTCATGTGCGCCAGAAACGCCGAGCGTGCATTCGCCATGTCCAGTGCCGTGCTGCGCGCGATCTGCAATTCTTCGTTGGACTCGCGCAGGCGCATGTTGCTGGACTTGAGCTCGTTGGTACGCGCCGAAACAATGTTTTCCAGCTCGTTGAGATGGTCGGTCAGCCGATCCTCGGCGGCGCGGCGCCTGGAAAATTCGCTGCTCATGGTTTCGAACTGGCGGTTGAACGTGGCGACCAGAACGCCGATTTCGTCCTTCTCGTGATACGGCGGGCAGGTGATTTTCGCCTGATCGACAGTGCGTGGGTCGCGGCTGCTCAAGTCGCGGATGACCCTCACCAGCGGCTTGGTCAGGGTTGCGTAGAACAGAATGGTCAGAATGCCAGCCAGCGCCAGACTGCGGACAAAGCCATTGAGCAGGGTGATCTCGGCGCGTTGCAGAAAGTGGCTGCCGAACGCGAAGGTGTCCACGGTCAGGTACAGTGTGCCGATGGTTTCGTCTGGCAGGTGGTCAAGGTGCAGCTTCTCCTGAAACTGCCGGCTTTCGCCGAACAGCCAGTCACTGAGCACCCGGTAACGCCCGGTCGCAGTCGCTCGTTCGACGCTGGCGAGCACCGTGTCGTTGTTGTCGGTCAGCCTGGCACTGACCACGGCAGGGGAGTGCAACAGCCCAAGGGTGAGCTCCTGGGCGAGTTCGGCGTCGATGTTGTAGGCGATACGCGAGGCCGGGTTCTGGATGATTTCCAGCAGTGATCCGATTTCGCGATTGATGGAGGCGTCTTCGCTGGCATAATCGATCGCAATCTGCGCCACGCTCAACAGGGTGCCAAGCGCAAAGCCGATCAGTACGGCAAGGCGTGCCTGCTTGAACGAAAGCCTGTTTTTGAGCGATATATCCATGAGTACCTACTGCCACTTCTGCTGCGCCAAGCATAGCTGATCGGCACTGGTGATTAATCAGTTAAATATGAGGAGATCCCGTGGATTCTCGGTTGGATGCTTTTTTGCAGCGTGCCGATGCCGTACTGGCTCGGCTCGAACCGTTGCTGCCAGCGCTGCGTGAGCCGGTCGATTGGTCACAGGCGCTGGCGGCTCGCTGGGTGCGTGAAGGCCGTAGCGGCTATCTGATGCCGCTGGAGGTCAGCCTGGAGACGCGGCTGACCGACCTGATCGGCGTCGACCTGCAGCGTGACCAGTTGGGGCGCAACACGCGCCAGTTCATTGATGGCCTGCCCGCCAACCATGCGTTGCTGTGGGGCTCGCGCGGCACCGGCAAGTCGTCCTTGATCCGCGCACTGCTCACCGAATACGCCCCCGTTGGCCTGCGTCTGATCGAGATCGAGCGCGATCACCTGGGCGATTTGCCGCGCTTGGTCGAGCAATTGCAAAAACTGCCGCAGCGTTTCGTGCTGTTCTGTGATGATCTGTCGTTCGAATCGGGCGAGGGTGATTATCGCGTGCTGAAAAGCGTGCTCGACGGTTCGCTGGAGCAGGCACCGGACAACGTGCTGCTGTACGCCACGTCCAATCGCCGCCATCTGGTGCCCGAGAAGGAAAGTGACAATGCCGACTGGAAGCACGTAGACGGCGAACTGCACCCCAGCGAGGCGGTGGAAGACAAGATCGCCTTGTCTGACCGGTTCGGTTTGTGGTTGTCGTTCTATCCGTTCACTCAGGAACATTACCTGAACGTGGTCGAACACTGGATCACGCAACTGGCGCACAAGGCCGGCTTGCAGTGGCAGCGCGACGAGGCACTGGAAAAAGCCGCGATCCGCTGGGCCACTGCCCGCGGCAATCGCAATGGGCGCTGTGCCTATCAATTTTCACGTTACTGGGTAGGCCTACAATTGCTGGAGCAACAAAGATGATTGATTTGCAAAATACCGGTGCCGGCCTTGATGGCTACGCCTTGCTGGCCGCCCAGCTTGAGTCGCTATTGGCCGACGAGCGTGACTTCATTGCCAACGCCGCGCAGTTTTCGGCGTTTCTCTACACCCAGATCGACGACCTGAACTGGGCAGGTTTTTATCTCAATCGTGACGAAGAACTGGTGCTTGGGCCGTTTCAGGGGCAGATTGCCTGCGTGCGTATTCCTTTCGGTCGAGGCGTTTGCGGGGCGGCGGCGCAGAGTCGGCAAACCCAGCGTGTTCAAGACGTGCACGAGTTTGCGGGGCATATCGCCTGCGACAGCGCATCGAACAGCGAGCTGGTGGTGCCGTTGGTCAAGGGCGAGCGTCTGATCGGTGTGCTGGACCTGGACAGTCCGAGTGTGGGGCGTTTCAGCGAGGTGGATCAGGCGGGGGTCGAGCGTCTGGCAGCTATCTTTCTGGCCGCGACCGACTGCTGAGCCTGTCGACCTGCCGCTGCCGGCGTTAGCCTGAGCAGCGGCGGGGCAGTCATCAATCGTAGATGACTTTCTTTTTCCATTCCGATTCGGAATCGTCAGCCTTGAGGCCTTCGGTCAGCGCGTTGTCGTCGTCTTCGGTCGGCGCCGTGTTGGTCAGCACCATCGAGTTGGCGCGCGCCAGTTGTTTCTCCATCGCCAGAAGCTGCTGTTGATAAGTGACCGGGTCCGGCTGGTTGCGCAGGTACTGCACGCCGCGTTCAAAGGCCAGACGGGCCTGACCAGGCTGGTCCTGGGTGAGCGCTGTCTGGCCGAGGTTATTGAAGAACTCGATGTGCAGCGTGACCAGAATGGTGCGAATTTCGCGGATCCAGTGCTTGGCTTCGCTGGTCTGCAAAAAGCCGTCGTGGGCAGCGCGCGTTACCTGACCATGCAGGGCTTCGAGTAGAAAGCGCACGTCCTTGGCCTTGGCTTCGGTCTGAATTGGCGTCACCGGGTTCGGCACATCAATGCGTTCGCCCTTGCCGATCTGTTCTTCCAGTTCGCCAATGCGGTGCTTGAGCTGGGCGTTGCCCTTGTCCAGGTTCAGCATGCGCTGCACCACATTCAGTTCCAGGCGCGTGAGCAGCAGCTTCAAGGCTGGCGACATCAACTGGCCGGGGAATACTTCAGTGATCTCACCGCAGCGACGCAGTCGATCACTGAGTTCTACCTTGGTGCGCGCCTTTTCCAGTTTGCCGTTTTCAGCGACGTGATTCAGGTAGCCGATCGCGATGAGCAGTGCGATACCTGCTACTACCATCAGCGTGATCATGAGTGGGGTCACTGTGCAAACCTCATTTGTTCAAATAATTTTAGTGCGAGTGTAGTGGCTAAGCACAACTGCGCATAGATGTCCTTATTGGACTATGTCGGCATCTCTTCTATATAGATGAGGCCGTTGAGCCGTCGCGAGGCAAATGGCGACCATCGGTCAGCCTCCTGAACGGCATCGAAGTTATTGATTTCAATAAATTTTCAGATTGGGGTTGACGACCCCTCAAAGCATCCATAGAATGCGCGCCACTTACAGCGTAAAGCACACAGCGTAGCGCAAATAAGTAGTGAATGTTGTACGTGTGTCCCCTTCGTCTAGTGGCCTAGGACACCGCCCTTTCACGGCGGTAACAGGGGTTCGAGTCCCCTAGGGGACGCCATTGCGGGAATAGCTCAGTTGGTAGAGCACGACCTTGCCAAGGTCGGGGTCGCGAGTTCGAGTCTCGTTTCCCGCTCCATTTTTAAGCAATCTTGCTCACGGGCAAGGTTGAGTGAAACCAGTACACATCTTCGGATGGCGTCTGGAACTGAAATACACACCATGTGTTTCAGGCTGTGTCCCCTTCGTCTAGTGGCCTAGGACACCGCCCTTTCACGGCGGTAACAGGGGTTCGAGTCCCCTAGGGGACGCCATTGCGGGAATAGCTCAGTTGGTAGAGCACGACCTTGCCAAGGTCGGGGTCGCGAGTTCGAGTCTCGTTTCCCGCTCCATATTCACAAAAACGCCGCTCAACAGAGCGGCGTTTTTGTTTGTGCTTTTTTTGAGCTCCCCCCGCTCAAATGCCAGCTTCCTGGCGGCCACACCCAGCGCTCCTATTACCTATGTCTTTCATGGAACTCATTTTTTGCCAATGCCACTCACCAGGCTGAGCGTCATGAAACTGTGTGCTGACCCTGTCTAGGGATAGCCCGATGTAGCGCCCCAAATAAGAGGGGTTATAGTGAGGTTGCATTATGGTTAGCCGAGACTCTGCCACGGTTATGGATCCTGTATTTCAGAGAGCTATTACCGATCTGCTGAAAAAATATCAAATCAACGTCTCCCTGACAGATACCCAAGGTCGGGACGTTTTTATTTTGTCCATTGAAAACCTGGACATCTATCTTATGGGCAATCCGAGGGGTTATTTGAATATTGCCTGTAAGGCAGGACGACTCTCGGAAGAAATTGGCGATGAGACCTATATGGCTTTGTTGTCGGCAAATCTTTTCGGCCTTGAGCATCCGGTGCTGAGCGTTGGCGTTGCTCTGGAAACAAGGGAAGTGCTGCTTTCTACGCGCCAACCTTTGTCGGAATTGGATTCAGCCGGGATATTCAGGCTGGTCGATAGCGTCATCGAGCATGCTCAAGCGTTGGGCGAGTGGCTGAAATCTTCGCCCGGCAAGCGTTCTGTGCCATTTGCGAGACCCCCCGCATCACTTGGGCCGCATCCATCCATCAAGTTATGAGGTGCTGAAAATGTTTCGTTGCTTCGCAGGACCCTCAGGTACTAGCTCGACCAATAACTATGGGTCATTGTCAGATGCCCATGACCCACGCCTTGAAGCACTGCCTGAGGGAAGGCGCAATGGTCAGGTAATACAGGTATCTACCGCCACCTTCGATAGGATGGTTGTGGCGCACAATATCTTGTTGAAGACCGCTCATGAAACCTTTCCGGACGGTCCGGGGAATCAGGAAGCCAATGTGTGGATGAGTGGTGGACGAAGCTGGATCCGTAAGGAAATGTGCCGCACTCGTGTTGACGAGCACGCAAGCCAGGACCAGCAGATCAAGGGCATCAAGGAGACCGGTGGCGGTAATTGCGGTGAGTACGCGAATACGGTATTTGCCGAACTCCAGCGCACTCAGCGCAACACGCCAGTGTTGAAAGTGTTAGAGTCGTACGCGCACAGCCTTGTGATTGTCGGTGACTGGCGAGACCGCAACACTGGCGATCATGCGGTAGTAGTGGATCCTTGGCAGGGTTTGAAAAAAGTTCATACGTACGGTGAGAGAAGTGTTACTGCGACGCCCTTAGTCACTGCAACCGCGCTGGAAGGCGCTCCTGTACGGTCGGGCAAGCTCAAAGCTGCATTTGCCCTCAAGCCCGCTGCCAGAGAAGAGGTGGATGCTGCAATAAGAGCAAAGACGGGTTCAAGCTCCAGCGGCCCTTGGTTCGCTCGTTCGGTAATTCGAGAAAACAAGGCAGTCATGTTCGATCAGGTTGCCGGAACGCAAAACCTGCACACGGTCTATCGTGATCCATCCGGGAGGGAGTCGGCTTTTAACAGCCTTCCGTCTTCTTACCTTGAAAGCTACCTGGATGCCCGGGACGCTATCGTAAAAAATTATGCCTGAGTGAGGTCTGGAGGCAGTCAACTCGTCATGTATCCGGAACAATAATGCCAATCGCTCGCTGCCCGTTCAGGGCGGCGAGCAACTGGCAGTTCTACAGGCGCGTGAAGACAATCTATATGCATCAAGGCATCTGCGGCGTTTCATTAGGGCGCATGTCAAACACCAGCACTTCTGCGTCCACCCCGTCTTTCAGGCTGATCAACTGTTCGCTGCGCACGCGCACGCCGTCTCCTTCGCCCAGTTGCTCGCCATTGAGTACCACGCTGCCACGGGCGACGTGCACGTAAGCGTAGCGGTTGGCTGCCAGTTCCAGCGTTGCGGTTTCATCACCCTCGAACAGGCCGGCGTACACGCGGGCGTCCTGACGAACCTTCAGCGAACCGTCCTCGCCTTCAGGCGAGATAATCAGTTGCAGGCGACCGCGTTTCTGCTCAGCGCTGAAATGTTCCTGCTGGTAGTTCGGCGTTGCGCCTGCAACGTTGGGTACGATCCAGATTTGCAGGAAATGCACACCTTCGGTTTGCGAGTGGTTGAACTCACTGTGCGCCACGCCGCTGCCGGCACTCATCAACTGCACGTCGCCAGGGCGAATCACCGAGCCGGTGCCTAGCGTATCCTTGTGTTCCAGCGCACCTTCCAGCACGTAGGAAAAGATCTCCATGTCGCGGTGCGGATGCTGGCCGAAACCCTTACCGGCGGTTACGCGGTCGTCATTAATGACCAGCAGATCGGAAAAGCCCTGTTCCTGCGCGTTGCGGTAGCTGGCAAAGGAAAAGGTATGAAAGGATTTCAACCAGCCATGATCAGCTGCGCCACGATCGGAAGCTTTGCGAAGAGTCAGCATGATTCTTTCTCCATCCGTTTATCGACGCTGCACATTCAGCAATCGATCAAGTGAAACGAAGGTTACGGTTTATCGACTGTCGCAATAAGTAGCTGAAAGATGAATGACTGTCTCGCTGTGGTTGACAGTGCCGGGCGGCACGTTACGCTCTGTCGAACAGCATTCAGCGTTCATTAAGGCCTTGATACATGAACCCTTTTGAAGACATGCGTATTTTCTGTCAGGTCATGGAATCCGGCAGCTTCACGGCGGCATCCGACAAACTGGGTCTGTCCAAGCAGTTCGTCAGCCGCCGTCTGATGCAGCTGGAAGAGCGACTCGGCGTGCGCCTGCTCAACCGCTCGACGCGGCGTCTGGATGTCACGCCGCTGGGCCAGAGCTACTACGAATCGGCCCTGCGTCTGCTGGCCGAAGTCGAACAGGTCGAGCAGGGCATCACCGGGCAGAACAGCGAGCCGCGCGGCACGTTACGCCTGAGTGCGCCGTTGTCGTTTGCCGTGGCGCATCTGGGGTGTCTGCTGCCGGTGTTTTTGCAGCGCTACCGTGACGTGGCGGTGGAAGTGGACCTGAGCGATCGGCCGGTGGATGTGATCAGCGAAGGCTACGATCTGGTGCTGCGCATCGGTGTACTGGAAGATTCCAGCCTGATCGCCCGGCGCATCGCCTCGATTGATCGGGTCTACTGCGCCAGCCCCACCTACCTGGCCGAGCGGGGCACGCCGCAACAGCCTGAAGACCTGCACAGTCATGAGTGCCTGCCCTATGGCCACAGCCGTCATGTGCAGTGGCGTTTTCAGGGCACTGGCAAGCCGGTCAGCCTGAACGTCAGCGGCAGGATGCGGGCCAACAACGGCGAGCTGCTCAAGGACGCCGCCCTGGCGGGGCTGGGTATCACCTATTTGCCGACGTTCATCGTTGGCGATGCGTTGCGCGCTGGCAGTCTGGTTCGTGTACTGGATGAACTGCGCCCCGAGCCGTTGACCCTCTCTGCCGTTTATCCGCAGCATCGCCAAGCCTCGCGACCGGTGCAGGCGTTTATCGAGTTTCTGCGTGAGCGCCTGGACTCGACGATCGAACCAGATGATCTGCGGTAGGCGCGAGCTATCATTCTGGTGCCCCGCAAAATCATTATTTTGCATCTTAGGCTAGAACAAAAATGAATTTAGCTAATTTTTGTCCGGGTGTTAGGGTCGTTGGCGGTCAATCTGATCTGCCTGATGCCTCTGGAGAAAACACCTGTGTCGACGATCATTATCCGTTGCGGTAAACGCCTGCTGACAGGGCTGGCCTTGGTGCTGTTTGCTGTGGTGAACACGCAGGCTGCCAATCTGATCGTCGGTGATCAGAGTTACAGCGCGCAGACCGTGATGCAAGCCGCCGGTGTGCTCAAGGATAATGAGATGGTCAGCCCGATCCGAGAAACCCGGAGTGTCTACACTTTCCGG
>NZ_JARVSI010000011.1:0-88076 GCF_030209255.1 Pseudomonas sp. CFBP2511 | reverse complement strand
TGACCATCTCATTATCCCGGCTCCGTTTCCGGCCCGACTTCGTCGGGTTCCTTCGTCCTGACACTGATCCGGGGGTCGCCGCAACGTGCCATCCATGGCACGGTGCGGCTAGCTCGGCGTCCTGCCGAGCTACCCCCGGATCAGTGTCAGGACTCAGCCGTCACTTACGTCGCAATCAGCGTCGTCAGTGCCATCGTGATAAAAAAGCGCCTTTGTTTATGTGCAGTGACGATGAGCAATACATGACGTTGTGTTGCAGCATAAATGTGCCGCAGAGCATTGGCACGGTAGTCAAGCTGTCCAACTTTCGGTGGGCCGTCCAGCCGGCGGGAATACCTTGCGTGACAATCCATCTGACGCAGAAGACAAAAAACCCCGAGCTTTTCGGCTCGGGGTTTTGGTGTGCAGCGTTGCAGATCAGTGGCTCACGCGGCTCGTGCCGTTGACGCTCATGATGCGTACGCGCTCGCCGACCCGGAAAATCTCGTTTTCCTGAACCTGCTGCACGTAAGCACGCATGCTGCCGTCATCTTCACGTACGGTGATTTCAACACCTTGCGTGCGGGTCAGGCCCTCTTCGGTCGCTGAACCCAGCAGACCACCGGCCACCGCGCCGATCACTGCAGCCACGACGCTGCCGCGACCGCCACCGATGGCGCTGCCGCCAACGCCGCCGACAACCGCGCCCGCAACACCGCCGATTGGCGTCTTGGTGCCTTCGATCTTGACCGGACGCAAGGATTCGATGGTGCCCATGCGGACAGTCTGTACAGTCCTGGCCTCATCGCGGGAATAGGAATCACCGGTCAGATTTGAGGTACAGCCGCCCAGCATCAACGCCATCGCAGTGAACGAAGCAAC
The DNA here is from genome assembly GCF_030209255.1 of Pseudomonas sp. CFBP2511. NCBI lineage: Bacteria > Pseudomonadati > Pseudomonadota > Gammaproteobacteria > Pseudomonadales > Pseudomonadaceae > Pseudomonas > Pseudomonas sp. CFBP2511. The sequence goes on along the minus strand of NZ_JARVSI010000011.1, from coordinate 87,215 downwards.
CAGAAGAGCAGACTTGCGCATAAAAGGAATCTCCAGAGGAACCAGTGGCCATTAGACTACCTGACAACGATGCTGTCACGGCCCCGGTCCTGCAATTTAAGTTCATTCAGGCGTCATACAGCGACGGCCTGTCTAACGCTCAGACGGCTGAGCAGACGAATAATTCAATCAGGGGGCAAGACGCTCGCGTGCCCATTTGGCGTTTATCAAACGATAGTTCAAACGGTCGTGAAGGCGACTGGATCTTCCCTGCCAAAACTCGATTCGCTCTGGCAAAAGACGGTAGCCACCCCAGTGCTCGGGGCAGTGTGGCTGGGTGTCTGCGAAGCGTTGTTCCGTCTGTCTGATCAAGCCTTCCAGTTCGTCGCGATCGGCAATCACCCGGCTTTGCGGCGATGCCCATGCGCCAAGACGACTGCCCAACGGGCGTACCTGGTAATAAGCGTCGGACTCCTGAGCGCTGACCTTTTCGACCCGGCCTTCAATACGCACCTGACGCTCCAGCGCTGGCCAGAAGAAAGTCATGGCCGCGAATGGATGTGCGGCCAATTGCCGGCCCTTGGCGCTTTCGTAGTTGGTGAAGAAGGTAAAGCCCTGAGCATCAAGCCCCTTGAGTAGCAAAACCCGGCAATGGGGGCGTCCTTCCTCATCGACCGTGGCCAGGGTCATGGCGTTGGCCTCGACCGGTGGTTGCTCGGTTTTCACTGCTTCTTCAAACCAGGTGTGGAACAGCGCAAACGGCTCTTGCGGCGACTGCGCTTCGGTCAACCCGTCGCGCGTGTAATCACGGCGCATGTCGGCCAGGGTTTGAGTCATGGTTTTATTCCTGCGCAGATATCATGAACGTTAGCTAACTCTCGTTACGAGGCTCGGCGCTCGTCGTTATCACACATTCGTTTTTGATTCTGGCCGAAGGCCGTGGGAGCGAACTTGTTCGCGAAGGCTATGTTGTGGGCGATAAATCATGGGTGAATGTAAGGCCCTCTTCGCGAACAAGTTCGCTCCCACGCCCTACGGGCAGAAGCCTGAAAGCCTTGTTTCTCGGGCTATTCAGGACCCGTGCACAACGCAAAGCGTGGAGACGAAAGTCGTTGAGGTACACAGGCCTCAGTTACTGGCCTGGCTGTCATCTTTCTTGGCAGGCGCTTTGGCCGCGGCCTTGGTGGCTGCTGGCTTTTTAGCCGCAGCGGTGGTCTTGGCAGGCGCAGCCTTTTTGGCGGTGCTGGCCTTGGCCGGCGCTTTCTTGGCAGTGTCTTTCTTCGCCACGGCGGCTTTCTTGGCAGGCGCGGCAGCAGGTGCTGGCGCTACTGGCTTGACGTTCTGGGTGGCGACCATGACGGGAGCAACCGGCGGCAGCGCGTAACGGGCCATCAGGGCGCGCATGGTGTCCTGCGGCGTCATGAGAATCTCGACACGGCGATTGAGCGCACGGCCTTCCAGGCTGTCGTTGGCGGCACGCGGCATGACCGCGCCCATGCCACGCTGACTCAGGCGATTACGCTCCAGACCACTGAGGCGGAAGATCGCGGCAACGGATTGCGCACGCTCCTGGCTGATCTTCTGGTTACCTTCGGTAGGGCCCGATGTGTCAGCGTGGCCGAGGATAAGCACTGCGGTCTTCTGATCACCTTCGACCACCTTGGCCAGACGGGTGATCGGGCCCAGTGTGTTGGGCAGCAACATGGCCGGGCGGTCCGGGTTGAAGGAGCTGTCGACCGGCGCAGTGATCGCCAGCAGGTCTTCGCGACGTTCCAGCTGGAACGGGCTGTCCTTGATGGCAGCGCGCAGACGCGGCTCGTACTCGTCCAGCCAGGCCTGGGTCACTTTCGGATCGGGCATCGGCAGCGCTTTAGGCTCGTCCTTCTGGCCTTCGGCACCAAACGGCCACCACCACTTGGTATCGGTCTCCGACTTGGCAACCATCGCAGGCGCAGCAGGCTTGTCTGCCGGCTTGCTGGCAACGGCATCAGGCTTTGCCTGCGCGTTGTCATTGGAGCCGAACGGCCAGTACCACGGGCCGCTGCTTTCAGCGCCAGCCGCAGCGGCCGGTGTTGCAGCAGCCTTGGCCACCGGAGCGGGCGCCGGAGCCGGTGCGGGAGCTTTCGCATCGGTGCCGGCATCGGAAGACTCGCTGCCAGAACCGAACTGCCACCAATGGCCTCCGGTTGCAGCAGAGTCGGACTGAGGAGTTTGAGCACAGCCGGTAACAGCGATGCACAGGGCGAGAACGAGGCTTTTATTGGACGACATGGATGACCCGCAACGGTTTTGATCAGACAGAAGGACGTAACTACGCCGGTATAACATGCATAAAGATGCAGTTGGAAAAAGAAACCGTCGTACGGTTCCTGTTACAGCCATTTAACTGACAGTCGGTATGAAACAAGCACTTATGGCCGATACTTACTGCAAACACTCACGCAGTACGCCAACCAGCTTTTGCGCGCGAGGGTCCATCAGAATGTAGGGGCCCAGGGTGTTGGTGACGAAGCCGAACGCTACGTCGTAATCCGGGTCGGCAAAGCCCACGCAACCGCCTGCCCCCGGATGACCAAATGCCTTGGGGCCCAGACCGAACGTCGCGTTGGGCTCCGCTGGCTGGTCAAGCATGCAACCCAGCCCAAGGCGGGTCGAGGTCAGCAGGGTCTTGTCCTGGCCGAGGCTGTGCTCTCGAGTCAGTTCATTGAGCATGTCTGCTTCAAGCAGGCTGCCATCAAGCAAGCCGTTATAGAAACCTGCCAGACTGCGCGCATTGCCATGACCGTTGGCCGCCGGCTGCTGCATGCGGCGCCACTCCGGCTTGTTGGTGCTGGTCATGATCGACGGCGGGTTGGTGAACGCCCTGGCGGTGATGGACGCGGGCTCGCGCATCGTCGCTTGCAGCACGCGCTGAGCGGCAGCGTCGCCCGCATTGCCCTTGCCGCGCGCGATATGCGCGACGCGATAAAACTGGTCATCTGCCAGACCGACATGAAAATCCAGCCCCAGCGGACGCGAGATACGCGCAGCAATGGACTCGCCTGGCCCGCGCCCGTCGGCACGGCGCAGCATCTCGCCCACCAGCCAGCCGTAGGTGATCGCCGCATAACCGTGGCCCTGCCCCGGCGTCCACCACGGCTCTTCAGCCGCCAGCGCTGCCGTCATGGTCTCCCACTGGTAAAGCGCTTCTGCAGGCAGTGGCTCGCGCAGCGCGGGCAAACCCGCCTGATGGCAGAGCAATTGACGCAAGGTGATCGAGCCCTTGCCGGCAGCGGCGAATTCGGGCCAGAGCCTGGCGACGGGTTCATCCAGCTTCAGCTTGCCCTCTTCGACCAGTTGCAAGACCGCCACACTGGTGAACGTCTTGGTGCAGGAGAACAGGTTGGCGATGGTATCGGTATGCCACGCCTCGGCCCCGTCCTTGTCGGCCGTGCCCGCCCAGAGATCGACCACCGTCTGGCCGCCGACCTGAATGCACAAGGCAGCGCCACGTTCCTGAGGATCGTCAAAAAGCGCCGCAAAGGCTTCACGCACCGCTTCGAATTGAAGTTCGTAATGACCCTGGATCTGCAACGGCTGACTCCTGACTGACGGTACTGGGCCTGATCACAGGCCAATGGGCGCATATTGTTCCAGCGATCGAGCGCTTTGGGAACAGACCAGAGACAACCGACAGCTGTTATTCAGGAAATCTCGCGGCGGAACGGCGGCAACGCATTGAGAATCGCCTTGCCGTAGCGCTGGGTGACGACGCGACGGTCCAGCAGCGTGATGGTGCCGCGGTCTTCTTCGGTGCGCAGCAACCGGCCACAGGCCTGCACCAGACGCAACGACGCATCAGGCACGGCGATTTCCATAAACGGGTTGCCGCCACGCGCCTCGATCCACTCGGCCAGCGCCGCCTCGACCGGGTCGTCCGGCACCGCGAATGGAATTTTGGCGATTACCACGTGCTCGCAATATGCACCGGGCAAGTCCACCCCTTCGGCAAAGCTGGCCAGCCCGAACAGCACGCTGGATTCGCCACTGTCGACCCGTGCCTTGTGCTTGTTCAGCGTCTCCTGTTTGGACAGATTGCCCTGAATGAACACTTGCTTGCGCCAGTCGCGGTCCAGGCCATCGAAAACGTCCTGCATCTGCTTGCGCGACGAATACAGCACCAGCGTGCCTCGCGAACCTTCGACCAGACCGGGCAGGTCACGAATGATCGCAGCGGTATGGGCCACCGAGTCACGCGGGTCGGCCTTGAGGTCCGGCACCCGCAGCACGCCAGCGTCGGCGTGGTGGAACGGGCTGGGCACCACCGCCGTCACGGCACCTTTGGGCAGGCCGGCACGCATGCGGTAACGGTCGAACTTGCCCAGTGCGGTCAGGGTGGCCGAGGTCACGAGCGCACCATAGGCGATGTTCCACAGGTTACGGCGCAGCATCTCGGCGGCCAGAATCGGGCTGGCGTTGACCTCGATATCGAACAATGCGCCGCTGTCGGCCAGGGTCAGCCAGCGTGCCATCGGCGGGCTGTCTTCCGGGTCTTCGGCGGTGAACGCCGTCCACAGCTCCCAGTTGCCGTGGGCTCGGGCCAACAGGCTGCCGAACAACGGGTACCACTCTTCAGCCTGATGGCTGGCGATGCCGATGTTGACCTCGCCGTCCATGCCTTCTTTAAGCAGTTCGGTCAGGCGCGTGAACAGATCGTCCAGACGGGCGAAACCCTTTTTCAATTCGATGCCCATCTCGCGGATGTGCTCGGGGATCACGCCACCGATAAAGCGATGCCGAGGCCGTTCACGGCCTTGCATGTCTTCACCGGCGCGGAAATCCGCCAGTTGCTCGCAGGCGCCGAACATGAACTGCTGATGGCCCTTGATCTCGCGGGCCAGCTCCGGCACTTGCTCGATCAGCTTGCCCAGGTCGCCAGGCAAGGGGTGCTGGGCCAGCAGCTTGGCGAGGTTCTTGGCGGTCTGCTCCAGCCAGTCGGCGGTGGATTTCAAGCGGGTGTAATGGGCAAAGTGGCCGATGGCCTTGTCGGGCAAGTGATGGCCTTCGTCGAACACGTACAGCGTGTCACGCGGGTCTGGCAATACTGCGCCGCCGCCCAGCGCGAGGTCGGCCAGTACCATGTCGTGGTTGGTGACGATCACGTCAACCTTGCCCATGCCTTCGCGCGCTTTATAGAAAGCGCACTGCTGGAAGTTGGGGCAATGACGGTTGGTGCATTGGCTGTGATCGGTGGTCAGCCGCGCCCAGTCCTGGTCGGCGAGTTCCTGTGGCCAACTGTCGCGGTCACCGTCCCATTTGTTGCCCGCCAGCTTCTGCAACATGCTGGTGAACAGCTTCTGACTGGCTTCATCGACCTCGATCTTGAAGCCTTCTTCCTCGAACAGCTGCGCGGTCGCGTTGGTCGCGTCACTCTCCTGCAGCAATGCGTCGAGTTTGGACAGGCACATGTAACGGCCTCGCCCCTTGGCCAACGAGAAGGTGAAGTTCAGACCGCTGTTGCGCATCAGGTCCGGCAGGTCCTTGTAGACGATCTGCTCCTGCAGCGCGACGGTTGCCGTGGCAATCACCAGCCGTTTGCCCGCCGCTTTGGCAGTGGGAATTGCGGCGATGGCGTAGGCCACGGTCTTGCCGGTGCCCGTCCCGGCCTCGACAGCCACGACTGCAGGGTCGCCCGAACGACGCCCCTCTTCATCGGTATCAATGTCCCCCAGCACCTTGGCGACTTCAGCGATCATCAATCGCTGGCCATAGCGCGGCTTGAGGCTCTTGGCTTCGAGGAAACGCGAGTAAGCGCCCTGGATCTGGGTTTTGAGTTCGGTACTGATCATTGGCTTCGGTTCGGGGGCACGGCTAAAAAGGCTGGATAAATTTTCAGTGGTTCTGAGTGGGCGCTATCATAGCGCGCTAAATCCATCCGCGCAGAACGGAGTGTCCGATGACCGCTTTTTCCACTGTTTATACGCTGCATGTGCTGGCTGCTCTGGTCTGGGTGGGCGGGATGTTTTTCGCCTGGATGGTCTTGCGTCCAGCAGTCATTGCAGCACTTGAAGGCCCTGCCCGCTTGAAAGTGTGGGTCCAGGTGTTTCCACGCTTCTTCATTTGGGTCTGGGCGGCCGTGATCGTGCTGCCTGTCACCGGCATCGGCATGATCCAGCTGAACTTCACCGGCTTTGAAACCGCGCCGCGCTATGTGCAAATCATGATGGGCCTTTACGTGGTGATGGTTGCGCTGTTCTTGCGTATCCATTCATTGCAGTTGCCAGAACTGCGTCGGGCGGTGGACGCCGAGCAATGGGCCGAAGGCGCAGCAGCACTTGGCCATATCCGTCGGCTGGTCGGCATCAATCTGATTATCGGCCTGGCCGTGGTCGCGCTGGCAGCGGCGCGTCCGGTGTTTTGAGGCGAAACGGAACATCACAGGGCACGGGAGGTGATACCGCGCACAGCTTGTGAGCAGATTCCTGCCCGATCGGTCATCTTCCTAGGCCTATATCCAGCCTGTTCAAGACCTTGAAACTCTTTGGCATGCGCTGTGCAAACGTTTGCGATCAGCCGTCAGTGGCCAGCAATACGCGGCTCACAGTACGCGATTGACAGTACGGGACCATAAAAAGGAGTTTCAATGCCAAAGCAGTTTTTCACCCAGCCCGCAGCCCTCTGCAACGTCATGATTCCATTGCTGCTCGCAGCAGTTGCTGCATTGCCCTGCACCGCAGCATTGGCGCAGCCGGCGAGCGCGGAAGATTCCGCGCAGGGCGAAGCGCTCAGCCCCCCCGCATCGCCCAAGGAAGGCAAAGGCGCGTACTTTTCAGACTGGTTCAATCAGGACCTGACGCTGATCGGCAGCAAGGACATCAGTTTCGGCCCCAAGCCCAACGATGACATCTACCTGGAGTACGAGTACTTCGGCCGCAAAGGGCCGTTTGAGCTGTACGGCTATGTGGATGTGCCGAAGATCCTCGGCATCGGCAACGATAATGACAAAGGCGTCTGGGACCATGGCTCGCCACTGTTCATGGAGCACGAGCCGCGCATTTCCATCGACTATCTGGCCGGTCGCAGCCTGGCGGTCGGGCCGTTCAAGGAATGGTACGTCGCCTTCGACTGGATCTACGACCACGGCAGCAACTCGGCCAACCGCGCCAACACGCTGTACAGCGGCTTGGGCACGGACATCGACACCCATTCGCGGGTCAATCTGTCGGCCAATTTCTACGGCCGCTACCAGTGGGAAAACTACGGCGCCAGCAACGAGTATTCGTGGGACGGTTATCGTGCCCAGCTCAAATACATCGTACCGATCAGCAAATTCGACAATGGCGCATCGCTGACCTATATCGGCTTCACCAACTTCGACTTCGGCTCGGACCTCAAGAACGATCCGGCACGCACCGGTAACTCCACGGTTGCCACCAACGTGCTGCTTTATGCCTTCACTCACCTGCGCTTCACGCTGGTAGGCCGTTACTTCCACAACGGCGGCAACTGGCAGGACGGCAGTGAGCTCAACTTCGGCGACGGCAACTTCCGGGCGCGCTCGGACGGTTGGGGTTATTACGCAGGCGTGGGTTATCAGTTCTGAATTTGATTTTGACGACAGGAGTTTTCATGAAACACATTACTCGCAATGCTCTCTGCGCCACACTGGCCCTACTCAGCCCCGGCATTTGGGCGGCCACCGCGCAGGTCACGCCGGTCACGCCCAAAGTGATGCTGATCGCCATGTTCGCCCCCGAAGCGCAGAACTGGATCGATCGCCTGCACCTGACTAAAGAGGTTCAGGTGCTGGGGCTGGCAGCCGACTACCCGGCCATCCGCTGCAACGAGCAGGACGTCTGCCTGCTGGTCACCGGCATGGGCCAGACCAATGCGGCGGCTTCGACGCTGGCGCTGGCGTTGTCGCCGCAGTTCGACCTGCGCAAGACTTATTTCATCGTTGCCGGTATTGCCGGTATCAACCCGCATCACGGCTCTCTGGGCACCACCGCGTGGGCGCATTATCTGGTGGAGTTCGGCACCCAGTGGGAAATCGATTCCCGCGACGTACCCAAGGACTGGCCGACCGGTTATCTGGGCATCAACACCAAAGGTCCGAACGAGAAGCCGCCGCTGGACTACAAGACCGAAGTCTTCGAACTGAACCCCAAGCTTCAGGCCAAGGCGTTCGCCCTGTCGCAGAAGGTCGTGCTCAGCGAGAGCAAGGAATCGGCTGCCTGGCGCGTCAAATACCCTTACGCACCCGCCAATCAGCCACCGCAAGTCACCCAGTGCGACACGCTGGCGGGCAATACGTGGTTTTCCGGGACGCGCCTGAGTGAGCGGGCGGAAGTCTGGACCAAGCTGCTGACCGACGGCAAAGGCGTGTATTGCACCACCCAGCAGGAGGACAACTCCACGTACGAAGCCCTGTTGCGTGCCAGCAAGGCGGGCAAGGTAGATGTCAATCGTCTGGCCGTGGTGCGCGCGGGCTCGGACTTTGATCGTCCGTATCCGGGTTACAGCGAGGTGGACAACCTGCTCAAGTACGCCGATCAGGGGGCGTTCGTACCGGCACTGGAAAACCTGTACCGCACGGGCAACCCGCTGGTGCAGGCGATTGTTGGCGACTGGAAGAACTGGGAGAAAGGCGTGCCGCAATAAGCGCGCTGCTGCGATGACCGTCCGGCTCAGGCGTTGCGCCTGAGCCGGACGGGCTTTTGAAGACAAGGCGCTGGAGGGCTACAAGCGCTGCAGGATCAGACTGCCCGCAGGCCCCGCCACACCGGGCAGACCGGCCTCACCTGCTCTGCCTGCCTTCCCACCATCCGCGCGGTAGACGATGCAGCCTTTGGACGCGCCGCCTTTGCCGGCCTTGCCTCCTTCGCCACCCTTGCCTGCCGCGCCACCAGCGACATTCACCTTGATGCGCTCGGCGGGGAAGCTCTGTGGCAGCTCCAGACGAACCTGCGCACCTGCTGCCCCGTCGCGGCCGTTGCCGCCGCTGTCACCGTTGTAACCACGCCCGCCCTGCCCCCACATGCACCCCGGCTCTTCGCCAGTACCGCCATCGAGCCCTGCATACCCAGGGCTGCCCGCACCGCCGCGCGCGTCAATCGACAACTCTTCGGCATTCAGGCTCTGCAAACGCAGGGTCAGGTTGCGCCCAGGCAGCGCCAGTTTCTCGAACGTACCCGGAGCGCCTCGTGCCGTGATCTGGCTGCCGGTGCCGAATTCACCTTTCAACACGACCAGATTGAACGCTTGCACGCCGGGTACGATAGCGATGCGCGCTTCGTGGCCCAGCACCAGTTCGCCGATTTTCACGTCATCAATACCGGCGGGGATCAGCAAGGTGCCGTAATCGGACACCTCAAGGCGCTCGACCTGCAGCACGCTGCTGTTACCCGGCAGGCGCATGAGCGAATGCGGCGCAACAATAATGGTCTGAGCCAGGGCCAATGGGCTGAACAGTGCCGCCAGCAGAACGAGCTTACGCATGGGAGTGCCTTGCAGCCGAGCGGCTGATGGATTGAACATGGAAGATGCCGAACAGGATTATCTTGCCCCGGTCGCGCCACGGATGCCTGCGACCGCGCAGGCTGCCGTTGAACAGAAACAGTTCCAGCAGGTGAGTCAACAACAGTACGGCGCCCGCCATGTCGATCATCACGCCGAACGGGCTGGGCGCTTCAATGACCGCATTGATCAGCACGACCAGCCAGAAGCCCAGCATCAAGATCTTTCCCAGCCCCCAAAACAGCTTCATTGCCTGCCCCCTTGTGATATCCGTTACGAACGCGACGTCTTTGCACGCTTTTCGTCGCCGCACAGTAGACGTGCTGTTCAGCGAATATGCCAGCGGTGTATTAAAAAAGATCAAGCATAGATCGTTGCCGCGCCTGTGTGATGCAATCACAGGTGACTGACTGCTGTTCAGGGCCGGTTCGGCAGGCTAGTCTTGTCAGTCAACCAGAGGACTTTTGATGACTGTCGGCTACTCAACCCGCACGCCCCAGCAAGCGCTGGCTGCGCTGCTCGACCGTTACGCTCCCGAGCGCCTGCTGTTGATCGGGGCGCAAGCGTTTCCTGCGCTGCAGGCCTTTCAGGACGCACACCCGCAGACCAAGGTGGCGTTGGCCGAGCCCGGCACCCTGCCCGCGCATCTGGCCGCACAACGGTTCGACCTGGCGCTGGTGGTCGATTGCCTGGAGCATATCCCCAAGCGCACCGGCCTGGAACTGCTGGGCGGCATCCGCAACCTCAACGCCAGCCGCATCGCGGTGCTGGCCGACTTGCAGGCATGCGGCTGGCAGGAGACCGATTTTTTCTCGCTGGCCCTGCAATCCAGCGAACGCTTCGCGCGCGACGATCAGGTGCTGAACCTGTTTACCTACGACTTGCGCGAGTACAAGCAGGTGCCCGACTGGCTGAACGCAAAATATTGGGCCAACCCGGAGAACTTTGGAAAATACTGGTGGTGAATCATGAGTAGTGCTATTTGCCCCTGCGGCAGTGGCGACCTGTTGCTCGCCTGCTGCGGTCACTATCACGCCGGCCAGCCTGCGCCGTGCGCGGAAAAACTGATGCGCTCGCGTTACAGCGCGTACGTGCTGGGGCTGACGGATTATCTGGTGCAGACCACGCTGCCGGTGCAGCAAACCGCGCTGGACCGTGAAGCCATCGCACAATGGAGCGCGCAAAGCACCTGGCTGGGGCTTGAAGTGGAAAGCGCGGAGGTATTGGGCGGCAAACCCGAGCACGCCTTCGTGACGTTTACTGCACGCTGGCACGATGGTAATGGCGAACACAGCCACAAGGAACGCTCATCGTTTGTGCAGAATCAGGGCCACTGGTACTTCATCGATTCCACCGTCCCGCTCAAGGCCGGCCGCAATGATGGTTGTCCGTGTGGCAGCGAGCAGAAATTCAAGAAGTGCTGCTCGGCTTATGTGATTTGAGATAGTTGAGATGATCGTTCCTCACGCTCCGTGGGAATGCCGTGCGTGACGCTCTGCGTCAAAGATCTGCGCCGCGCCGCACACTCAAGACCGGACGCAGAGCGTCCAGAACGGCATGCGACGCGGAGCGTCGCACGATAGTCGTCGTGCCTACGCTCCAGTGGTCACGAGCCAGTCTTCAAAACTCCAGCTGCGCCGAGAACGCGACGGTGCGCGGGTCGCCCAGGTAGCTGCTGTTGAGCCAGTATTCCTTGTTGGCCAGGTTGCTGACGTTGACCCGCAAGGTCAGGTCATTTTCCGAGACGCGCATGCGGTAACGCGCGCCGGCGTCGAAGGTGGTGAAGGACGGCAGGTCGTTTTCGTTGCTTTGGTCGGTGTATTGCTTGCCGGTAAAGAACGCGCCGCCGGTCATGGCCAGGCCCGGCATCTGATTGATGTCGTATTCGGCATAGACCTTGGCCAGTTGCTTGGCGACATTGGTGGGCACGTTACCTTCATCCTCTGACACGCCGGTTTTCTTGATCTTCGGGTCCAGCAAGGTGAAACCGCCGACCAGCGTCAGTTCCGGAATGACTTTGCCGGTCACGCTGAACTCCAGCCCGTTGTTTTCCTGACGCCCGTCCACCACGTAGATATTCCCGCCCGTGGTGTAGCCGTTGGGCTTCTCGATATTGAACAGCGCGAGAGTGAACAGTGTTTCACCCAGCGTCGCCTTGGCGCCGATTTCATACTGCTCGCTGACTTCAGGCGCAAAAGCCTGACCGGCGTTGGCGGTGCCGCTTGGCGCGATGCCTCCGGCTTGCAGGCCTTCTATATAGGTCGCGTAGGTGGTCAGCCACGGCAGCGGTTTGTAGACCAGCGAGATATTCGGCGAGGTTTTGCTTTCATCGTATTTAGTCTCGGTTTCAGCCGAGCCGAATGCCTTGGCGTAAACGAACTCATTGGCGTAGGTCTTGATCTGCGTGTTGGTCACACCAAGAATCGCCGACCATTGCTCGTTGAAGGTGATGACGTCGCCGATCAGGAAGTTGTTGCTCTGCGTGCTATTGGCCAGGCGCTGGTTGCCGTGACCAATCGAGTAGGACGGCTTACCGACCTGAGGGGTCTGGTCCAGCGGGATCGTGCCGACCGGCGAGGTGTATTGCGGGCCGGGCTGAGCAGGCGTGTACGGGACGTGGTCCTCGTACTGTTTTTGGCGAGACGTATTGCCCTGATAACCAAAGGTGACTTTGTGGCCAAGAAAGCCGGTATCGAATGCGGCATCCAGAAACAGCGAGCCGGTCTTTTCTTCGGTCTCAATCGGGGCGAAAGCGTACAGCGGCTGCGAGTACACGCCTGCGCTGGAGACCGTCGGCCCGGTGTAGGTGTTTTCCGACGTGTACTGCTGAGCCGCGAACGCTGCGCGCAAGGTGAAGGTGTCGTTCAGACGCCATTTGGCGCGTACGCCCGCCTTGTCTGACTCGTAATCGGAAAACGACCATTTCTGGCTGTAGAGCTTGTCGTTGTCCAGCGACGCCGCACTGGGGCGCAAGGACTGGTCGTTGAAATACCAGTAACTGGTCAGACCGCGAATCTGGGTTTTCTTGTGCGAGGCGTCGAACTGCACCAGCAGGTCATCGGAGACGTTCCAGTCCAGCGCCAGGGAAATCATTTCACGACGGCGCTTGTTCATATCAACGGCGGTTTCGCCGTCCTGGGTCAGCACGTTGAGGCGATAGGCGAATTTGCCTTCACTGTCGATCGGCCCGCCGAAATCGCCATGCAGGTAGTAGTTTTCGCCACCGGCATTGCCCAGGGTGACGCTGTTGTAGCGCTCATAGGTGGGGCGTTTGATGACGTAGTTGACCAGCCCGCCCGGTGAGGCCGGGCCGTACAGGAAGCCGGTCAGGCCGGTGATGACTTCCAGTTGCTCCATCTCTTCAATGTAGTTGCTGCCATCGGCACCGTTGGTAAAGCGCAGGCCGTCATTGGCGATGTTCAGACTGCCAGAACTGCTGAAACCGCGAATATTGACGGCACTGGCGTAACCGGCGCTGGTCGGCGAGTACATCTGGGTGAACGGGTTGTGCTTGATGACATCGTCCAGCGAGGTGGCTTGAATGTTTTTCAGCAGAGCCCGAGGTGTCACGCTGATGGAATACGGCGCGTCCTGCAACTTCATGCCGCCCAGCGCGCCGACACTGCTGAAGTTTTCGCTGCGATAACCTGCCGCTTCCGAGCCTTCTAAAGGTGCGCTGCTGGCGTTGATATTGACGTCCGACAGGTTCAGGGCGTTCTGCTCCATGACCATTAGCGTGTAGGTCCCGACGCTGCTTTGCACCAATTGCAAGCCACTGCCACGCAACGCTTCCCGCAGGGCACCCGGCGCATCGAAACTGCCCTTCACCGGCGAGCTCGTTTTGCCGGCAACCAGCGCAGGATCAAGGCTCAGTGCGAGGCCACTCTGGCTGGCGATCTGATTCAATGTGGTCGGCAAGGCCCCTGCAGGCAGGTCGTAGGCAACAACGCTGGTCTGTTGCGCAGCCATCAACAGCGGGCTGACCAGCGGCGTGCACAGGGCAATCGCCATCGCCAGAAGACTGGGGCGCAGAAGGGTGTCTAACGAGCGGGACATCGGGCAACTCCTGATGGACTATTTCTCAATGCCTGTTAGCCGAACGAACTGTTGAAAGTAACAGGGCTGATTGAAAATAATTCCGGTTCAGGATTTCAGATGCCTGGTGGCATTATTCCGGGATGACCCGCAAATGCGAGGTGTCGGGTGGCGCCTTCGACACGGTCTGGACGGCTTGCCCCATGTCGCTGCCCGCCGGGGCCAGGCTCAATCGGGAGAGGTCCAGAGGCGGCGCCACGGGCTCAGGCTTGGCCTCAGACATATCGGCGCCCGTCTCGGCCACCGAGTAATCCGGCGCGTCGACATCCTTGAAAGCGGCCATATAGGCATCGCGTGGCTTGATTTGCAGTCGGCCTGTACTGCCAGATGCCTTGCGCAGCCAGGTCGGCTCGTCAGGTGGCGGGGCCAGTTCAACTTCTTCCATGAGCGGCGGCACGTTCATTTCCAGTACCTGAACCACAGCGCCGGCCCGCTCCAGCGTGGCGCGATACTTCTCGGCCGTGGCGGCGTCGAGGTTGTTTTTCAGAACCAGTCGACGCCCCGAAAACAATAGCTCCAGGCGCTCGGCGTCAGCCTGGAACAGCTTGCCAAGATTGGCCCTGACCTTTTCGGGCTGGGCTCCAGCGACCAGTTCGGCGCTGAAGACAATTTCGTAGACATTCATGGAGACACCGATAAGCACGTCAGTAAAAGTATGGCGTAGCATCAGACAGCGCAACAAGCGCGTTACCCGTGACCCTTGAGTTGTTAGACTCAGGCGTCAAACGGAGCACATCCATGTTTTTTCAGGCGCACATTACAAGAATCATAAGCCTTGCGTTGGTCATGTTCGGGCTGAGTGGATGCTCGTACCTGAGTTTTGACCGCTTCGAGGATCCAGAAGTGCAGTTGTTGAAAGTCCAGGTGGTCAAGGCCAGGCTGACGCAACAGGATTTCAAGCTGTATTTCGAGGTCGACAATCCTAACGACTCCAGCCTGTTCGTACGAGGCCTGAACTACAAGATCATGCTCAATGAGGTGGTGCTCGCCGATGGCAAATCCAGCGACTGGTTTTTTGTCGACGGTCACAGCCAGAAAACCTTTGTGGTGCCCATCCGCACCAACCTCTGGGGGCACGCCAGGTACATCGCTCAATTGCTGAAGAAGCCCGATGAGCTGATCCACTACAGATTTGAAGGCAAACTCAAGACCGGCATGGTCTTCAGGCACAGCGTGCGGATCGGCAAGTCTGGCGATGTGGCCCCGTACGAACTTATCCAGCACCGCAAATAGCCACACCGACAACCACGCAGCTATCCGCCCAGCTTGCCCTTGATCAGCTCCAGCAGAAACTTCCAGATATCCGCCGCCCACAAAGCGCGGTTGACGGCGGAGATCAACGCGGCGCCAAACGAACCGAGCAGAAAACCGATGCCGGTGATGTTGCGAGGCTCTGCAACGCCCAGGTAATTGCTGGCAATGCCGGTGAGGAACACGGCGCACGCCACCCCGGTCACCAGAAAAACCATCCAGGCACGCCAGTCGAGCAGACCAGCCTTGTGCCACCAGCCCGAGATAATTGCGCCAACCAGACCGGCCACCAACCACTCGCCCCTGTCCGCCAAACCATTCAAGATATCCATCAGTTCTGACTCCGTTCCAGAGATAACAGCTGTTCACGAACACAGAAAAACTCAGACACTGCACGCCTGCCGTGTGAATGGCAGGGAAATAGGGAAGGATGTCATCCGGTCTGGCACTTGGGCTCGCCCTGCCCTTGGTCGCGTCCTTGCGATTGAAGCGAGTTGATGATCTGGCGATAAACGGGGATGAAGACGTTAAATTTAAGCATACTTAAAAAACTAATCAAGCAGCTTGAGGCCAATACCTCATGCGTTGTCTGTTTCAGTTATCGATATAGCGCTGCCAGCCAATTCTCACCGACCCGTCTCGCTGCCAGTCAACCTCAATGCCTTCGGTTTCGGAGATTTCCTGCAGCACTCTGTCCCAGCCGTCCCGGGCCTCGTCTTCCTGGCGCGTGACAATGACCCACTGGATCTTCTGCACATCCGGTGCCGAGACCAGCCGCTGGATGCGCCTGCCGATTTGCTCGTAGGAACGCGCTACGCCGGGCGCTGGATTATTGGTGTCGACCATGACAACCTCCTCACACAACTGTATATAAATACAGTATTCCGAGTGAAGGATTCCGGCAAGCGGATTGTAGGAGGCGTCCGACGCTGTGCGTCTTCAGAAGGTTTGCCAAAACCTTGTGGCGCAAGGCTCACAGCCTGCCGGTCATCCTCACGGCCACACCGATAATGCGACAGTCGGCATCGCATTCGATCATTTTGTACGCCGGGTTAAGCGGCTTCAGATAGCGTGTACCGCCATCCTCGACCAGCTTCTTGAACGTCGCCTCGTTGCTGGCGGGCAACTTGGCGATAACCAGCCTGCCGGGCTGAACATCGGCCTCAGTGTCCACCAGGATCATCATGCCTTCCGGCACGCTGACGCCAGTGGGCGCGGTCATCGAATCGCCTTTGACTTCCAGCCAGAACGCCGGGCCTTTGGAATCGTAATCGGAGATTTCATAGCGGTCGGAGAAGCCATCGGGGTACGGCTGAACCGCCTCCTCCCACGACCCGGCAGACACCCAACTGATGACCGGGTAGCGAAAAGACATTTTCGGCTGATCGATCATCGCCACGTTGGCGTCGAACTCCTCCTTTTCAGGCCCTTCACCGATTGCCAGCCATTCAGCCCGAAAGCCGGTTGCGCGTGCCAGCGCATAAAGGTTTTCAGGCCGCAGGCTCTTGCTCTCGCCACTGATCCACTGGGTAACGGCAGAATTGGCCACACCGCACTGGGCAGCGATCTCACCTTTTTTTCTGCCACTGGCGGCAATCGCCTTGGCGATACGTTCGTGTCGGGTCATAGGGTCGGCTCACGCGTTCAGAAAATACAGGGATGCTGAAAAACACCCGCAAAAAACTAAGCATACTTAAAAAAAGATCAAGTGCGAAAAAAAACTGACGGTTACTGCTCGGCGCTGATTTGCGGGATAATGCGCGCCAGATTTTTATTGCAGATTTAACTGTGGAGTACACCCGATGAACCAGCAAGCCCATGTTCATGGCCCTGATTGCAACCACGACCACGATCATCACGACCACCAGCACGGCCATGTCCACGGCCCGAACTGCGGTCACGCGCACCAGGAACCCGTGCGCAACACGTTGAAGGACGTGGGTCGCAACGATCCGTGCCCATGCGGCAGCGACAAGAAATTCAAGAAATGCCACGGCGCGTGATACACAAATCCTGAAATACCCACTGATTGGGCTTCTGCCCGAAGGGCTGTAGGAGCTTCAGGAGGTTACGACGGCTGCGATGGGCTGCGAGGCGGCCCTGAACCAGGTTAACTCGGTTTTGCCTGATAAACCGTACGCGCCTTTGCTGCCGGTTCCCGGCAGTTCGCGGACAAGTCCGCTCCTACATACCGGCATACCGGCATACCGGCATACCGATAGATCGCAAACAAGCGAA
Source organism: Pseudomonas sp. CFBP2511 (assembly GCF_030209255.1). Classification (NCBI taxonomy): domain Bacteria; kingdom Pseudomonadati; phylum Pseudomonadota; class Gammaproteobacteria; order Pseudomonadales; family Pseudomonadaceae; genus Pseudomonas; species Pseudomonas sp. CFBP2511. The sequence goes on along the minus strand of NZ_JARVSI010000011.1, from coordinate 70,157 downwards.
GCGTCGTCCGGTCAGCCTCTGTAAAATCCTGAAATAAACTCGTGCGTGCCGCTTGCGTGCAGCCTGCCTGCTCTCTAACGTAGCGCCTTTTGTACGTTACCCCTTTGGAGCTTGCCCATGGCCTCGCCAGCCCTTCGTCATTTTCTACCCCGATTCGGCGCTGCCGCTGCTGCGGCAAGCTTCCTGAGCCTTGCTGGCTGCCAGCTGGGCGGCGGTGATCCCGAGACTGTGCTGCCTGCTTCCGGGACCTTCCCGCTCAAAGGCCTGGCGCAGAATGTGTCGGTGCGCCGCAACAACATGGGCATGCCGCTCATAGAAAGCAGCACGTACCACGACGCGCTGTTCACGCTGGGTTACGTGCACGCCGGTGATCGCATCGGTCAGATGCTCGGCATGCGCCTGCTGGCGCAGGGCCGTTTGTCGGAAGTGGCCGGGGCGGACGCGCTGGAAGTCGACCGCCTGATGCGCTCGGTGAACCTCAAGCGGAACGCCAGCGACCTGTACAACGCCGCTTCACCGCGCCTCAAACGCTTCTTCGATGTCTATGCAAGGGGCGTCAACGCCTACCTGTTCCGCTACCGCGACAAGCTACCGGCCGATGTCGCCCGCGCGGGTTACACGCCTGAGTACTGGAAGCCGGAAGACTCGGCGCTGATTTTCAGCCTGCTCAACTTCAGCCTGTCGGTGAACCTGCAGGAAGAACTGTCCGCGCTGGTGCTGGCGCAGAAAGTGGGGGCAGACAAACTCGCCTGGCTGCTGCCGACTTACCCTGACGAAGAGCTGCCGTTTGCCGAAGCAGACAAGCTCAAGGGCCTCAATTTGAGCAATCAGGTCACCGGTCTGAGCGATCTGAACAGGATCACCTTGCAGCTCTCGGACCTGAACATGCTCGGCGTCGCCGCTTCAAGCAACTGGGCGATTGCGCCGCAGCGTAGCCGTAGTGGTAAAAGCCTGCTGGCCAGTGACATGCAATTGCCCGCCGGGCTCAACTCTGCGTGGAGCTTCGTGCAGATCCGTGCACCGAAATATCAGGTGTCCGGGGCGTCCATCGCCGGTCTGCCACTGGTCCTGAGCGGCTTCAACGGCAAGCTGGCGTGGAGCATGAGCAACGTCAAGGGCGACAATCAGGATCTGTTCCTGGAGAAGATCAAGCGCGAAGGCAACCGCGTCTCTTATATGGCGGATGGCAAGTGGGTGCCGGCAGCCTCTCACCAGGAAACCTTTCTGGTCAAAGGCGGCAGCCCGATTCGTGAAACGGTCTACGAGACGCGTCACGGCGCATTGCTCAATGCCAGCGCAACACCGCCCGGCAATGGCTTGAGCCTGGCGCTGCAAGTGCCCGACTTCAAAGACGACAAGAGCCTGGATGCGTTCTTTGACCTGTCCCGCGCGCCCAACGTCGAGAAGGCGTTCGATACCAGCCGTGAGATCCGTGCGATCACCCTGAACATGGTCTTCGCCGATGCCTCGAACATTGGCTGGCAAGTCACAGGGCGCTTCCCGAACCGTCGTGAAGGCCAGGGCCTGCTGCCTTCGCCGGGCTGGGACGGCAAATATGACTGGGACGGTTTTGCCGACTCGATGCTCCATCCTTATGATCAAGACCCGCGCCAGGGCTGGCTGGCAGCGGCCAACCAGCGCACGATTCCGAAAGGCTACGGCATGCAGCTTTCCAACTCGTGGGGCTACCCGGAGCGCGCCGAGCGTATCGCCGAGCTGGCCAACAGCGGCAAGCAGGACCTGCGCAGCACCGTCGCCATGCAATACGACCAGACCACAACGTTCGCGGCCAAACTCAAGACCATGTTCCAGGCGCCAGGCATGAGCAAGCCGCTCAAGCAGGCCATCGACGCCCTGCCGGAGGCTGATCGCAACAATGCCCGCGAAGCATTCACTCGCCTGATGGCGTTCGATGGCAAGCTCAGCGCCACATCGGCTGATGCTGCGCTGTACGAGCTGTTTCTGCAGGAAAGCGCCAAACAGATTTTCCTCGATGAACTGGGCCCGGAAACCAGCCCTGCCTGGCAAGCGCTGGTGGCCAATGCCAGCTCGTCGTATTCGCCGCAAGCAGACCATTTGCTGGGCCGCGATGACAGCCCGTATTGGGATGACGTCAAAACCCCGCAGAAAGAAGACAAGCCAGCCATTCTGGCGCGCAGCCTTGCGGCGGCTGTCACCCGTGGCGACAGCTTGTTGGGCAGTGATCACAAAGCCTGGCAATGGGGCAAATTGCATCGCGACAACTGGACCTCGGCCAATCCACTGGCCAGGCAGTTGGGCGGCGGCGAGTTCAACCGCAGTGCTTCGGCGGCGGGCGGTGATCACACCACGCTGAATGTGTCCGGTTTCGAGTGGGGCAAAGGCTTCGATGCACGCGTGGCACCAAGCCTGCGCATGATCGTCGATTTCAGCCTTGTCGAGCCCATGACCGGGATGATCAACACCGGCCAGTCCGGCAACCCGGCCAGCCCCTATTACGCCAACAGCATCGAGCCTTGGCAGAAAGGGCAATACATGTCGATCCCGCTGCAACAGCAGAACTACGAAAAAGGCTACGGCAAACAACGCCTGACGCTGACGCCGGGCAAGTAAAGCGTAGTACCTGGAGGGTACGCAGAGCAGGCTTCTGCCCGGAGGGCGTGGGAGCTTCAGGAGGTTACGACGGCTGCGATGGGCTGCGAAGCGGCCCTGAATAGGCCGCCTCGGCGGTGTCTGGCGAACCGAGGTGGCAGGTTTTGCTGCCGGTTCCCGGCAGTTCGCGGACAAGTCCGCTCGGGTGTTAAGCGGACCGTGTGGGAGCGGACTTGTCCGCGAATGGGCCGGTACGTCCGATGTATTTTCTGTGTCTGGAAGACTGCCTTCGCGGACAAGTCCGCTCCCACACCTTATCAATCGCGGACAAGCGAAGCGTCGCCCTGAGCTCCCACTCACAAATCCCCGAACTTTCCCGTCCTGCCCCCGCTCATAGCTAACAAGCCCATCCATACGGTTATCCCATGGATCTTGTCGTTGCTCGCCCCGAAGGTTTGTATTGCCCACCCGGTGATTTCTATATCGACCCATGGCGTCCGGTCGAGCGCGCGGTGATCACTCATGCGCACGGCGATCATGCCCGTACCGGCAATCAGCATTACCTGTCGGCGGCCAGTGGCGAGGGTATTCTGCGTTCGCGCCTCGGGCAGGACATCAATCTGCAAACCCTCGAATACGGTGAAACCATTACCCACCACGGGGTAAAACTCAGCCTGCATCCGGCCGGGCATGTGTTGGGCTCAGCGCAAGTGCGGCTGGAATATGAAGGCGAGGTCTGGGTCGCTTCCGGGGATTACAAAGTCGAACCGGACGGCACCTGCGCGGCGTTCGAGCCGGTGCGTTGCCACACGTTTATTACCGAATCGACCTTCGGCCTGCCGATCTATCGCTGGGCGCCGCAGTCGCAGATTTTCGAAGGCATCAACGAGTGGTGGCGCGGCAATGCGGCTCAGGGCAAGGCCAGCGTGTTGTTCGCGTATTCCTTCGGCAAGGCCCAGCGCATTCTGCACGGCATTGACTCGCAGATCGGGCCTATTCTGGTGCACGGTGCCGTCGAGCCGCTGAACCGGGTCTACCGCGAGGGCGGCATCCGCATTCCAGAAACTCACTACGCCGGCGACTTCAAAAAAACCGATCCGGCCCTGCGCCAGGCGCTGATCCTCGCCCCGCCCTCGGCCGGGGGCAGTAGCTGGATGAAGCGCTTCGGCGAATACAGCGACGCTTTTGCCAGCGGCTGGATGATGCTGCGCGGCACCAGACGTCGGCGCGGCGTGGATCGCGGCTTTGTGCTGTCCGATCACGCTGACTGGCCAGGCTTGCTATGGGCTATCGAGCAGACCGGCGCCGAGCGGGTTATGGTCACCCACGGTTCGGTCGGCATACTGGTGCGCTATCTGCGCGAACGGGGGCTGGACGCCCAGGGCTTCAGCACTGAATACGGCGATGAAGAGGACAGCAACCCGGCGGCTGCCGAGCCCGATGCGGCAACTGCGGGGGAGGCTCAGCCATGAAAGCCTTCGCCGAACTCTATGCACAGCTGGACGCCACCACGTCGAGCAACGCCAAACTCGCCGCCATGCGCGACTATTTCGAAAAAGCGGCGGCAGAGGACGCCGCCTGGGCCGTGTACTTCCTGTCCGGTGGACGCCCCAGGCAACTGGTGCCGACCCGCGTGCTGCGCGAGCAAGCCATGACACTGGCGAGCCTGCCTGAATGGTTGTTCGAAGAAAGCTATCAGGCCGTCGGCGACCTGGCGGAAACCCTGTCATTGCTGCTGCCGCAGGCCGACCACAGCAACGACGAAGGCCTGGCCACGTGGATGGAAGACAAGCTGCTGCCATTGCGCGGCCTGCCGCCCGAAGAGCTGGCCGCGCGCCTGCCCATGTTCTGGTCGCAACTGGACCGCAGCAGCTTGATGGTCTGCATCAAGCTGATCACCGGCAGCTTTCGCGTCGGCGTATCGAAATTGCTGGTCACCCGCGCACTGGCCGCGCTGGCTGACATCGACAGCAAGCGTGTTGCGCAAAGGCTGGTCGGCTACACAGACCTGTCGCATCGGCCCAGCGCCGAGCGCTACCTCAAGCTGATCGCGCCTGAATCGGAAGATGAACACGCGCAACGTGGCGGTCAGCCCTATCCGTTCTTTCTTGCGCACTCCTTGCAGCAGCCTGCCGACCAGTTCGAGACGTTGCTGGGGCCGGCCGAGAACTGGCAGGTGGAATGGAAATGGGACGGCATCCGCGCACAACTGGTCAAACGTGACGGCAGGCTGTGGATCTGGTCACGGGGCGAAGAGCTGGTCACCGACCGCTTCCCGGAACTGCACAGCCTGGCGCAATGCCTGCCGGACGGCACGGTGATCGACGGCGAAATCGTGGTCTGGAAAGCACCTGACATTAACCCGGACATCAGCCACGACAGCGATGCAGCGTTCGCGCTGGATAATGACGCCCCGAACGCTGCGCCCTCAGTCCAGCCCTTCGCCCTGCTGCAACAACGCATCGGCCGCAAGACACTCGGCAAGAAGATCCTCACTGACATTCCGGTCGTGGTGCTGGCTTATGACCTGCTGGAATGGCAAGGCGCTGACTGGCGCAGCCGCCCGCAACACGAACGCCGCACGCAACTGGAAACCTTGATCGATAGCTGTCAGAGCGAGGTGCTGATGCCCTCGCCGGTGCTCACCGGCAAAGACTGGCTCGACCTCGCCACCCAGCGCGAAGCATCCCGCAGCCTGGGGGTCGAGGGCATGATGCTCAAGGCCCGCGACTCGCTGTACGGGGTCGGTCGCACCAAAGACATGGGCGTCTGGTGGAAGTGGAAAATCGACCCGTTCAGCGTCGATGCCGTGCTGATCTATGCGCAACGCGGTCATGGGCGACGCGCCAGTCTGTACAGCGATTACACGTTTGCCGTGTGGGACGGCCCGCCCGAAGCAAGCGAACGCACGCTGGTGCCGTTCGCCAAAGCCTACTCAGGGCTGACCGACGAAGAAATGCGCAAAGTGGACGCCATTGTGCGCAAGACCACCGTCGAGAAGTTCGGCCCGGTGAGCAGTGTGACGCCCACCTTGGTGTTCGAGCTGGGTTTCGAGGGCATCGCCTTGTCCAAGCGTCACAAGAGCGGCATCGCCGTACGCTTCCCGCGCATGCTGCGTTGGCGACAGGATAAACCGGTCGCCGAGGCCGATAGCCTGACGACACTGCAGGACCTGCTGAACTGACGCACCACAAAAGGGCGCACCAATAGGCGTGCACCTTTTTGAAACATCACGTAAAGCAAAAGTGCGTTCGCCCGCTGAAACCATCACCCTCACGTTACCAATCTGCCCCTTGTCCTGACCGGGGTGCGCCGGGAAATTCGCCTCAATGGCCAGCCTTCGAAGGACAAGCACGCCAACGCGGCAGATTGCCATCCGTTAATACGAAATAGCGACAACCCCTTACATTTCAAACGCACGTTCGTTCCTCTGGTTCGGAAATTGCTAACCATTGCCTATCTGGCACTTGCCGGTAGCAAGCTTCGCGTGTTCCCAACGCCCCATTTAAGGTTTGAAGGACTGAACGATGAAAAAAGCATGGCTGACTCTTTCTGCACTGGCTCTGTGCATCGCCGCCGGTAATACGATGGCCAAGGAATACAAGGAACTGCGCTTCGGCGTCGATCCATCCTATGCACCGTTTGAATCCAAAGCCGCCGACGGCAGCCTGGTGGGTTTCGATATCGACCTGGGCAACGCGATCTGCAAAGAGCTGAAAGTCACCTGCAAATGGGTTGAAAGCGATTTCGACGGCATGATCCCCGGCCTCAAGGCGCGTAAATTCGACGGCGTGATCTCCTCAATGACCGTGACCCCGGCTCGCGAAAAAGTCATCGACTTCTCCAACGAGCTGTTCTCCGGCCCGACGTCGCTGGTGTTCAAGAAAGGTGCAGGCTTTACCGCTGACCCGGCCAGCCTGAAAGGCAAGACCGTGGGCTACGAGCAAGGCACCATCCAGGAAGCCTACGCCAAGGCCGTGCTGGACAAGTCCGGCGTGACCACCAAGGCCTACGCCAACCAGGATCAGGTTTACGCCGACCTGACCTCCGGTCGTCTGGACGCCTCGATCCAGGACATGCTGCAAGCCGAACTGGGTTTCCTGAAATCGCCAGCCGGTGCCGACTACGAAGTCAGCAAGCCTATCGACAGCGAACTGCTGCCAGCGAAAACCGCCATCGGTATCGCGCAGGGCAACAAAGAGCTGAAAGCGCTGCTGGATAAAGGCATCAAGGCCATGCACGATGACGGCACCTACGCTGAAATCCAGAAAAAACACTTTGGCGACCTGAACCTGTACAGCGGCAAATAACACCCCGACGCCCATCGATTTCGGCGATGATTCGCCGCCCGATCGATGGGCGTTTTTGTTGCTAAACGCAAGGCCTTATCCATGCTCGATGCACTCATGCAAACCCTGGGACTCTCGGCATTCAGCCTGAAGGGCTTTGGCCCGCTGCTGCTGGAAGGCACCTGGATGACCATCAAACTGGCTGTGCTGTCCCTCGCGCTGAGCATTGTGCTCGGGCTGGTCGGTGCCAGTGCCAAACTGTCGAGCTCGGCGCTGCTGCGCGTGCCGGCGCAAATTTATACAACACTGATCCGTGGTATTCCGGATCTGGTGTTGATGCTGTTGATCTTCTACAGCCTGCAAACCTGGCTGACCATGCTCACCGACGCAATGGAATGGGAATACATCGAGATCAATCCGTTCGGCGCGGGCGTCATCACCCTGGGCTTCATTTATGGGGCGTACTTCACCGAGACATTTCGCGGCGCGATTCTGTCTGTGCCTCGCGGCCAGGTAGAGGCAGCAACCGCTTACGGCTTGAAGCGCGGCCAACGATTCCGCTACGTCGTGTTCCCGCAAATGATGCGTTACGCGCTGCCGGGCATCGGCAATAACTGGCAAGTGCTGCTCAAGGCCACCGCGCTGGTGTCGATCATCGGCTTGGCCGATCTGGTCAAGGCCTCGCAGGACGCCGGTAAAAGTACCTATCAATTGTTCTACTTTCTGGTGCTGGCAGCCTTGATCTACCTGATGATTACCAGCGCCTCGAACTTCGCTCTGCGCTGGGCTGAACGGCATTACGCCGCAGGCAGTCGGGAGGCGCAGCGATGATCGAGTTGTTACAGGAATACTGGAAACCCTTCCTTTATACAGACGGCGTGAATATCACCGGTCTGGCCATGACGATGTGGCTGCTCAGCGCCTCGATTGCCATCGGCTTCTGCGTGTCGATCCCGCTGTCGATTGCGCGGGTGTCGAGAAATCGCTGGGTGCGCTGGCCCGTGCAGTTCTACACCTACCTGTTTCGCGGCACACCGCTCTATATACAGCTGCTGATTTGCTACACCGGCATTTACAGCATTGCTGCCGTGCGCGAGCAACCGATGCTGGATGCGTTCTTTCGCGACGCGATGAACTGCACGATCCTCGCCTTCACCCTGAACACCTGCGCGTACACCACGGAAATTTTTGCCGGTGCCATCCGCAGCATGGCCCACGGCGAAGTCGAAGCGGCCAAAGCCTACGGCCTGACCGGCTGGAAGCTTTATGCCTACGTGATCATGCCATCAGTGCTACGCCGTTCGCTGCCGTACTACAGCAACGAAGTGATCCTGATGCTGCACTCGACCACGGTAGCCTTCACCGCCACCGTGCCAGACATCTTGAAAGTGGCGCGGGATGCCAACTCCGCGACGTTCATGACCTTCCAGTCCTTCGGTATCGCCGCCGTCATGTACCTGACCGTTACGTTCATTCTGGTCGGGCTGTTCCGTCTTGCCGAACGCCGCTGGCTGGCCTTTCTCGGCCCGGCTCATTAATCAGGACTGAACATGCGCCATCACACACATGACCTGCTGTCGCCGGTGCCAGGCACTGGCCGGCAGATCCACAGCTTTCATTACGGCCCGCAGCAAGGCACCGGCAAGGTCTATATCCAGGCCTCGCTGCACGCTGACGAATTGCCGGGCATGCTGGTCGCCTGGTACTTGAAACAGCGTCTGGCTGAACTGGAAAACGCCGGTCGCCTGCTGGGGGAAATCGTCGTGGTGCCGGTCGCCAACCCGATTGGCCTGGAACAGGTGTTGATGGACACGCCGCTGGGCCGTTACGAGTTGGAGAGCGGGCAGAACTTCAATCGCTGGTTCAGCGACCTTGGTGCGCAGGTCGGCGATGATATCGAAGCCCGCCTGACTGACGACCCCCAGCAAAACTGCGCCTTGGTGCGCGCCAGCCTGTTGGCGGCGCTGAACGCCGAGCCCGTGACGACCCAATTACACTCGCTGCGCATGACCCTGCAGCGCCTGGCCTGCGACGCCGACATGGTGCTGGACCTGCACTGTGATTTTGAATCGGTCGAGCACCTGTACACCACGCCCCAGGCCTGGCCGAAAGTCGAGCCACTGTCGCGTTATCTGGGCGCGCAAGCCAGCCTGCTGGCCACCGACTCGGGCGGCCAGTCGTTTGATGAGTGCTTTACGCTAGTCTGGTGGCAATTGCAGCAACGCTTCGGCGAGCGCTTTCCGATCCCGATGGGCAGCTTCTCGGTGACCCTGGAGCTGCGCGGTCAGGGCGATGTGAATCACGCCTTGGCCAGCCGCGACTGTCAGGCGATCATTCATTACCTGATCGACGCAGGTGTCATCGGCGGCGAGTTATCGCCACCCCCCGAATTGCTTTACCCCGCGACGCCACTGGCAGCGGTCGAACCGGTTGCCACACCGGTCGGCGGGCTGCTGGTGTTCTGCGCGATGCCTGGCGAATACGTCGAGGCCGGCCAACTGATTGCCGAGGTCATCGACCCGATCAGCGACGCCGTGACCTGCATCCATGCCCTGAACGCAGGCCTGCTGTACGCCCGTTCGCTGCGCCGTATGGCGACGGCAGGCATGGTCATTGCGCACATCGCCGGCACCCAGGCCTATCGCAGCGGCTATCTACTTTCTCCTTGAGGACCTGTCATGTACAAACTGACCATCGATGGCCTGCACAAGAGCTACGGCGACAACAAAGTGCTCAAAGGCGTATCGCTCAAGGCCAGCAGCGGTGATGTGATCTGCCTGATCGGCGCCAGCGGCTCGGGCAAGAGCACGTTTTTGCGCTGCATCAACTTTCTCGAACAGCCCAACGATGGCGCGATGAGCCTGGACGGCAAGCAAATACGCATGGTCAGCGACAAGGACGGCATGCGCGTGGCCGACCCGGATGAGCTGCAGCGCATTCGTACCCGGCTGGCGATGGTGTTTCAGCACTTCAACCTGTGGGCGCACATGACCGTACTGGAAAATATCACCATGGCGCCGCGCCGGGTGCTGGGCGTGCCCAAGGCCGAAGCCGAAGCCCGAGCACGTAAATACCTGGAAAAGGTCGGCCTGCCGGAGCGCGTTGCCGACCAGTACCCGGCGTTCCTGTCCGGCGGCCAGCAACAGCGCGTGGCCATTGCCCGTGCGCTGGCGATGGAACCGGAAATCATGCTGTTCGACGAACCCACCTCGGCACTCGACCCGGAGCTGGTCGGCGAGGTGTTGAAAGTCATTCAGGGCCTGGCCGAAGAAGGCCGCACCATGATTCTGGTGACTCACGAAATGGGCTTTGCGCGCAAGGTTGCCAGCCAGGTGGTGTTTTTGCACCAGGGCCAGATCGAAGAGTCCGGCCACCCGGACGAGGTGCTCAACAACCCGAAAAGCGAGCGTTTGCAGCAGTTTTTGAGTGGCAATCTGAAATAGCGTTTTTTGTGCATGAAGCCGGAAATGCTTGGTAACCGGCACTGAAATATCCACGACTATCGTCCCCACGCTCCAGTGGGGATGCAGTGCTCGACGCTCTACGTCGGCAAGAGGACGCGGAGCGTCCAGAAAGGCATGCGACGCAGAGCGCCGCACGATATTGAGATCATCGTTGCGCACGCTGCAGCGTAGGTATGCAGTGCTCGATGCTCTGCGTCGTCAAGAGGACGTGGAGCGTCCAGAACGGCATGCCGACGCAGAGCGCTGCACGATAGTCAGTTAGATGTGTGTCTAACGATGAGCCCCATAACCATTTAAAACTATTACCCTTTCTTCGCTGTCTCTGATTTAACGCCACTCAGAGCACACGCAAACGGATGAGCAGACCCACTGATTTCGCTCGACGATGGTTTCTCGCCCGAGGCTGGAAGCCGTTCGCGTTTCAGAAGGAAGTCTGGGCGGCGGTGAAGAACGGCGAGTCCGGCCTGCTGCACGCCAGCACCGGCTCCGGCAAGACCTACGCTGTATGGTTTGCCGCGCTCAACCGCTTCGCCAACGCCAACACCCTCACCGCTGACGACAAGCCACGCAAACGCAAACCGCCCGCTGCACCGCTGAGTGTCCTGTGGATCACGCCTATGCGCGCGTTGGCTGCGGATACGGCGCGTGCGCTTGAAGCGCCGTTGGCCGAGCTGGATATTGCGTGGTCGGTGGGGTTGCGTACCGGCGATACCAGCGGCAGCGAGCGCGCTCGTCAGAGCCGACGCCTGCCCTCGGCACTGATCACTACACCGGAAAGCCTGACCCTGCTGCTGACCCGCGCCGATGCACAGGTCGCCTTGTCAACGCTGAAAATGGTCGTGGTGGACGAATGGCACGAGCTGATCGGTAACAAACGTGGCGTGCAACTGCAATTGGCTCTGGCTCGACTGCGCCATTGGAACCCGCAACTGATTGTGTGGGGTATTTCCGCAACTCTGGGCAATCAGGAGCATGCGCAGCAGGTACTGATCGGCGACGGCGGCGTGACCGTGCAGGGCAAGATCGTCAAGCAATTGCTGGTCGATACGCTGTTGCCGCCTGCCATCGAGCGCTTTCCGTGGGCCGGGCACATGGGCCTGCGCATGTTGCCGCAAGTGGTCGCCGAGGTGCACAGCAGTGCCAGTTGCCTGGTGTTCACCAATACCCGGGCGCAATCGGAAATCTGGTATCAGGCTCTGCTCGAAGCGCGCCCCGACTGGGCCGGGCTGATTGCCCTGCATCATGGATCGCTGGCCCGGGAAGTCCGTGACTGGGTCGAGCGCGCCTTGAAGGAAGGTGCGCTCAAGGCCGTGGTGTGCACCTCAAGCCTGGACCTGGGCGTGGATTTCCTGCCCGTCGAACGCGTACTGCAAATCGGCTCACCCAAAGGCGTCGCCCGCCTGATGCAACGCGCCGGACGTTCAGGCCATGCGCCAGGCCGCCCTTCACGCGTGACGCTGGTGCCCACCCACAGCCTGGAACTGGTCGAAGCCGCCGCCGCACACGATGCCGTGGCAGCCAGAATGATCGAGCCGCGTGAATCCCCCCACCAGCCACTTGATGTGCTGGTGCAACACCTGGTCAGCATGGCGCTGGGCGGCGGTTTTCTGCCCGACGAGCTGCTGGTGGAAGTGCGCAGCGCCTGGGCCTACCGCGACCTCAGCGATGAACAATGGCATTGGGCGCTGGCGTTCGTGCGCAACGGCGGTCACTCGCTGACCGCTTACCCCGATTACCGCCGCGCCGAACCCGATGAAGACGGTGTCTGGCGTGTTCCCGATGCGCGTCTGGCCCGTCGGCACCGCATGAGCGTCGGCACCATCGTCAGTGAAGCCACCGTCAACCTCAAATACTGGAAAAAAGGCGGCGGTGGCGGCTCGCTGGGCAGCGTCGAGGAAGGCTTCATCGCCCGGCTCAAGCCCGGCGACGGCTTTCTGTTCGGCGGGCGTTTGCTGGAGTTGGTGCGGGTGGAAAACATGACCGCCTACGTCAAGCGTGCCACCGGCAAGAAAGCCGCCGTGCCCCGCTGGAATGGTGGACGAATGCCGCTGTCCAGCGAGCTGGCGAACGCCGTGGTAGAGAAATTCGATGCCGCCGCACGAGGTGAATTCAATAGCCCGGAAATGCAGGCCATCAAGCCGCTGCTGGAAGTGCAGCAGCAATGGTCGGGCCTGCCGCAACGCGACACGCTGCTGGCCGAAACGCTAAAATCCCGCGAAGGCTGGCACCTGTTTCTTTACCCGTTCGCTGGCCGCCATGTGCACCTGGGGCTGGGCAGCTTGCTGGCATGGCGCCTTAGCCGCTATCAGCCGCTGACCTTCTCCATCGCGGTCAACGACTATGGTCTGGAGCTGCTCAGTGCCAGCGAGATTGACTGGGCGCAAGCATTGCAAGGCGATCTTTTCAGCGAAACCGATCTACTGGCGGACATTATCGCCAGCCTGAACGCGGGCGAGCTGGCCTTGCGACGCTTTCGTGAAATCGCCCGGATCTCGGGGCTGGTGTTTTCCGGCTACCCGGGAGCGGCCAAGAGCAATCGCCAGCTTCAGGCATCCAGTGGTTTGTTTTTTGAAGTATTCAAACAGTACGACGCCGAGAACATGCTGCTGACTCAAGCCGAACAAGAGGTGTTGCGCCAGGAACTGGACTTGCAACGCCTGGAGCTGACCTTGCGCCAGATCAACAGTCGGACGCTGGACCTGCATGCGATAAAACGCGCCACGCCGCTGGCGTTTCCGCTGCTGGTCGAGCGTTTTCGTGAGAGCCTCAGTTCGGAAAAACTCGCCGACCGCATCGCGCGCATGGTCCGCGATCTGGAAAAAGCTGCAGGGCCGGAGCCTGAACGATGAATCCTTACCTCGCGGTCACGCTGGCGGGCGCAGAATTATGGCTGTTGGCCGACAAGGCTATTTATTACCCCGTGGAGCGCGCTCTGCTGATCGCAGACGCACACTTTGGCAAGGCCGCGGCTTATCGCAAGCTCGGCCAGCCTGTGCCGCACGGCACGACGCAGGAAAATCTGCGTCGGCTCGACAGCCTGCTGAACACCTACCCCTGTGACCATCTGATCTTTCTAGGCGATTTTCTGCATGCTCCAGAGTCCCATGCGGCAGGCACGCTTTCTGCGCTGGAACAATGGCGGGCAGAACGTTCGACGCTGCGCATCACCCTGATCCGCGGCAACCATGACAAACGGGCGGGCGACCCTCCGCAATATCTGGGCATCGACGTCGTACCTGAACCCCTGCCGATGGGGCCATTTGCCTTGCAACACGAGCCCGATCCGCACCCTGAGCTCCACGTGCTCGCAGGGCACGTTCACCCGGTTTACAGACTTTATGGCCGGGGCAGGCAAAGCTTGCGGCTGGCGTGCTTCTACCTCGGCCAGCGTGTCAGCCTGCTACCGGCATTCGGCGAATTCACGGGGGGCTTTCGTATCCAGCCAGTCGAACACAGCTCGGTTTATGTCACCGGCGGCGATGCGGTGTGGAGGGTGGTCTGACCGCGCACGTGGCTTGTCATGACTGTCTGAAACAGACACACCGACGCCAGCTCTCCGAGGCAGGAGGCTGGCACCGATAAGTCAGGCGACAGGCGCTGGTGGCGGATCATCCGGCAAGGTAGGGATACCCGGCTCGATAGGCTGCTCGGGCGTGTCAGGCCCGGGCGTGCCCGGAATCCCGCCACCCACCATGTTCAGCTCAGGACTGAGATCTGAATGAGCCATCAACGACCAGGCGAGTAACCCGATCTCGTTTAGTGGAGATTGAACCTGGTCAGAGATTTTAAAATGAGTCTTCATAGGGCACTCCAGATCAAAGGCCATCGCACGTAATGATTATGCGAAAGCATGTGAGCAGATAGAGTGCGAAATAGAGTATTAATTCAATTTCACTAATCAACTGACCCGTAAATCAGGTGCGCGGCAGGGTGACGCCACGCTGGCCCTGGTACTTGCCGCCACGGTCCTTGTAGGAAACTTCACACTCCTCGTCGGACTCCAGAAACAGCATCTGCGCCACGCCTTCATTGGCGTAGATCTTGGCTGGCAGCGTGGTGGTGTTGGAAAATTCCAGTGTCACATGCCCTTCCCATTCCGGCTCGAGCGGCGTGACGTTGACGATGATGCCGCAGCGCGCGTAGGTGCTTTTGCCCAGACAGATGGTCAGAACATTGCGCGGAATACGGAAATATTCGACGGTGCGGGCCAGCGCGAACGAGTTGGGCGGGATGATGCAGACGTCGCTTTTGATATCGACAAAACTTTTTTCATCGAAATTTTTCGGGTCGACGGTAGCCGAATTGATGTTGGTGAACACCTTGAATTCGTCGGCGCAACGCACATCGTAACCGTAGCTGGACACCCCGAACGAGATCACCCGGTTGGCGCCTTCGCCACGCACCTGGCGCTCGACGAAGGGCTCGATCATGCCGTGTTCCTGCGCCATGCGGCGAATCCACTTGTCCGATTTGATGCTCATGGCGATGTCCTGAATAGCGTGCTGAAAAAGATATCCGGCATCTTACCGGGCTGGAGCCGACGGTTCAAAGACAACAGATAGAGAGTTTGGGTGACGCACCGTGCTGATTTCCTGCGAATGGAAATAATCATCAACAGACCATTGGCACGTTCGGAAAAAAGGGTTAAGGTGGCGTCACTGTGTTGCTTGTGTCACTGAGAATCTCTACACGATGTTGAATTTCGATCCAACCATCTCCATGAATTTTCCAGCTCTTTGCACTCAGTCTCGGCCAGGGCTCTTCCTACGCCGCAGTTAACTTTGTCCAAGGAGATATACTATGTCCAATCGCCAAACTGGTACCGTTAAGTGGTTCAACGATGAAAAAGGCTTCGGCTTCATCACTCCACAATCCGGTGACGACCTGTTCGTGCACTTCAAAGCTATCCAATCCGACGGCTTCAAAAGCCTGAAAGAAGGCCAACAGGTTTCTTTCATCGCTACCCGCGGTCAGAAAGGCATGCAAGCTGAAGAAGTTCAAGTTATCTAACTTGTACTGATCAGTTTAAAAACCCCGCCCTCAAAAGCGGGGTTTTTTATTGCCTGGCGTTTGAGCAATTGCTCATTCATCAGGCATGACCGAGAGACGCCGAACCACTGCGCCTCCCCTGTCAGAACACCGCTACACCATCAGTCGTCGCTGACGGAAATGGTCGGCATCGCCGGGCTTGCAGCTTCCTGCAGTACGATTCGCGCACCGACGTAGCGCGCCAGCTCCTGATAGACCATCGCAATCTGACTGTCCGGCTCGGCAATCGCTGTTGGCTTGCCGCCATCTGCCTGCTCGCGAATCAGCATCGACAAAGGCAGTGACGCCAGCAACTCGACATCATATTGCGACGCCAGCTTCTCGCCCCCGCCCTCACCAAACAGGTGCTCGGCATGCCCGCAGTTGGAACAGATGTGCACCGCCATGTTTTCCACGACGCCCAGCACCGGAATGTTGACCTTGCGGAACATTTCGACACCCTTCTTCGCGTCCAGCAGCGCCAGATCCTGAGGCGTGGTGACAATCACGGCTCCGGCCACCGGGACCTTCTGCGCCAGCGTCAGCTGGATATCGCCTGTGCCCGGCGGCATGTCTATCACCAGATAGTCCAGATCATTCCAGGCTGTCTGCGTCACCAGTTGCAGCAACGCGCCTGACACCATAGGCCCGCGCCACACCATCGGCGTGTTGTCATCGGTCAGAAAGGCCATCGACATTACTTCGATACCGTGGGCCTCGATCGGCACAAACCACTTCTGCTCCTTGATCTTCGGCCGCGTGCCTTCGGGAATGCCAAACATCACACCCTGACTCGGCCCATAGATATCCGCATCGAGAATGCCGACCCGAGCGCCCTCGCGAGACAGTGCCAATGCCAGGTTGGCAGCGGTGGTAGATTTGCCGACACCGCCCTTGCCCGATGCCACAGCGACGATATTTTTCACATTGGCAAGGCCTGGGATCTGGCTCTGAGCCTTGTGTGCGCTGATCACACTTTTGATCGCGACGGTGGCCGAACCGACGCCGTCCAGATTTTCGATGGCCGTTTTCAGCACGTGCGCCCAGCCATTCCTGAACAGATCGGCGGCATAGCCCAGTTCAAGTTGCACACTGACGTGCGCACCGTCGATATCAATGGACCTGACACATCCGGCACTGACCGGGTCCTGATTCAGATAGGGGTCGGTGTACTGGCGAAGAATAGTCTCCACCGCTGCGCGATTGACTGCGCTCATGGGCTTACTCCGAAAAAAGGCTGACTAAAACAGACGGCCATCGTACCTGTTCTGTCAGAAGCCGACATGCTTTCACCGCAGCCGGACACTGCTTTAAGGAGCATTCCCACAGCCACGCGGGGTGAAAAAAATTGCTCAGACCTTTATAGTGGCCGATCTCCGTTTCACTTCAAGTAGCCGAGCCCCATGTCCGAGCCACGCAAGATTCTCGTTACCAGCGCCCTGCCCTATGCCAATGGTCCCGTTCACCTTGGCCACATGCTCGAGTACATCCAGACCGACATGTGGGTGCGTTTCCAGAAGCACCGCGGCAACCAATGCATTTATGTCTGCGCGGACGACGCCCATGGTTCGGCAATCATGCTGCGCGCAGAAAAAGAAGGCATCACCCCGGAACAACTGATCGACAACGTCAAGGCCGAACACAGCGCCGACTTTGCCGACTTCCTGGTGGACTTCGACAATTTCCACTCGACGCACTCGGACGAAAACCGTGAGCTGTCGAGCATGATCTACACGCGTCTGCGCGATGCCGGCCATATCGCCACGCGTTCGGTGACCCAGTATTTCGACCCGGAAAAGAAAATGTTCCTGGCCGACCGCTTCATTAAAGGCACCTGCCCGAAATGCGCGGCCGTGGACCAGTACGGCGACAACTGCGAAAAGTGCGGCGCGACCTACGCCCCCACTGACCTGAAAGACCCTAAATCGGCGATTTCCGGGGCCACGCCAGTACTCAAGGATTCAAAGCACTTCTTCTTCGACCTGCCAGCCTTCGACACCATGCTGAAAAGCTGGACGCGCAGCGGCACGTTGCAGGACGCCGTCGCCAACAAGATCGCCGAGTGGCTGGACAGCGGCCTGCAACAGTGGGACATCTCCCGCGACGCGCCGTATTTCGGCTTTGAAATCCCCGACGAGCCGGGCAAATACTTCTACGTCTGGCTCGATGCGCCGATCGGCTACATGGCCAGCTTCAAGAACCTCTGCGCACGTCGTCCGGACCTGGACTTCGATGCGTACTGGGGCAAGGACGCGACCACCGAGCTTTACCACTTCATCGGCAAGGACATCGTCAACTTCCACGCCCTGTTCTGGCCGGCCATGCTTGAAGGAGCCGACCTGCGCAAGCCGACCGGCGTCAACGTTCATGGCTACCTGACCGTCAATGGCCAGAAAATGTCCAAGTCGCGTGGCACCTTCATCAAGGCGCGCACCTACCTCGATCATCTGCCGCCCGAGTACCTGCGCTACTACTACGCATCCAAACTGGGCCGTGGCGTAGACGACCTGGACCTGAACCTCGAGGACTTCGTGCAGAAGGTCAATTCCGACCTGATCGGCAAGGTAGTCAACATCGCCAGCCGCTGCGCCGGGTTCATTCACAAGGGCAACGCCGGTGTGATGGTCGACGCCAATGCTGCTCCCGAACTGACCGATGCCTTCCTGGCGGCAGCACCGAGCATCGCCGACGCTTATGAGGCGCGCGATTTTGCCCGTGCCATGCGCGAAACCATGGCCTTGGCCGACCGTGCCAACGCCTATATCGCAGAAAAAGCGCCTTGGGCGCTGGCCAAGCAGGAAGGCAAACAGGATGAGGTCCAGGCCGTTTGCGCATTGGGCGTGAACCTGTTCCGCCAACTGGTCATTTTCCTCAAGCCGGTACTGCCGAACCTGGCCGCTGACGCAGAGAAATTCCTCAACGTCGCGCCGCTGACCTGGGACGACCACAAGACCTTGCTGACCCATCATCAGTTGAATCCGTTTTCGGCACTGATGACGCGCATAGATCCACTTAAGGTAGAAGCCATGGCCGCGGCGTCCAAGGAAGACCTGACAGCCACCGACACATCGACGGACGCTGCTCCTGCCGGCAATGGCGAACTGGCCAAGGACCCACTGTCGGCGGAAATCGACTTTGACGCGTTTGCTGCGGTAGACCTGCGCGTGGCATTGATTCTCAAGGCCGAACACGTGGAGGGCGCCGACAAGCTGTTGCGCCTGACGCTGGACATCGGCGACGAGCAGCGCAATGTTTTTTCCGGCATCAAGAGCGCCTATCCCGACCCGTCGAAGCTGGAAGGTCGTCTGACCATGATGATCGCCAACCTCAAGCCACGAAAAATGCGTTTCGGCATCTCGGAAGGCATGGTGATGGCGGCTGGCCCTGGCGGTGAAGAGATCTACCTGCTTAGCCCGGACAGCGGTGCCAAGCCTGGCCAACGCATCAAGTAAGCAGGCAAAGGCCCGGTATTCGCTCGATGACAGCGGATACCGGGCCTTTGTGCATTCGCAAGCACCCCGATATGGCCGATAATACGGCGCCCTGAACAGACAGAACACCTGATGGCCATCTGGCACTATCATGACTGAATTGATTCGCTTGCTTCCCGACGTGGACCTGATCCGGAGTATCGACGCCCTATTACCGCAGACGCAGTGCGGCAAGTGCGGCCACTCCGGCTGCCAGCCCTACGCCGAGGGCATTGCGGGTGGCGAGGCCATCAACAAATGCCCGCCAGGCGGTGACGAAACCATTATCCAGCTGGCCGAACTGCTCGCAGTTCCGGTCCTGCCACTGGATAAGGAACGCGGCGAGGCGCCTGCGCAGGTTGCCTTCATTCGCGAAGCAGAGTGCATTGGCTGTACCAAATGCATTCAGGCTTGCCCGGTCGATGCGATTCTCGGTGCGGCGAAGCTGATGCACACCGTGATTATCGATGAATGCACGGGCTGTGACCTGTGCGTCGCCCCTTGCCCGGTGGACTGCATTGAAATGCATGCGCTGCCACTGGCCAACGTCACCCCGATTGTTGGCGGCCTGGCACCTACTGCCGACCTGCAACACGCTCGCCTGCGCAAGCGCAGCCATGCCCGACAGCGCTTTGAGTCACGCAATGCACGCTTGCGACGCGAGCAGCAGATGCGACTGGCAGAACGTCTTGCCAGGGCGCAGAGAGCCGAATCCATTCGTGACGCCGCACCTCAATCTGCCACGACGTCCGTGCGAAGCGACAAGCCCGCACCACCCGATGAAGCGCTGAAAAAAGCCAGGATTGCGCTGGCCATGAGTCGCGCGCAGCTCAACAAGTCGCTAAAGGCTTTTGGACACCCTCCGGTTGCGGAGCAGGCTGCCAGGCTTCTAGAGCTACAGCGCGAATACGAAGCCGCCGAACAGGCACTCGAAGCCCTCCTGCCGACGCCCACTCTGACCGATCCCGAGGAAACGCTCCTTCCATGAATGCCGCAAAACGTCAGGAAATCTTTCGCAGGCTGCATGAGGACAATCCGGACCCTAAAACCGAACTGGCCTACACCACACCCTTCGAGCTGCTGATCGCCGTGATTCTTTCGGCCCAGGCAACTGACGTCAGCGTCAACAAGGCCACGGCCAGGCTTTACCGGGTTGCCAACACACCGCAGGCGATATACGAATTGGGCGTTGAGGGGCTGTCCGAATACATCAAGACCATCGGCCTCTACAACAGCAAAGCCAAAAACGTGATCGAAACCTGTCGAATGCTGGTGGAACTGCACAACGGCGAAGTGCCCGATACCCGAGAAGCCCTGGAGGCGCTACCGGGCGTAGGCCGCAAAACGGCCAATGTCGTGCTCAATACTGCTTTCCGGCAGATCGCCATGGCTGTCGACACGCACATTTTCCGCGTCAGCAACCGCACAGGCATTGCTCCGGGAAAAAATGTGGTGGAGGTGGAGAAGCAGTTGATGAAATTCGTGCCGAAGAACTACCTGCTCGATGCCCATCACTGGTTGATTTTACATGGACGCTACGTTTGCCAGGCGCGCAAGCCCCGCTGCGGCAGTTGCCGCATCGAAGACCTGTGTGATTTCAAAGACAAGACTTCCGACGATTGAGGCAGCAAGGTGGTTGCTGTCTCATCGATTGAAAAAATCTTTTTTACCCGCCGGTAGTTTGCCGATATAAGAGGCGCCAGAGAGTCACAGCCCTGGAGTCAACTTTATGAGTGCTGACAATCAGCAACTGGACATAGATGATGACCTTGTCGTCGCTGACACCGATGAAGCCGACCCCCCGGCCATCGAACCGGCCAAGACCAACCTGAGCAAGCGACGCACCATCGACAATCTGCTTGAAGAACGGCGCCTGCAAAAGCAGTTGGCAGATTACGATTTCGACTTGTAAGCAATCGAAGAACAAGCCTGCTCGCCTCTCGCAAAAAACAGGCTCGTTACAGGGGGGGCGGCGGCTCGCCGTCTGGCAAGCACGCCTGGATCTCAGGGCCAGACCTGCTTCAGACAAGCCCGTTGCGCTGGGCAAGCTCGATCAGATCGACCAGCGAATGCGCATTGAGCTTGAGCAATAAACGCGTTTTATAGGTACTGACCGTCTTGTTGCTCAAAAACATGCCGTCTGCAATTTCCTTGTTGGTTTTACCTCTGGCCAGTTGCTGCAGAACCATCATTTCCCTGCCGGAAAGACGGTCAACCATGTCCGATTCGCTCGCGTTCCCCATACTGGAACGAACCGTGTGCAATGCCTGATTGGGAAAGTAGCTGTACCCTGACAGCACAGCCTTGATAGCACTGAGCAGTTCGGTCAGATCCTGTTGCTTGCAGACATACCCGGCAGCGCCTGCCTGCATGCAACGCATCGAGAAGTGGCCGGGTGCCTGAGACGTCAGAATCAGCACCTTGAACGGCAATGTCATGGCTGACAGACGAGCGATAACCTCCAGCCCGTCTAGCTTGGGTATACCAATGTCAAGGATGACGATGTCCGGAAGGTGCTCACGTGCCAGTTGCAGCGCATCCACACCGTTGTCAGTCTCCGCGATGACCTCATAGCCATGACGCTCCATCAGCATGCGCACAGCAAGGCGAATGACGGGATGATCATCCACGATCAGCACTTTATTCATGGGCAGTCCATTTTTCGCTATTCGAATTTTCAGAGCCAGCACAATAACTTAGTCGTTTACTGCTTTGCATGGCGCTCACTCTTGTGGAGTTGCAGCCAAAGACCTTTCCTACAATTACAGCAGAAACTTCCTACAAAACTTGGCAATAAAGTGCATTTTTTATTAATTTTCACAGAGCCTTCCTTTTGGGAACCTGGTGAATTATTGCTGCTGGGCGCGCGCCTGTAGGCACCGCTGCGCCAGTAGATAAATGATTCAGCGAGACCAGACCGAACTTTTCATGTTCCGAAAAAATCGCGCTGCATCTGTTAAAAGCATCGCCAGACTGTCGCTATATCAGCGCGCATAACGATCGATGCATGGCTTATCGCCAGCAACGCAATACATAAAACTTGCCAGGTCATTGCCTGGAGCACACCACTGACGACAAACCGAGAAGCGCTGCCGCCTTCGCGCCTCCTCAGCCTGACCGCACGCCTGCAAGGGGCATGCGACGCCGGACATTGACCACCCACCTATATAAACGCATTTATCCTTATGACTGATGAGGCCTGCCTCCGGGTTTTTCGTCCGCAACCCCCTGATCGATAATTGATGAGTGATACTCACGCTTTACATACGTAACCGGTGACTAAAAATTACACATCAAGAACAGAATAGTGCACAAATATGTATTTAAGGAAAAACCCTACAAGACCTAGAGAAAAATCCCACAAATACAGCGCGCAATGCAAACGCCCAACGCCACCTGAAAGGCCCAACGGCGCAAGGTCAAGCACCCTTCATCAAAACTCCTGCTGTCGTAAAATCTTACACGCACCATAGCATGCCCCCTACATCATTCAAGACCAAAAATAGCTCATTCGACAAGTAGCAAATACCATTTTTCATTTCAAATCCAGACACAATCGACTGATTAGGAAACGTACTACAGAATTCGCAGAAGCGATAATAAAACATGTAAGACCTTATAAGAGCCTCTCAATCAATTCTTGCAACACACCATTTTTCACTTGCAAATTTTATTACCAGTCGTTACTTTTTTGACAGCAACTTCATTATTTAATGCTGTCCAGCACACGCAACCTTATAAAATATGCCGTCACAAGCGCACCTGTCTTATTCGTGAGCCACAGCACTTACATACACTTTCTTGCCTCACAGGAATCACAGGGATCAGGGTAATACGTATAGGGCCGACCCGGCACTTTGCCTTTTGAAAACCCTCACGGCGTCTGACCACTCTTTTGAATAGGCCCTGTGCATAACCATGTTCAAAAAGGGATATACCATGAACATCAAACATCCTCGTTCGTCTTCAAGAAAAAACACAGCTTCTGACTTGCTCAGCGCGGTAGAAACCTTTGTCGCCGAGGGAGGCGTCATTGCAGTCATACCCGACGGTGAAACAGCGGAATCAATGAACGCGTCCCCCACCCCTGCCACGCCGACGGAAGAAGCCAGGGACGAAATCGCTGGCAAAGTTGCATTACTGAAGTGCCTTGCCGCCAAAGGCGCAGGCGTTACAGCGTTGCAGTATTCATTACGCATGACTAAAAAAGATGTTCGCCAGCTGGCCACGGAGAACGGTGTGAGAATACGTTCCAGTCAGCCAATGCTCGCGATCAGGCGCGAGGCCCGTCATGACGCCACGGATGTCGACGATGTGGTTGCCGGCCACGCCATGCACTACTCGGCGCTGGGCTACACCGTGTCGGAAATTGCGCAGGTACTCGACCTGAGCCTGCGTCAGGTATGGGATATCGGCAAAGCCTATCGATTCGAGTTCAGGCAACAGAGGGAAAGTGATACGCCTTGAGTGCTCGGTATCAAAACAGATGCCCTGTGCGATAAATAACAGCGACGCTATAGAAATTGCCGATCACGCTGTTTTTATATTCGACAGACGCTGTAGGAAAACACATCACCGCCTGCACGTTTTTCACTGTGCAGTGTAAGAAGACCATCAATGACTAAACAGTATGTGACACACAAGTCTTTTGACACTTGATAGGCGTCGATCAATCGTGGGAAAACAGGGTTAGGCTTCTTTACATACGCATTTACTGTCCAGGGAAAACAGGCTGGCCTGTGTCGGCAAAAAACCACTGAATCCGCCGATTTTTTTGACTCACACCTAAACGCCCAACAGGTCACACCTTGTCGATACTGAAAGAGTTTCGCAATACTGAAAACGCGCTGAGAACGCTGCAACAACGACTTGACGAACTCAAGTGCGATGAGCAACTTGTCCAGGAACTTGAATTTGATAATCGACTGAAGTTGTTAATGAAACGTCATGGCGTCACAACGGACGACATCCTGAGTTTTCTGATACCGACGCCAGCATTCCCCGGGTCTGCACCAGAGGAACACACACGTCTTTGCGACACGCCCAAAAAGGCACGGCGTGCAGCAGGACGTACGCCACGCTGAAATTGAAACACCTTGGGGGTCATCCAGAAGTTCGAAGCGCAGCCCCGCAAAGGGCTGCACGTTTCAAACAGTCAGGCGCAATCAGAACAGCTTGCGGCCTTTGTTTGCAGCGATACGCATGCGCAACGCATTCAGCTTGATGAAGCCCGCTGCATCGGCCTGATCGTAGGCACCTGCGTCGTCTTCAAAGGTGGCGATGTTGGCGTCGAACAGTGAATCGTCGGACTTGCGGCCAGTAACGATCACGTTGCCTTTATACAGCTTCAGACGCACAACACCGTTCACGTGCACCTGGGACGCGTCGATCATCTGTTGCAGCATCAGACGCTCAGGGCTCCACCAGTAACCTGTGTAGATCAGGCTGGCGTACTTGACCATCAATTCGTCCTTGAGGTGGGCGACTTCGCGGTCCAGGGTGATCGATTCGATGGCGCGGTGAGCACGCAGCATGATGGTGCCGCCCGGGGTTTCGTAGCAACCACGGGACTTCATGCCCACGTAACGGTTTTCAACGATGTCCAGACGACCGATACCGTTTTCGCCGCCAATGCGGTTCAGCGTAGCGAGTACGGTAGCCGGGGTCATGTCGACGCCGTCCAGAGCGACGATGTCGCCATTGCGATAGGTCAGCTCGAGGTAGGTTGCAACGTTTGGCGCGTCCTCAGGGGACTTGGTCCAGCGCCACATGTCTTCTTCGTGCTCGGTCCAGGTGTCTTCCAGCACGCCGCCTTCATAGGAGATGTGCAGCAGGTTGGCATCCATCGAGTACGGGGATTTCTTCTTGCCGTGACGCTCGATCGGAATATTGTGCTTCTTGGCGTAATCCATCAGCTTTTCGCGCGACAGCAGGTCCCATTCACGCCACGGAGCAATCACCTTGACGCCCGGCTTGAGCGCGTAGGCGCCCAGCTCGAAACGTACCTGGTCATTGCCTTTACCGGTTGCGCCGTGGGAAATGGCGTCAGCGCCGGTTTCGTTGGCGATCTCGATCAGACGCTTGGCAATCAGCGGACGAGCAATGGAAGTGCCCAGCAGGTACTCGCCTTCATAGACGGTATTGGCACGGAACATCGGGAACACGAAATCGCGCACGAACTCTTCGCGCAGGTCATCGATGTAGATTTCTTTCACGCCCATGGCCTGAGCCTTGGCGCGTGCCGGTTCGACTTCTTCACCCTGACCCAGGTCAGCGGTAAAGGTCACCACTTCGCAGTTGTACGTATCTTGCAGCCACTTGAGGATTACCGAAGTATCCAGGCCACCGGAATACGCGAGAACTACCTTGTTTACGTCCGCCATGCCATCACTCCACCGGGTTGTACGGAAAACCAGTGATTCTACCGTTCAAACCAGCAAATTTACAGGGGCGCGACAGCTTGTGACGACAAGGCGACGTTTGGCGAAGGCGTGCCTGATGGCTCAGGACGTATGCGCAGCACTCGCCGAAGAGGCGACCGGCACCGGGCGTTCGTCGGGCGCAACGCGTTCCAGATGCACGTTAACGCGCCGGTTGCGCGCCCGATTGGCGTTATTGGTGTTGGGCGCCAGCGGGTAGCGTTCGCCGTGAAAGCGCAGGGTGATCTGCTGCTCGGGGATGCCCTGGGCCTTGAAGTAATCCATGACCGCCAGCGCACGACGGCGGGACAGGTCACGGTTGGTCAGGCGATTGCCGCTGTTGTCCGAATGGCCGTCCAGCTCGATACGGTTGACCGTCGGGTCGGCCTTCAAGTAAGCCACCATGTTGTCCAGACGCGCCTTGGCATTGGCATCCAGCTCGATACCGCCTCCAGGAAAACCCACTTCGGCCTGTTTGACCTGATCGAAATTCATGGGCAAAAGCTTGGCGGTGCAGGCCTGATAGTCGCTGAAGGCCTTGCTGAACTTGACGGGCAGCAGACGCACTTCCATCTGGCCGCCGTCGCGGTTGTAGTGACGAATGAGCGGACTGCGTCCGTCCATCAAACCGCTGATCAGGCGCCCGGCCTGCGCCTGGGAAGTGTTGAACGGAATATCGCCATTGCTGACGCGCACCGATCCCAGGTTGATATCGCCACGACCTGGCTGCCACGGTGCAGCGGCAGCCAGCAGGGTCGCCGAACCATTGCCCAGCATGTTGTAGGAAGCCTTAAGGCGAAAAGTCGCCTGCTCTCCCGCGCGGCGCACGAACTCACCGGCACCGAAATCGGTGATCGGTTGCGTCAGGCGGCACTCGAACTGATCGCCTTCGACCTTCCACTCAATGCTCTCCAGACGCGTCTGGAAACTGATAGCCATCGCAGGGAGGCTGGCAAACAGGCTGAGCAGGGCTAAATATCGCTGGCGCACGGGAGGCTCCACTGGAAATGAACGCGAAACAAAAAATACTTCCTTACAAGGGGGCTATCGGTAACTTCATGCAAAACTTGATAGCGGATGCCGGAGAGAGTCTTTTCCGGTAGCATTCCCTGCGAGTTTGACCCGCCTGGAATCCCCAATGTCTGACCGCCTGACCCTCCTGCGTCCCGACGACTGGCACATTCACCTCCGTGACGGAGCTGTTTTGCCTCATACCGTTACCGACGTAGCGCGAACTTTTGGCCGCGCAATCATCATGCCCAACCTCGTGCCTCCGGTTCGCAACGCACAGCAAGCCGACGCCTATCGCCAGCGTATTCTGGCTGCACGCCCGGCCGGCAGCCGCTTCGAGCCGTTGATGGTGCTTTACCTCACTGACCAGACCACGCCCGAAGACATTCGTACGGCCAAGGCCAGCGGCTTTGTCCATGCGGCCAAGCTGTACCCGGCCGGTGCGACCACCAACTCGGATTCCGGTGTCACCAGCATCGACAAGATCTTCCCGGCCCTCGAGGCAATGGCCGAAGTCGGCATGCTGCTGCTGGTGCACGGGGAAGTGACACGCGGCGAGATCGACGTGTTCGATCGCGAAAAAGTGTTCATTGACGAGCACCTGCGCCGTGTCGTCGAACGCTTCCCGACCCTCAAAGTGGTGTTTGAACACATCACCACCGGCGATGCCGTGCAGTTCGTCAACGAAGCCTCGGCCAACGTCGCAGCGACCATCACGGCGCACCACCTGCTTTATAACCGCAACCACATGCTGGTCGGCGGGATTCGTCCGCACTTTTACTGCCTGCCGATTCTCAAGCGCAATACGCATCAGGTTGCCCTGCTTGACGCGGCCACCAGCGGCAGCGGCAAGTTCTTCCTGGGCACCGACTCGGCACCACATGCCCAGCATGCCAAGGAAAACGCCTGCGGTTGTGCCGGTTGCTACACCGCCTATGCGGCCATCGAGCTGTATGCAGAAGCTTTCGAGCAACGTAACGCACTGGACAAGCTGGAGGGCTTCGCCAGCCTTCACGGTCCGGCGTTCTACGGCCTGCCCGCCAATCAGGACACCATCACGCTGGTGCGTGACGAGTGGACCGCCCCTACCAGCCTGCCGTTTGGCGAGTTGACCGTTATTCCGCTGCGCGCGGGTGAAACACTGCGCTGGCGTCTGGAGGAACACGCGTGAGTGAAGATCATTTTGACGAAGAACACGAAGGCCACGGCGGTGGCGGCGGTTCCCGTCACCCGATGGCAGCACGCTTTCGCGGCTACCTGCCCGTGGTCGTCGATGTAGAAACAGGCGGTTTCAATTCCGCCACCGACGCCCTGCTGGAGATCGCTGCGGTGACCATCGGCATGGACGAACGAGGCTTCGTGTTCCCTGAACACACCTATTTCTTCCGCGTCGAGCCCTTCGTGGGCGCCAATATCGAAGCGGCCGCGCTGGAGTTCACCGGCATCAAGCTTGACCACCCGCTGCGCATGGCGGTCAGCGAAGAAACCGCGATGAACGATATCTTCCGTGGCGTGCGCAAGGCCCTCAAGGCCAACGGCTGCAAACGCGCCGTGCTGGTCGGCCACAACGCCAGCTTCGACCTGGGCTTCGTCAACGCCGCCGTCGCGCGAATGGACATGAAGCGCAACCCGTTTCACCCGTTCTCAAGCTTCGACACCGCTACCCTCGCAGGCCTGGCCTACGGTCAGACCGTGCTGGCCAAGGCCTGCCAGGCCGCCGGGATCGACTTCGACGGCCGCGAAGCCCACTCGGCCCGCTACGACACCGAAAAGACCGCCGAGCTGTTCTGCGGCATCGTCAACCGCTGGAAAGAGATGGGCGGCTGGGAAGACTTCGACGATTGAAGCCTGACAGGTCAGTGAACAGACCGGCCTTGTGCCGGTTTTTTCATGCCTGCTGCAAAGTGCCAAGGCCAGGCGACCACTCATCGCCGTAGCTGAATCGAACCCAAAACAGTTTTGACAAGCATTCTCATTAACATTAAGCTCCTCGGCACCAAGCAATAAACCAGCGACGGTCAATAGCTTATGTATGTTTGTCTTTGCCAAGGTGTAACAGACGGTCAAATCCGGGAAGCGATTCTCGAGGGCTGCTGCAGTTATCGTGAGGTCCGCGAAACGCTGGGCGTTGCGAGTAAATGTGGAAAGTGCGCCTGTCTGGCCAAGGAAGTGGTACGCGACACACTGACCGAACTGCAAAGCAGTCATGCGGCGCTGGCTTATTCAACAGAATTTTCAGCCGCTTAACCCCCCTCTTTTAAAGAGCCGGACACACAGTCCGGTTTTTTTATGCCTGTAATTCAAGCGCTTAGCGTCAAGATGCGGAACTCAAACATTCTTATTCCTATTTAAATTCACTTATTATTCAACAACTTAGGTTTGACAGGCGTTTGGCTGCGGCTCACACTCGGCGCTTATATACACAAGCCACCGGCAGGACCTCGAACATGAAAGGCGACATTACAGTCATCCAGCATCTCAACAAGATCCTCGGTAACGAGCTGGTCGCCATCAATCAGTATTTTCTGCATGCGCGCATGTACGAAGACTGGGGTCTGAAAAAGCTCGGCGGCCATGAGTACAAAGAGTCCATCCACGCGATGAAATACGCTGACAAGCTGATCAAGCGCACGCTGTTTCTTGAAGGGCTGCCAAACCTGCAGGACCTGGGCAAGATCCTGATCGGCGAGCACACCAAGGAAATGCTGGAGTGCGACCTGAAGATCGAGCAGAAAGGCCTGGCCGATCTTAAAGCCGCCATCGCCCACTTTGAGACGGTAGGTGACTTCGGCAGCCGTGAGCTGCTGGAAGATATCCTTGAGCCCAAGGAAGAGCAGATCGACTGGCTCGAAACCCAACTGGGTCTGATCGTCAAAGTGGGTATCGAGAACTACCTGCAGTCGCAGATGGGTGACTGATTCACCGATCGCGCCGCAATGAAAAAGCCCGCCTCAGTAGAGAGCGGGCTTTTTCTTGTCTGTAACGCCACGCTGGAGCGCAAGGCCTTACTCGGCTTTGGCGGCCGAAGCTTCCTTGACCAAGGTCTGCAGCGAGCCGTCAGCCATCATCTCGGTGATGATATCGCTGCCGCCGACCAGCTCACCGGCCACCCACAGTTGCGGGAAAGTCGGCCAGTTGGCGTACTTTGGCAAGTTGGCGCGGATTTCAGGGTTTTGCAGAATGTCGACGTAGGCAAACTTTTCGCCGCACGCCATCAAGGCCTGAGAAGCCTTGGCCGAAAAGCCGCATTGCGGAGCGTTCGGAGCGCCTTTCATGTAAAGCAGAATGGTGTTGCTGGCAATCTGCTCTTTGATTGTTTCGATGATATCCATGGAGCACCTCGGCTGAAATATCCGACTCAGTTGTCGGCACGGTGGCGCATTGTAACTAAATCCCGAGCATGACGCTCTGTCTTGAGCCTTAACACGATGCCACTTGCACCGGCACGCCGTTTAACGCCGCATTGCCGGACAGCTCATCGAGTTGCCGTTCGTCAGTCAGGTCATTGGCACTG
Source organism: Pseudomonas sp. CFBP2511 (assembly GCF_030209255.1). Taxonomy (NCBI): domain Bacteria; kingdom Pseudomonadati; phylum Pseudomonadota; class Gammaproteobacteria; order Pseudomonadales; family Pseudomonadaceae; genus Pseudomonas; species Pseudomonas sp. CFBP2511. The sequence continues at coordinate 40,391 of NZ_JARVSI010000011.1, read as the reverse complement.
ACGCCGGGCTGGTTGCGGGCGATCTCCATTTTCACTCCCGAACGCGAATGGCCCCAGCCATGTGGCAGGCTGACCACACCCGGCATCATGTCCAGACTGCCCAACACCTCGACCTCAATCACACCCACCCGCGAACTGACCCTGACCTGCTGCCCGTCACTCAGGCCGCGGTGATTCAGGTCGTCGGGGTGCATCAACAACTGATGGCGCGGCTTGCCTTTCACCAGTCGGTGATAGTTGTGCATCCACGAGTTGTTGCTGCGCACGTGGCGACGGCCAATCAGCAACAATTGGCCTGCCTTTTCACCAAACCTCGGCCCTGCATCGGCTGCAAAGCGCACAAGGTCAGCCATGATCACCTCTGGCGCCGCCTGAATGCGCCCATTGGCGGTTTTCAGACGATCTGTGAGGTTTGGCTTCAAGGCGCCCAGATCCATGCCATGCGGATGGCTGGCGAGCGTTTCCAGTGACAGGTTGTGCGGCGATGCTGCGCCGTAACGGCCTGCGCGCAAAACGCGATCGATCATCTGCGCCGGCGGCACGGTCGGCTTGAGTTCGCGCTGGGCTTTGGCGGCAAAGGATGCGGCCAGGCCGACGAAGATTTCCCAGTCATGCAGTGCGCCTTCGGGCTTGTCGAAAATGGCCAGATTGAAGCGCGTGACGTTGCGCACCGCCAGGGTATTGAACGTGGTGTCGTAATGATCGTTTTCCAGCGCAGAGGTGGACGGCAGGATCAAGTCGGCATGGCGCGTGGTTTCGTTGATGTACAGATCGATGCTGAGCATGAACTCCAGGCCTTCGAGCGCCTGATCCAGCTGACGTCCGTTGGGCGTCGACAACACCGGATTGCCGGCCACGGTGACCAATGCGCGAACCTGCCCTTGCCCCTCAACGAGCATTTCCTCGGCCAGCGCTGACACCGGCAGCTCGCCGCCGTATTCCGGCAGGCCGGACACCCGGCTTTGCCACACATTGAAATGCCCGCCCGAGGTAGAGCTGACCAGATCAACCGCAGGCTCCGTGCACAGCGTGCCCCCCACGCGATCCAGATTGCCCGTCACCAGATTGATCAACTGCGCCAGCCAGTGGCACAACGTGCCGAAAGCCTGGGTGGACACGCCCATGCGCCCGTAACACACCGCCGTGTCAGCGCCGGCAAAATCCCGGGCCAATTGCCGAATCTGCACTGCAGCAATGCCGCAGCGCGGACTCATGGCTTCGGCACTGAAACCGGCAATGCTGTGTCGTACGTGATCAAGACCGTCGACAGGCAAATGACTTTCGCGGGTCAGGCCCTCTTCAAACAGGGTATTGAGCAACCCGAACAGCAGCGCCGCATCGCCACCGGGGCGCACGAACACATGCTGATCGGCGATGGCCGCCGTTTCGCTGCGACGCGGGTCGACCACCACCAGCTTGCCGCCGCGCTGCTGAATGGCTTTCAGACGCTTTTCGACGTCCGGCACGGTCATGATGCTGCCATTGGACGCCAACGGGTTGCCGCCCAGAATCAGCATGAAGTCTGTGTGATCGATGTCTGGAATCGGCAGCAGCATGCCGTGGCCGTACATCAGGAAACTGGTGAGGTGATGGGGCAACTGATCAACCGAGGTCGCCGAGAAACGATTACGCGTCTTGAGCAGGCCGAGAAAGTAATTGCTGTGGGTCATCAGCCCGTAATTGTGCACACTGGGATTGCCCTGATAAACCGCTACGGCGTTTTGCCCGTGTTGCTGTTGAATGGCGTAAAGCCGCTCGGCGACCAGGTCGAATGCGGCCTGCCATTCAATCGGCTGCCATTGATCACCTGTGCGCAGCATCGGTTGGCGCAGGCGGTCGGGGTCGTTCTGAATGTCTTGCAGCGCAACAGCCTTGGGGCAGATGTGACCACGGCTGAAGGTGTCCAGCGGGTCGCCTTTGATCGAAGTGATCTGCGGGGCAGCGCCCGGCTCGGTCACGGTCTCGATGGCAAGGCCGCAAATGGCCTCACACAGATGGCACGCGCGCAAGTGTTGAGTCCGGGTCATCGCAGCCTCAGGTCTTGTCATGGCAATCCGGTGGATTGCTGAGCAATGACTATGGTGCCTTGCGATAACCCGCGCCACTGACGTTCGTCTCGTGAATCGGGGCGTATCAGGCGGGCCGATGAGCGGGCCGGGTCAGCCGCCGATAGGCGTGACGATCTTGCGCTGCAACTGGATTTCAGTCACGGTTTCGACCTGTTCCTGAGCCATGTGAATACCGGTCAGGTCGCCGATCAGGCGCCAGTGCTCGTCAAGTCCCGAGCTGATGGTCGCCATGCGATCAATCATGCGTCGCCCGGCATTACGCGTGACCTCGTCTTCGCTGCGCAGCAGTTCGAACGACATCGAGGTCATTGAAGCGGTCAGATGGGTGAGCGTGCGAGCCGTCAGCCCGAGTAACTCCGTTAATTGATGCTCTTTTGAGTCCATTCCCCACCCCTCGATCAGTAGTGTATCGGCAACGTTTATAACTCACGGACGGCATTAAAGAAACGGTCCCTGTTTCACACCCGTGACGTGCGTCGCATAAGCAAGCCCACGTAAGCAGTGACTGTTACAGGATTGGTATTAATTGCCAAGCGATATTTGAGCAGTGTACAAATGCTGCCTTCGGAAAAAGCAGAGATGGCTATTGGCCTGTTTAGCGTAGTCAACTTTTCGCCCGTCAATAAAGAATCACATCGCCCTCTGCAAAGGGAGCGCGCGTGAAGCCGGCCTTTCCGAAACACGCATGCTATTGGTAAGACGCGACATTTTTTTATACTATCGCGCCTTTCTTATTCGTCGCCTCGTGCGGCTTCCGCCGCAGGTCTTGCCCGTTTTCCCGATAAAAACCGGCTTTGATAACCTGCGGTCTGTTGCAAAAAAGGTAGTTAATCATGAACGCCAGGCACTTTCTCTCGATGATGGATTACACCCCAGATGAACTCCTGGGCTTGATCCGTCGTGGCGTAGAGCTTAAAGACCTGCGAAATCGCGGCGTGCTTTTTGAACCGCTGAAGAATCGGGTGCTGGGGATGATTTTTGAGAAATCCTCGACACGTACCCGTCTTTCTTTTGAAGCAGGGATGATTCAACTGGGTGGGCAAGCCATTTTTCTGTCCCACCGTGACACCCAATTGGGTCGTGGCGAGCCCATTGCCGACAGCGCAAAGGTCATTTCGCGCATGCTCGATGCGGTGATGATCCGCACCTATGCGCACGACAATCTGACCGAATTTGCCGCCAACTCCCGCGTGCCGGTCATCAACGGTCTGTCGGATGACCTGCACCCGTGCCAGTTGCTGGCCGACATGCAGACGTTTCTGGAGCATCGCGGTTCGATCAAAGGCAAAACCGTGGCGTGGATTGGCGATGGCAACAACATGTGCAACAGCTATATAGAAGCGGCGATTCAGTTCGACTTCCAGTTGCGTGTCGCCTGCCCTGCCGGCTACGAGCCCAACCCTGAATTCCTCGCGCTGGCTGGCGAGCGGGTGACAGTGGTTCGCGACCCGAAAGCAGCAGTCGCTGGCGCCCACCTGGTGAGCACCGACGTCTGGACCTCCATGGGCCAGGAAGAGGAAACCGCTCGGCGCAAGGCGCTGTTCGCACCGTTTCAGGTAACGCGCGCACTGCTCGATCTGGCCGACAAGGACGTGTTGTTCATGCACTGCCTGCCGGCTCACCGAGGCGAAGAGATCAGCGTCGACCTGCTGGACGACGCGCGGTCGGTCGCCTGGGATCAGGCCGAAAATCGCCTGCACGCACAGAAAGCGCTGCTGGAATTTCTCGTCGCTCCGTGCTTTCAGCCCGCATGAGTCAATTGCTGCTGAACCTGCGTAACCTGGCCTGCGGCTACCAGAACCAACGTGTGGTGCAGGATCTGAACCTGCACCTCAACGCGGGTGATATCGGTTGCCTGCTGGGTTCGTCGGGCTGCGGCAAGACCACCACATTGCGTGCGATAGCCGGTTTCGAGCCGATACATGCGGGCGAGATCACCCTGGCGGGCGACGTCATTTCCCGTCCCGGCTGGACCCTGGCACCGGAAAAACGCCGCATCGGCATGGTGTTTCAGGACTACGCACTGTTCCCGCACCTGAGCGTTGCCGACAACATTGCATTCGGTATTCGCCAGCACCCGCGCCTGGATCAGGTGATCGGTGAATTGCTTGAGCTGGTCAACCTGGGTGCACTGGGTAAACGCTACCCTCACGAGCTGTCCGGCGGGCAGCAACAGCGTGTGGCGTTGGCCAGAGCGCTGGCACCCGAGCCACAGTTGCTGTTGCTCGACGAGCCGTTCTCCAATCTGGACGGCGAGCTGCGTCGGCGCTTGAGCCATGAAGTGCGCGACATTCTCAAAGCGCGTGGCACCAGCGCCATTCTGGTGACTCACGATCAGGAAGAAGCCTTCGCTGTCAGCGATCATGTCGGGGTATTCAAGGAAGGCCGTCTGGAGCAATGGGACACGCCTTACAACCTGTATCACGAACCGCAGACGCCGTTCGTTGCCAGCTTCATCGGCCAGGGTTATTTCATACGCGGGCAGATGATCGAGCCGGAATCGGTGCACACCGAACTTGGCGTGTTGCGCGGCAATCGCGCTTATCCGGGTGTGCGTGGCAGCGCCGTGGATGTGTTGCTGCGACCGGACGACATTGTCTACGCACCGGACAGCGATCTTAAAGCGCGGGTCATCGGCCGCACGTTCAAGGGTGCATCGACCCTGTATCGCTTGCAACTGCCCACGGGCAGCCAGCTTGAAGCCATTTTCCCCAGCCATGCCGACCACCGCCAGGGCGAGGAAGTCGGGATTCGGGTAGCGGCTGATCATCTGGTGCTGTTCGCCGCCCAGGGCAGTGTTGCTGCGTACGCGGCCGGCTGACGCCAGGTTTATTCGCGACCAATAGGAGCAAACCTGGCCTGCGTATGCTCGGCCAGCACCGCTGCCGTCAGCTCAACCTCAAGCCCCCTCCTCCCGGCACTGACATAAATGCTTTCAAAAAGCTGCGCCGTCTCGTCGATGAAGGTGCGCAGACGCTTCTTCTGACCCAGTGGGCTGATGCCCCCCAACAGGTATCCGGTAGAGCGCTGAGCTGCCGCAGGGTCCGCCATTTCGGTTTTTTTCGCCCCGGCAGCGTTCGCCAAGGCCTTTAGATCAAGCGTTCCGACGACCGGCACTACCGCAACCAGCAGCTCGCCCTTTTCGGTGCTGGCCAGCAGTGTCTTGAAAACCCGCGCGGCGTCCAGCCCCAGCTTTTCCGCAGCCTCCAACCCGTATGACGCCGCTTTCGGATCATGTTCGTAGCTATGAATGCGGTGTTCGGCGCGATTTTTCTTCAGCAAATCCAGTGCGGGTGTCATGCAGCGCTCCAAGGGGTTCGGGACGACCATCACTTTAAGCGAAGTAAAGTGAACATGCCTTGATTCACGCGACCTGCAACGCAGATGGCCTTTTTAAAACAGCCCGAATGTCCCGTCCTGAACCCTGCGTAAACGCCTATGCAGGCTCGCGCGGATTTCCTGACCGTTCGGTTCCGACCTTTGACAGAGGGGTTTCTTGTCTATATTTTTTCGTTTACGAATATTATCGAAAGCGCTTTTTCGGTATAACTCGCACCAGCGATCAGAAATGGGGTTTTTCTGATACGCATGAATAACGAGCACCCATGCCTGTCTCAGGGTGCCGAGACAAAAACAAAAAATGAGGTACCAATGACTATCGCACTAAAACAACCGACACTCACCGGGCAATGTGTGGCCGAGTTTCTTGGCACCGCCCTGATGATTTTTTTTGGCACAGGGTGCGTTGCAGCGCTCAAGGTCGCGGGGGCCACTTTCGGCTTGTGGGAAATCTGCATCATCTGGGGCATGGCCGTCAGCATGGGGATCTACCTCAGCGCGGGCATTTCCGGCGCCCACCTCAACCCGGCCGTCAGCATTGCGCTGAGCCTGTTTGCCGGTTTCGAAAAACGTAAACTGCCGTTTTACATCTCTGCACAGATCGCCGGCGCGTTCTGCGGAGCGGGCCTTGTGTACCTGTTGTACATCAGCCTCTTTTTCGACTTCGAACATGCGCATCACATCATCCGCGGCAGCGAGCAGAGCCTTGAACTCGCCTCGGTGTTCTCGACTTACCCTAACCCGGCCATTTCTGTGGGTCAGGCGTTTCTGGTCGAAGTGGTCATCACCACCATTCTGATGGGCGTGATCATGGCCTTGGGCGATGACAACAATGGCTTGCCGCGCGGTGCATTGGCACCTTTGCTGATCGGCCTGCTGGTTGCCGTTATCGGCAGCGCAATGGGCCCGCTGACCGGTTTTGCCATGAACCCGGCACGTGACTTTGGTCCAAAGCTGATGACGTTCTTCGCTGGCTGGGGTGAAATAGCCTTCACCGGTGGTCGCGACATTCCTTATTTTCTGGTTCCGATTTTTGCGCCCATTCTGGGTGCCTGCCTGGGTGCTGCCGGCTATCGCGCGCTGATTGCGCGTCATCTGCCGAGCACCGTTACTGTTGAAAACGAAAAAGAAGCTCCAGTGGTTCGCGGCAAAGTTCAGGCTTCATCTTGAATCCCACTTAACAACGCAAGGCAATCGACATGACTGACACACAGAACAAGAACTACATCATTGCTCTTGACCAGGGCACCACCAGCTCGCGCGCCATCATCTTCGACCGCGACGCCAATGTGGTGAGCACGGCCCAAAGCGAATTCGTGCAGCATTATCCGCAGGCAGGCTGGGTCGAGCATGACCCGATGGAAATCTTCGCCACGCAGACAGCGTGCATGACCAAAGCGCTGGCGCAGGCTGATCTGCACCACGATCAGATCGCCGCCATCGGTATCACCAACCAGCGTGAAACCACCGTCATCTGGGAACGCGACACCGGCCGCCCTATCTACAATGCGATCGTCTGGCAGTGCCGCCGCAGCACCGAAATCTGTCAGCAGCTCAAGCGTGACGGCCTTGAGGAGTACATCAAGGACACCACAGGCCTGGTGCTTGATCCGTACTTCTCCGGCTCCAAGGTCAAGTGGATTCTGGACCACGTCGAAGGCAGCCGCGAGCGCGCGCGTAAAGGCGAGCTGATGTTCGGCACCATCGATACCTGGCTGATCTGGAAATTCACTGGCGGCAAGGTTCACGTCACCGACTACACCAACGCCTCGCGGACCATGCTGTTCAACATCCACACGCTGGAATGGGATCAGCGCATGCTTGATGTGCTGGACATCCCGCGCGAGATCCTGCCTGAGGTCAAAAGCTCTTCCGAGGTCTACGGTCACAGCAAGAGCGGCATCCCGATTGCCGGTATTGCAGGCGACCAGCAGGCAGCGCTGTTCGGCCAGATGTGCGTCGAACCCGGCCAGGCCAAAAACACCTACGGCACCGGCTGCTTCCTGCTGATGAACACCGGCAAAAAAGCCGTGAAGTCTGCGCATGGCATGCTGACCACGATTGGCTGCGGCCCACGCGGCGAAGTGGCTTACGCACTCGAAGGCGCCGTGTTCAACGGCGGCTCGACCGTGCAGTGGCTGCGTGACGAACTGAAGCTGATCAACGACGCGCTGGACACCGAGTACTTCGCCGGCAAGGTCAAGGACAGCAACGGCGTGTACCTGGTGCCTGCCTTCACCGGTCTCGGCGCGCCCTACTGGGACCCGTATGCCCGCGGCGCACTGTTCGGCCTGACCCGTGGCGTGAAGGTTGATCACATCATCCGCGCGGCGCTGGAATCCATCGCCTATCAGACCCGTGACGTGCTCGACGCGATGCAGCAGGACTCGGGCGAGCGCCTCAAGTCGCTGCGCGTGGATGGCGGCGCGGTCGCCAACAACTTCCTGATGCAGTTCCAGGCAGACATTCTCGGCACTCATGTCGAGCGCCCGCAAATGCGTGAAACAACGGCACTGGGCGCAGCGTTCCTGGCAGGTCTGGCGATTGGTTTCTGGAGCAGCCTGGACGAGTTGCGCAACAAGGCTGTGATCGAGCGCGTGTTCGAGCCTGCTTGCGAAGAGGCGCATCGCGAGAAGCTGTACGCAGGCTGGCAAAAAGCCGTCGCGCGCACCCGTGACTGGGAACCGCACGAAAACGAAGAGTGATAAACGCTGTTGTGTGCTGTTGTGTAAGGGGGAGCAGGATTCCGGCTGACAGGTCACACTTTCCTGCGGCATGATGGGCGCCATTTGCAGAGGGCGCTCAAGGAAAAACAATGAACCTGCCTCCCCGCCAACAACAGATCCTCGAACTGGTCCGTGACCGTGGCTACGTCAGTATCGAGGAAATGGCGACCCTGTTCGTCGTGACCCCACAGACCATCCGCCGCGATATCAATCAGCTGGCGGAAATGAACCTGCTGCGTCGCTACCACGGTGGCGCGGCCTATGACTCCAGCATCGAAAACACCGCCTACGCAATGCGTGCGGATCAGATGCGTGACGAAAAACAACGGATCGCCGAGGCCATCGCCGCGCAGATCCCCGACAACGCCTCGCTGTTCATCAATATCGGTACCACCACCGAATCCATCGCGCGTGCCTTGCTCAACCACAACAATCTGAAAGTCATCACCAACAACCTGCATGTGGCGGCGATCCTCAGTGCCAAGGATGATTTCGAGGTCCTGATCGCAGGCGGCAATGTGCGCCGTGATGGCGGTGTCGTGGGTCAGGGCAGTATCGACTTCATCAGCCAGTTCAAGGTGGACTTCGCGCTGGTCGGCATCAGCGGCATCGATGAGGACGGTAGCCTGCTGGATTTTGATTACCAGGAAGTGCGGGTTTCCCAGTCGATCATTGCCAATGCACGCAAGGTGCTACTGGCGGCTGACTCCAGCAAGTTCGGGCGCAACGCGATGGTACGTCTGGGGCCGATCACCCTGATCGATTGCCTTGTCACCGACCAGCCGCCGGTGCCGGCACTGCAGCAATTGTTGATTCAGCACAAGATTCGTCTGGAAGTGGTCTGATCGTAGACATCGGATTGCGATGGGCTCACAAGAGGCGTCTGGAAGAACACCACGACGATCGTTCGACGCAGAGCGTCGCGAACTGCATTCCCATGCTGGAGCGTAGGGAACGATCATCTCAGCTACGACCCCTATCGTGCGACGCTCCGAGTCGAATGCCGTTCCAGACGCTCCGCGTCGTCTTTTGCAACGCGGAGCGTCACGAACTGCATTCCCAACCTGGAGCGCAGGGAACGATCAGCTACGACCCCTATCGTGCGACGCTCCGCGTCGAATGCCGTTCCGGACGCTCTGCGTCCTCTTTGCGACGCAGAGCGTCGCGAACTGCATTCCTACGCAAACGTGAGGAACGAGAGGTGTCTGGACTGGCGCTTACAGAACGAGAAGCGTCAGACAGCAAGATCATCCCCGCGCTACTTCCCGCCCTACAATGTTCATTTTTGTTGTTTTAATCACACAGTCATCAGTATTTTCAATCGATACGCGCTGGCAAGGGTCATTTTATTGAGCTATGATTTTCGGAAATGAACATTAATGTTCAGATTCGCCTTTCGAGCTAAGCTCAAGAATTGTCCAGGAGGCCACCAATGCCCCACACTACTGTGCCAACCCCGCCCCTCTCCGAGGTTTACGACATTGCCGTTATTGGCGGTGGCATCAATGGTGTCGGCATTGCGGCAGACGCCTCCGGTCGCGGCCTTTCGGTTTTCCTGTGCGAAAAAGACGACCTGGCCAGCCACACGTCCTCAGCCAGCAGCAAGCTGATCCACGGTGGCCTGCGCTATCTGGAGCATTACGAATTCCGCCTGGTGCGTGAAGCACTTGCAGAGCGTGAAGTGCTGCTTGCCAAGGCTCCGCATATTGTCAAGCCGATGCGCTTTGTCCTGCCGCACCGTCCGCACCTGCGTCCAGCCTGGATGATTCGTGCCGGGATGTTTTTGTACGACAACCTCGGCAAGCGCGAAAAGCTGCCCGCCTCGCGAACCATTCGTTTTGGTGACGACAGCCCGCTCAATTCGAGCATCACCCGCGGCTTCGAATACTCCGATTGCTGGGTTGACGATGCCCGTCTGGTGGTACTCAACGCGATGGCCGCCCGTGAAAACGGTGCGCACATCCATACGCAAACCCGCTGTGTCAGCGCCCGCCGTATCAAAGGCATGTGGCACCTGCACCTGGAACGCAGCGACGGCAGCCTGTTTTCGATCCATGCCAAGGCACTGGTCAATGCGGCAGGACCGTGGGTGGCCAAGTTCATTCGTGAAGACCTCAAGCTCGATTCGGCTTACGGCATTCGCTTGATCCAGGGCAGCCACCTGATCGTGCCGAAGCTGTACGAAGGTGAACACGCGTTCATTCTGCAGAATGAGGACAAGCGTATCGTGTTCACCATCCCGTACCTGGAGCACTTCACGATCGTCGGCACCACCGACCGCGAATATCAGGGCGACCCGAACAAGGTCGACATCACCGAAGGCGAAATGGATTACGTGCTGAAGGTGGCCAACGACCACTTCAAGAAGCAGCTGAACCGTACAGACGTGCTCCATACCTTCTCCGGCGTACGTCCGCTGTGTAACGACGAGTCTGATAATCCATCGGCCATCACTCGCGACTACACGCTGTCGTTGTCGGGCAGTGGCGATGAGGCGCCGATCCTGTCGGTTTTCGGTGGCAAGCTCACCACTTACCGTAAGCTGGCCGAGTCGGCGATGGCGCAACTCGCGCCGTTCTTCAAGCAGATGAAACCGAGCTGGACGGCCAAGGCTGCCTTGCCTGGCGGCGAAGACATGACCTCGCCGCAAGCCCTGGCAGCAGAAATGACCCGTCGCTACAGCTGGCTGCCTGCACCTATCGCCAAACGCTGGTCGATCACCTATGGCAGCCGTAGCTGGCGCTTGCTGGAAGGCGCGCACGGCCTGGAAGACCTCGGTCAGCATTTGGGTGCCGGGCTGTACACCCGCGAGGTTGATTACCTGTGCGATCAGGAATGGGCCACGGACATCAAAGACATCCTCTGGCGCCGCACCAAGCTTGGCCTGTTTACCACGCCTGAAGAACAGGCTGCGGTCAGCAGCTATATGGACATCGTCGCACGCAACAAGGCCACTATCGAAGCGGCCTGATGCTCACGCTATTCACCTGTTCGCCCCTCACCGGGTGAACAGGTCTGCGCTTCAATCCCCCGCACTTCCCTCTCCTGAATATTCGACTGCATTCGGCTTTCCGAACGCGTCTCCCTGCGCGATTCGGTTTCCCGGACGCACCCGCACACCACACACACATTTAATCCCGATAAAAACCATAAAATTCAACACGTTAAAGCCTAAATAACGTTTGGCACGACTCATGCTCTACATTCAGGAACCGACCGCTTCGGCAAAGGCGTGTGTCTATCAGGACGCCGTTGAAGCATTCGTAAGAAAGCGGCCGCCTCTCATTGCGGCTCTATCAATAAAAATGAAATCGAGGACTCATCGATGCGTATCGTTCCCCATCTGCTTGGCGCAGCCATTGCTGCCGCTCTGATCAGCACTCCGGTTTTCGCCGCCGAACTCACCGGCACCCTGAAGAAGATCAAAGAATCCGGCACTATCACCCTCGGCCACCGTGACGCCTCCATCCCGTTTTCCTACATCGCGGATGCCTCTGGCATACCGATGGGCTACTCCCATGACATCCAGCTGAAAATCGTCGAAGCCATCAAGAAAGAACTCGACATGCCTGACCTCAAGGTCAAGTACAACCTGGTGACGTCCCAGACCCGAATCCCGCTGGTGCAGAACGGCACTGTTGACGTGGAATGTGGTTCGACCACCAACAACGTCGAGCGTCAGCAGCAGGTCGATTTCTCCATCGGCATCTTCGAAGTCGGCACACGCCTGCTGTCCAAGAAAGACTCCAGCTACAAGGACTTCGATGACCTGAAAGGCAAGAACGTCGTGACCACGGCCGGCACCACGTCCGAGCGCATCCTCAAGACGATGAACGCCGACAAGCAGATGGGCATGAACGTGATCTCCGCCAAGGACCACGGTGAGTCGTTCCAGATGCTTGAATCCGGCCGTGCAGTCGCGTTCATGATGGACGACGCACTCCTGGCAGGCGAAATGGCCAAAGCCAAGAAGCCGGATGACTGGGCTGTGACCGGCACTGCGCAATCCTACGAAATCTATGGCTGCATGGTTCGCAAGGGCGACGCCCCGTTCAAGAAGGCCGTGGATGACGCCATTGTCGCCACCTACAAGTCCGGCGACATCAATGCCATCTACAGCAAGTGGTTCATGTCGCCAGTCCCGCCTAAAGGGCTGAATCTGAATTTCCCGATGAGCGCCGAACTCAAGAAGCTGATCGCTAACCCCTCCGACAAAGCTGCTGACGACAAAGCTGAAGACAAGAAAGCCTGAGTAAGCGGTTCAACCACCCTGAACTGATTGCATCCCGAACGAGCCCGCCTCGTTCGGGATCGGCCCATCGCTTTCGATTTTCGACAGTGCGTGCATTTCGATAGAAATAGAACAATAGGGGGAGACCCTGATGAATTACAACTGGGACTGGGGCGTGTTCTTCAAGTCCACCGGCGTCGGCAGCGAGACCTATCTGGACTGGTTCATATCCGGTCTGGGCTGGACCATTGCCATTGCTGTCGTTGCCTGGATCATAGCGCTGATACTGGGCTCGGTACTGGGCGTCATGCGCACCGTGCCAAGCCGTCTGGTATCAGGTATTGCCACGGCCTACGTAGAAATCTTCCGTAACGTGCCACTGCTGGTGCAGCTGTTCATCTGGTACTTTCTGGTGCCTGATCTGCTGCCTGCAGACCTACAGGAGTGGTACAAGCAGGACCTCAACCCGACCACCTCGGCGTTTCTGAGCGTTGTCGTGTGTCTGGGTCTGTTCACTGCTGCACGGGTCTGCGAACAAGTCCGCACCGGCATCGAGGCGTTGCCCAAGGGCCAGGAATCAGCCGCACGCGCCATGGGCTTCAAGCTGCCACAGATCTACTGGAACGTGCTGTTGCCGCAAGCCTACCGGATCATCATTCCGCCGCTCACCTCCGAATTCCTGAACGTGTTCAAGAACTCCTCGGTAGCGTCGCTGATCGGCCTGATGGAGCTGCTCGCACAGACCAAACAGACCGCCGAGTTTTCCGCCAACCTGTTTGAAGCTTTCACCCTGGCGACCCTCATCTACTTCACGCTGAACATGAGCCTGATGCTGCTGATGCGCATGATCGAGAAGAAAGTTGCCGTGCCCGGCCTGATCTCTCTGGGAGGCAAATAATGGACTTTACTGGAATCGTGCCAGCCATTCCCGGCCTGTGGAACGGCATGGTCATGACCCTCAAGCTGATGAGCCTGGGCATAGTCGGCGGCCTGGTGCTCGGCACCGTGCTGGCGCTGATGCGCCTGTCATCGAACAAGCTGTTGGCCAATGTGGCTGGCGCGTACGTGAACTACTTTCGCTCGATCCCGCTGCTGCTGGTGATCACCTGGTTCTATCTGGCAGTGCCGTTCGTGCTGCGCTGGATTACCGGTGAAGACACGCCCATCGGTGCGTTCGCGTCCTGCGTCGTGGCGTTCATGATGTTCGAGGCGGCGTACTTCTGCGAAATCGTCCGTGCCGGCGTGCAATCGATATCCAAGGGTCAAATGGGCGCGGCGCAGGCACTGGGCATGAATTACTCGCAGATGATGCGCCTGATCATCCTGCCCCAGGCGTTTCGCAAGATGACGCCGCTGTTGCTGCAACAAAGCATCATTCTGTTTCAGGACACCTCTCTGGTGTACACCGTGGGCCTTGTGGACTTCCTCAACGCATCGCGTTCGAGCGGCGACATCATCGGTCGCGCCAACGAGTTCCTGATCATTGCCGGTCTGGTGTATTTCACGATCAGCTTTGCCGCCTCGCTGCTGGTGAAGCGTCTGCAAAAAAGGTTTGCCGTATGATTTCCATCAAGAACGTCAACAAGTGGTACGGGGACTTCCAGGTACTGACCGATTGCAGCACCGAGGTCAGCAAGGGTGAAGTGGTGGTTGTATGCGGGCCGTCCGGCTCCGGCAAATCGACCCTGATCAAATGCGTCAATGCGCTGGAACCGTTCCAGAAAGGCGACATCGTCGTCGATGGCACATCGATCTCCGAGCCAAAAACCAATCTGCCGAAACTGCGCTCGCGGGTCGGCATGGTGTTTCAGCATTTCGAACTGTTTCCGCACTTGAGCATCGTCGAAAACCTGACCATCGCGCAGATCAAGGTCCTGGGCCGCAGCAAGGCCGAAGCCACCGAAAAAGGCCTCAAGCTGCTCGACCGCGTCGGTCTGTCCGAGCATGCTCACAAGCATCCGGGTCAGCTTTCCGGTGGTCAGCAACAGCGCGTTGCCATTGCCCGCGCGCTGGCAATGGACCCGGTGGTCATGCTGTTCGACGAACCGACCTCCGCGCTGGACCCGGAAATGGTCAATGAAGTGCTCGACGTGATGGTGCAACTGGCTCACGAAGGCATGACCATGATGTGCGTGACCCACGAGATGGGTTTCGCTCGCAAGGTCGCCAACCGGGTAATCTTCATGGACAAGGGGCAGATCGTCGAAGATTGCGCGAAAGAAGAGTTTTTCGGTGACGTCAGTGCACGCTCCGAACGCGCTCAGCAGTTCCTCGCCAAGATTCTCCAGCACTAAGCAAGCCCTCACAGCTGCCTGCCCCTCTCAGGCAGCTGTTCGGTCCAGGACGACTGTGATGAAATGCGACCCCACTCTTTATCGCGCCGCGCCGCCATCACTCGCCGTGAAACCCCGTCTGATTCGCCAGCTGTTTCTGCCACCGTTGATCCTCATGCTGATGATCGGGCTGGGCTATGTCGCCTATCTGGTCAGCGAGCACAATGGCATCAAGACACTGCGCGAAAGCGGCGAACGCCAGCTTGAGCTGCACGCCCGAACGGTCGAGAGCGAAATCAGCAAGTACACTTACCTGCCTAGCGTGCTGGAGCTTGAATCCAGCGTGTCGCAATTGCTGAATGCCCCAAGCCCGGAGGCTCAGCAGCAAGTCAACCTTTACCTCGAAGGGATGAACCGGCGCAGCCGCAGCCGTGCCATCTACGTGCTGGACACTACCGGTCGCGTGCTGGCGACCAGCAACTGGCGCGACGCCGACAGTTATCAGGGTGAAGACCTGTCGTTCCGCGCCTATTTCAAGGATGCGGTGCGCGGTCTGCCGGGGCGCTTTTACGGGATCGGCACCACCACCGGCGAGTCGGGCTACTACTTGGCTCACGGGCTGGAGGAAAAAGGCCGAATCATTGGTGTTGCGGTCATCAAGGTACGCCTTGAAGCACTGGAAGAGCGCTGGCAGCGGGCGCGCCTGGAAGCCTTTGTCAGCGACGAGAACGGTATCATCATTCTCTCCAGTGACCCGGCACGACGCCTGAAGTCGGTGCGCCCGCTCACGCCGGACGTCAAGGAGCGACTGGCGCGCAGCCTGCAATACTACTGGTGGCCACTCAATGAGCTGGTGCCGCTTGAACGGGAAGTCCTGTCAGAAGGTGTCGAGAAACTTGTTTTCCCGGCCAATGTCAGTGTCGATCGGGAGCACAAGCAGGTCAGTTATCTGGCCCAGACCCGCGCGTTGAGCGACACCTCCTGGCACCTGACACTGCTGACCCCGCTTGAGGACCTGCGCCGCGAGGCTGCAAACCAGGGCATGCTGGTGGCGGTGGCCTGCGCACTGGTGACCTTTCTGCTGATCGCCTGGAATGAACGGCGCAAAGTCATCTCGACCCGGCTGGCCGCCAGAGAAGCGCTGCAGGCTGCCAATGATGAGCTGGAACGCAAGATTACCGAGCGCACCGAACACCTGCGCGCCAGCAACGAACGCCTCAAGGCGCAGATTCGCGAGCGAAGGCTGGCGGAAGAAACCCTGCGCACCGCTCAGGACGAGCTGGTACAGGCCGGTAAACTGGCCGCCATCGGGCAGATGTCGACCAGCATTGCTCATGAACTGAATCAGCCACTGGCGGCACTGCGCACCCTGTCCGGCAACACCGTAAGGTTTCTGGAGCGTGGCGCGCTGGACACCGCTAGTGCCAACCTGCGCACCATCAATGATCTGGTTGACCGCATGGGCCGCATCACCGCCAGCCTGCGCGCGTTTGCCCGGCGCGGCGATGATCAGGGCCAGGCGCAATTGAGCAAGGCAGTGGACGCCGCGTTGCAATTGCTCGGTGTGCGCCTCGAGCAGTCCGGCCTGACGCTGCACCGCGATTTTGTCGAGGCCACCCTGACCATTGATCAGACCCGCCTTGAGCAGATTCTGGTCAACCTGATCGGCAATGCACTGGACGCCATGTTCACCCAACCGCAGCCGGAGCTGTGGCTTGAAGGGTCAGTTGTCGACGGTCGCTACCGCTTGCAGGTACGCGACAACGGTCACGGCGTCGATGCCCAAGCACGCAAGCACCTGTTCGAGCCGTTCTTCACGACCAAACCGGGCGAGCAAGGCCTGGGACTGGGCCTGACCCTGTCAGCGAGCCTTGCCGCCGCAGCCGGGGGCAACCTGAGCGCGGAGCATCCGGGCGACGGCGGCACTACCTTTGTCCTGAGCCTGCCGTTTATTGCGCATGCCCCGACCGATCCTCGCTCGGGCCCCCCTCGCCCGGGCGGGCCGACATGAGAAGAAAGCCATGAGCATCAACAGTGAACTCACTGTCCTGATCGTCGAAGACGACCCGCACGTATTGCTGGGCTGCCAGCAGGCGCTGGCGCTGGAAGACATTGCCAGCGAAGGCGTATCAAGCGCCGAGGATGCCCTCAAGCGCATCGGCGACAATTTCGCCGGCATTGTCATCAGCGACATCCGCTTGCCGGGCATCGACGGGCTGGAGCTGCTGAGCCGTCTCAAGGCACGCGACAGCAGCCTGCCGGTGGTGCTGATTACCGGGCACGGCGACATCACCATGGCCGTCAACGCGATGCGCGACGGCGCCTACGATTTCATGGAAAAACCCTTCTCTCCCGAGCGACTGGTCGAGGTCACGCGGCGCGCTCTGGAGCAACGCGGGCTGGCGCGGGAGGTCTGGTCGCTGCGCAAGCAACTGGCTGAGCGTGACTCGCTGGAAGGCCGGATCATCGGTCGCTCGCCAGTCATGCAAAACCTGCGCGCATTGATTGCCAACGTCGCCGACACTTCAGCCAACGTGCTGATTGAAGGCGAAACCGGCACCGGCAAGGAACTGGTCGCGCGCTGCCTGCATGATTTCAGTCGGCGCAAGGACAGCCAGTTCGTGGCCCTCAACTGTGGCGGTCTGGCGGAAAGCCTGTTCGAATCGGAAATCTTCGGTCACGAAGCCAACGCGTTCACCGGCGCAGGCAAGCGGCGCATCGGCAAGATCGAGCACGCCCACGAGGGCACGCTGTTTCTCGACGAAGTGGAAAGCATGCCGATCAATCTGCAGATCAAGTTGTTGCGCGTGCTGCAGGAGCGAACCCTTGAGCGGCTGGGCTCGAACCAGAGCGTTGCGGTAGATTGCCGGGTAATTGCAGCGACCAAGTCTGATCTCAATGCACTGGGCAAGACCAATCAGTTCCGTAGCGACCTGTATTACCGCCTCAACGTGGTCACTCTGGAATTGCCGCCGCTGCGCGAGCGTCGCGAGGACATTCTGCAATTGTTCGAACATTTTCTGCAGTTGTCATCATTGCGCTTCGACCGCGAGCCGCCGGCGCTGGATCGGCAGACCAGCTCAAGCCTGTTAAGCCACGACTGGCCGGGTAACGTGCGCGAACTGCGCAACGTTGCAGAGCGCTTTGCGCTGGGTCTGCCGGCGTTCAAGCAGGCAGGCACGGTCAGTGAAAACCAGAGCCTGGGGTTTGCCGAGGCGGTTGAAGCCTTTGAACGATCACTGCTCAGCGAAGCCCTGCAACGCAGCGGCGGCAACCTCAGCCAGGCCAGTCAGGAACTGGGCATGGCCAAGACCACACTGTTTGACAAGGTCAAGAAATATGGGCTTTGAAGCTCCGTGCACGCCCCTGAATACGAGTGAGCCCTATCGTTGCCACGCACCAGTGAGCTGCTGGCTCAAGATCGGACGCAGAGCGTCCAGAACTGCATGCGACGCAGAGCATCGCACGATAGTTGAGATTATCGTTCCTCACACCGTATGCACCGGTTTTGCTGCCGGTTCCCGGCAGTTCGCGGACAAGTGAAGCGTCGTCCGGTCCTACAGGGTCCCGCGGGCAGGCAGCGAGTTACTTCGACTCGCTGAGCATCTGGCGGATCGCGCTGACGAATACTTCAACCGGCTGCCCGCCTGATACGGCGTACTGGTCGTTGAAGACCATGGTCGGCACCGAAGTGATGCCACGTGACGTCCAGAGCTGTTCGGCTTCGCGGACTTCGCTGGCAAACTCGTCGCTGTCCAGAATGGCCTGGGCGCGCAGGCGGTCAAGGCCGACTTTCTGCGCCACGTCTGCCAGGGTCTGGTGACTGGAAGGGTCTTTCAGTTCACTGAAATAGGCGACAAACAGCGCCTGCTTCAATGCCGGTTGCTTGCCTTCCTGCTCGGCCCAATGCAGCAGACGGTGCGCATCGAAGGTGTTGTAGATGCGTCGCTCGCCCTTGCCAAACGTGAAACCCAGCTCGGCACCGCGCTCACGGATGGTTTCGTGAATGGCTTCGATCTGTTCAGGCGTGGAGCCGTATTTCTCGGCAATGTGCTCTTTGATGTCCTGGCCTTCGGCCGGCATGTTCGGGTTCAGTTCGAAGGGCTGAAAATGAATCTGCGCCTGCACTTCATCACCCAGCGCTTCAAGCGCCTGATCCAGCGCGCGCAGGCCGATGACGCACCAGGGGCAGGAAACATCGGAAATGAAATCGATCTTCAGTGCAGTGGTCATGATGGCCCTCGTTGAAATAAGCAAAGGCCATACGATACACCTCTGCCGGTGCCTTACAACTGCGCCAGGTTGCGGCCGTCTTCGTGCCGGGCTTTCAGATACGGCAACACCGCGCCCAGAAGGGGCGCCTTGAAGGCTTCCTGAAAACGATGCGCCAACCCTGGGATCAGGCGCAGTTGACTGCCCTGAATGTGCGCGGCGACATGCACGCCATGCATGACCGGCAACAACGGGTCGGCCGTGCCATGCACCACCAGCACCGGCAGGCGCAAGCGATTGAGCAACTCGACACGGCTGGGCTCGGCCAGGATCGCCATGATCTGGCGTTTGACGCCTTCGGGATTGAACGCCCGGTCGTAGGAAACTGCCGCCTGATGGAGCAACTGCTCGCGATCATCCTTGACCTGCGGGCTGCCCAACGCTGCCAGCAGATCAGCCTGCTGCTCCAAAGCCACTTCCCGGTCAGGCGCGCCACGACGCGCCAACAGTTGCAGCAGCGCCGCATTGGGCATCGGCAACCCCTGAGCGCCGGAACTGGTCATGATCAGCGTCAGGCTCTCGACCCGTGAGGGCGCAAGGTCGGCCAGGTGCTGGGCAATCATGCCGCCCATGCTCGCGCCCAAAACGTGAAACTGGCGTATCTGCAAGGCATCCATCAGCCCCAACGCATCATCGGCCATGTCGGTCAGTGAATAGGGTGACGAGACTGGCAGGCCAAGCTTGTAACGCAGCACTTCAACAGTCAGATTGGCATCGGCTGGCTGCTGCACCCAGGTCGACAGGCCGACATCGCGATTGTCATAGCGAATCACCCGATAACCCTGCTCACACAGCGCGACTACGACCTCGTCCGGCCAATGAATCAACTGGCCGCCCAGGCCCATCACCAACAGCAAGGCAGGGTCGGACTCACTGCCGATACTCTGGTAGGCAATGCGTACTTCCTTGAGGTCAGCGAGCTGTACAGGAACATCGACATCACAACGATAGGCCGCAAAAGACGGCAAGCCGCACAACAGCGCGGCCAGAAAAATTAAAACCCGCATGAAAAACACCAAAAAACAGAACCCCAGTAAGCCGCGAGTCTGATGATGTTTTGCCAAGCGCGCTGCCACAGTTGCGTGACAATTTGATGAATGGCGCTGAGTGGTAGGTGCCGCCGCCGCAAACGGTAAACCTCAAGCTGCAAGAGAGGGCGAATCCACTTACAGCCCAAGATCGGTATCAGCCCCTAAAGCCTCAGTTGTCTGGCGGCCGCGACCATGTTGATCAGTGCGGCTTCGGTCTCTGGCCAGCCGCGGGTCTTGAGGCCGCAGTCCGGGTTGACCCACAGCCGCTCAGCGGGGATGCGTCGTGCTGCCTTGGCGATCAGGCTGACCATTTCGGCCGTTTCGGGAACACGCGGCGAATGGATGTCATAGACACCCGGACCGATGTCATTCGGGTAATCGAACGCTTCAAAGGCGTCCAGCAACTCCATATCCGAGCGCGAGGTTTCAATGGTGATGACATCGGCATCCATAGCGGCAATGGATTTGATCACGTCGTTGAACTCGCTGTAGCACATGTGCGTGTGAATCTGGGTTTCGTCCCGAACGCCAGAGGCACAAAGGCGAAACGCAGCGACTGCCCAATCCAGATACTGCTGCCACTGCGCCTTGCGTAACGGCAAGCCTTCGCGAAAGGCTGCTTCATCGATCTGCACGATCTTGATACCGGCTCGCTCCAGGTCCAGCACTTCATCACGAATCGCCAGCGCCAGTTGTTGCGCCTGAACCTGGCGAGAAACATCTTCACGGGAGAAAGACCACATCAACATCGTCACCGGCCCCGTCAGCATGCCTTTCATGGTCTTGTCGGTGAGGCTCTGTGCGTAACGGATCCAGTCGACAGTCATGGGCTGCGGACGGCTGAGGTCGCCAAAAATGATCGCAGGTTTCACACAACGCGAGCCGTAACTCTGCACCCAGCCAAAGCGGGTAAACAGATAGCCGTCCAGTTGCTCGGCAAAGTATTCGACCATGTCATTACGCTCGGCCTCACCGTGCACCAGCACATCCAGGCCGAGGTTTTCCTGAACCTGCACCGCATGACGGATCTCGTGGCGCATCGCATCGGTGTAGTCATTTAGCGACAATTTGCCCTGTTTGTGAGCCTGACGCGCCAGACGAATCGCCGAGGTCTGTGGGAACGAGCCAATGGTGGTGGTCGGAAACGCCGGCAGTTTCAGGCGCTCACGCTGCGCCGTGATGCGCTCGGCAAATGCCGACCGGCGCTGATGATCGGCCGCTGTCACCGATGCCAGACGCGTCTGCACCTGAGGGTTGTGGACACGCGATGACTGCGCGCGACTTGCCTGTATCTCGCGGCTCTGTGCCAGCGCCTCGACGACCTCGGTAGCCTCTGGGTCGTTCAGTGCATGGCTGAGAATCGCGATCTCTCGGCTCTTCTGCACCGCAAATGCCAGCCAGCCTTTCAACTCAGGGTCGAGCCGGTCTTCACGGTTCAGGTCGACGGGGCTGTGTAACAACGAGCAAGATCCCGCAACCCAAAGGTTATCGCCAAAACGTGCGTGAGCCTGCTGCAAGGCTGCCAGCGCGTTATCAAGATCACAGCGCCAGACGTTGCGCCCGTTGACGACCCCCAGCGACAAAACCTTGTAGGAAGGTAAACGATCGAGCACCGCAGGCAACTGCTCCGGTGCACGAACCAGATCGATGTGCAAGCCATCTACCGGCAGCGTGGCCGCCAGGCCGAGGTTGTCTTCAAGGCCGCCGAAGTAGGTGGCAACCAGCTTTTTAAGCGGGGAATACTGCAGGCTGTGATAGGCGCGCTCGAAGGCGGTCTTCCAGTCCTGCGGCAGGTCCAGGGTCAAAACAGGTTCATCGAACTGCACCCATTCCACGCCCTGCGCCGCCAGACGCCCGAGGATCTCGCCGTACACCGGCAACAGCCGGTCCAGCAGCTCAAGCCTGTCGAAACTGTCGCCTTTGGCCTTGCCCAGCCACAGGTAAGTCAACGGCCCGATGAGTACCGGTTTGACCTTGTGGCCCAGCGCGTGGGCTTCATCGACTTCCTCGAACAGTTGCTCCCAGCTCAGTTGGAAACGCTGGTCCTGAGTGAACTCCGGGACCAGATAGTGATAGTTTGTGTCGAACCATTTGGTCAGTTCCTGGGCATGTTGCGTCTTGCCATGAGACGCGCCGCAGCAATTGCTTGCACCGCGCGCCATCGCGAACAGGGTGTCCAGCGTTGGCAGGCCAGCGGCGTCCTGTGCAGGGCTAAAGCGCTCGGGGATGACACCCAGTGTCAGAGAGTGCGTCAGTACCTGATCGTACCAGGCGAAATCACCGACCGGCAGTAACTCGATACCGGCCTCTTTTTGAACCTGCCAATGCGCTGCGCGTAGCTGCTGGCCGACAGCACGCAAGCCCGTCTGATCAAGGTCCCCCTTCCAGTATGCTTCCAGGGCTTTCTTCAATTCACGGTCTGCGCCGATGCGCGGAAATCCAAGGTTGTGGGCCAGGGCCATAGTGCGTCCTCCATAAAAGATGACGCTATTGTCGACAGCCAACCCAACATGAGACAAACTCATTGTTTTCGTGATGGTCACAAATTTTATTCATGGAGCGCTGACGGTGCTTGAAATACGCCACCTCAAAACCTTGCACGCCCTGCGCGAGGCCGACAGCCTTGTGGATGCCGCTGAACGCCTGCACCTGACGCAGTCGGCGCTGTCCCATCAGTTCAAAGAGCTGGAAGAGCGCATGGGCATGCCACTGTTTGTGCGCAAGACCAAGCCGGTGCGCTTCACCAGCGCCGGTTTGCGCCTGCTGCAACTGGCGGACTCGATGCTGCCGCAACTGCGCAGTGCCGAGCGCGACATCGCCCGTCTGGCGGGCGGCACGGCGGGACGGCTGCACATGGCGATCGAGTGCCACAGCTGCTTTCAGTGGCTGATGCCAACCATCGACCAGTTCCGTGACGCCTGGCCCGAGGTCGAACTGGACCTGTCTTCCGGCTTCTCGTTTGCGCCGCTGCCTGCGCTGGCGCGTGGCGATCTGGACCTGGTGGTGACGTCCGATCCGCTGGAATTGCCCGGTATCACTTATGTGCCGCTGTTCACGTATGAAGCGATGCTGGCGGTGGCCAATCAGCATGCATTGGCGAGCAAGCCGTACATCGTTCCAGAGGACTTGCTCCCTGAAACGCTGATCACCTACCCGGTGGAGCGCGACCGGCTGGACATTTTCACCCGTTTTCTGGAGCCCGCCGACATCGAGCCCGCACAGGTGAGGACCTCGGAGCTGACAGTGATGATGATGCAACTGGTCGCCAGCGGCCGTGGCGTGTGCGGCATGCCGCATTGGGCGCTGCATGAATACAGCTCACGCGGCTATGTGAAGGCCAAACGGCTGGGCGAGAAAGGACTTTTTGCGACCCTGTATGCCGGCATTCGCGCCGACATGCTCGACGCACCGTACATGCGCGACTTTCTGTTGACCGCCAAGGACACGTCGTTCTCGACGCTGGACGGTGTGAGCGTGGTCCGCTAAGAAGTCGCTCGCAGAAAGCGTCGTCCCGCACCATGTGCGGGACGACGCCTGTTTCAGTTCGCTGAGGCCTGCCGCTGGCGGTACAGAGGCAGGATCAGATCACGGGTCAAAGGCGCCAGATGCAGATCGGCATGGCCGTCTGCGCTCACCCAGATCACTTCTTCGATCTCGGCGGCGGGCAACACGTCGGCGTCGGTCCTGACTTCATATAATTGGCAGCGTACCTCAAACCCCGGCTCGTTGGCCGCCGGTGCTGCGAACTCGCCCAGAAACGTTGCCTGTTGCGGGTCAATGACCAGCCCGAGCTCTTCTTCAAGCTCTCTGGCAAGCGCCAGCGGTGCGGGCTCGCCAGGCTCGATCTTGCCGCCCGGCTGCATGAATGCCTGAGTGCCGCGCTTGCGCACCAGTAACGTTCGGCCATCTGCGCCGATCAGCAACGCTGCCGCAATGCTGATGACCTTCATGCAAAAATGTCCCTTTTCAGCAGGCGCGCTTCGTCTGCACGCTCCAGAGCCAGAACGATCAGGCGATGGATCAGTTCGGCATAGCTCAGACCGCTGGCCTGCCAGAGCTTGGGGTACATGCTGATCGAGGTGAAGCCGGGAAGCGTGTTGACCTCGTTGATGATGATTTCACGCGCCTCGGTGACGAAAAAGTCGACCCGTGACAGCCCCGCGCAACCCAGCACTTTGTAAGCCTGTAGCGCAACGTCACGCACCTGATCGCTCAGGTCGGCAGGCAGCTCGGCGGGTATGGCGATGCGCGCCTGATCACCGTTCAGGTACTTGGTGTCGTAGGCATAGAATTCGTCGTTGGCGACGACTTCACCGCAAACACTGACTTGCGCCTCATCATTGCCCAGCACGGCGCATTCCACTTCCCTGCCGACGATGCCCTGCTCGATCAGCAGCTTGTGATCGAACTCGAAACCCAACGCCAGTGCCGCAGCGAAACCCGCCTCGTCAGATACTTTGCTGACACCCACCGATGACCCCTGATTGGCAGGTTTGACGAACATCGGCAGGCTCAACTGCGCAGCCGCCTGCGCGAACGAAAGGCTTTCGCCACGGTTCAGCACCATAAACGGCGCAACGGCAATGCCGGCATCACGCAACAGGCGCTTGGTCACGTCCTTGTCCATGCACGCCGCAGAAGCGAGCACGTCGGCGCCCACGAAAGGAACAGCCAGCATACGCAACAGGCCTTGCAACGCGCCGTCTTCGCCGAACGCGCCGTGGATCAGCGGAAAGACCACATCGATGGCCGCCAGCGGCTTGCCCGACTCGACCTCGACAAACTGCCCGCCCACACTGCCGGGCAGCAACGACAACTGCTTGCCTGAACCGCTCAGCTTGATCCGCGCAGGGTCATTGGCATTGAGCAGGTAATCGGCCTCGTCGAAGCGCAGCCAACGGCCCAGCTTGTCGACGCCGATCAGCGTCAATGCATAGCTTTCACGATCAATCGCATTGATCACGTTGCGCGCAGACTGCAACGAAACCTCATGCTCGCTGGATTGCCCACCGAAAACGATGGCGACTGACTTTTTCAAAGCGGCTACTCCTGTTTTTCAGGCCGCGAAGATAAAAGCAATTCCGGCCGTTAGTCCAGTAGATGATTGGCCGCACCGCCCAATTGCAGGCAAAAAAATCCCGGTGGTGGGCGATTCACCTGAAACGCCCACCACCGGGAAGTCAGACAGCTCATTGCGTTGCAGCGGTTTCTTTATTGCTGCCAGAGCCGAAGCTGGCGAAACGCTTGTTGAAACCGGCGATCCGGCCTTCGGTGGTGGTCTTGCGCTGCTGCCCGGTGTACATCGGGTGCGAGGCGCTGGACACGTCGAGCGCGACATAAGGGTAGGTCGTGCCGTCGGTGTGTTGCTGCGTGCGGTCGGTGTCCACGGTGGAGCCGATCAGAAAATAGGCATCGGCAGCGGTGTCGTGGAACAGTACGGTGCGGTAAGCGGGATGGATATCGGGTTTCATGGTCATCTCTCCGTTAGTGAGCCTCAATCGTTATACAGTAACACAATAGAAGATGAGAATGATTGCTGTTGATTGCTGACATTGCCGAGCTTGATCGCACATCCGGATGGGGCTGCTGTCGGCCTGCGAACCCCTTGGATCAGCGCATCAGAGACATCCGGTAATACCGCGCCTTTGCAATTGCCGCCCGAAAACGCCACCCTGCCGCGCCGCCGAGCGTCACTGGTCGCTGGCCTGGAACCTAAGCACCTGTGGCCGATCTTTACTCATTAGCACTTTCAAGAGTCCACCGTTATGAATAACGGACGCGATCATCGAATCGACTTCTTTCGCGGCCTGGCGCTGATCTTCATATTCTGGGATCACGTGCCGGACAATCCTCTGGCGCAACTGACCGTGCGTAACTTCGGTTTCAGCGACGCAGCAGAAATCTTTGTTTTTCTCGCCGGCTACGCATCGATCCTGGCCTACGGGCGCATTGCGCGTCGCGACGGCATGCTGGTGGCCGGCGTGCGGATCCTGCGCCGCACCTGGGTACTGTATGTGGTGCATATCTTTCTGCTGACCTTGCTGATGGGCATCGTCTTCGTCGCCAACAACCATGTCGAAACCCGCGACATGGTCCAGCAGATGGGCCTTGAATACTTCGTCGGCAACCCGCAACAGGCATTGGCCGATGAACTGCTGCTGCGTTTCAAGCCCAACCTGACCGATCCGTTGCCGCTGTACATCGTCCTGCTGCTGACCTTGCCCCTCACCTTGCCGTTGATGCTGCGCAAGCTGGAAGTGGCGGTCGGCCTGTCGATAGCCCTGTACCTGATGGTGCCTTTGTTCGGCTGGAACCTGCGCGCCTACGAAGGCGGTGGCGTGTGGTACTTCAACCCGGTGGCCTGGCAGTTGCTGTTCATCCTCGGCGGTGCCTGCGCATTGCGCAGCGAAACCGCCACACCAGCCCAAACCCCTCCGTTTCGCCAACAACCGTTGTTCCTGATGGCAGCCGTCTACGTGCTGATCGCAGGCATGCTGACCTTCAGCGAAAAATGGTCCGACCTGCACACCGCGCTGGTCTCGACCCTGTACCTCGACGCCCTGTACCCCATCAGCAAAACCGACCTGGCACCCGCGCGCCTGCTGCACTTCCTCGCTCTGGTCTACGTGGTTGCCCGGTTGTTGCCAACCTCAAGCACCTGGCTCGATAACTGGCCCGCCCGCCAGACCTGTCGCATGGGCCGTTATTCGCTGGAAGTCTTCTGCCTGGGCGTACTGCTTGCGCCACTGGCAGACATGGCAAATGCGCTGGCCGGCGATACCCGGCCAATGCAGGTCGCTACCGCGATTGTCGGGCTGGGTTTGATGATGCTGATGGCCAATGGGCTGGAGTTGAATAAACGCTTGGGTAAGTCGCCCCGCCTGTTGATTACTTGAGAACAGCGTCACATTTGCACGCCCTCTCGGAAATTTCCTACTGGTTTATCAGGCCAAGTTTTTCAGCGCCTGGCCGCTATCCGTTATGAGACCTAATGGAGGGCAGTATTTTGAACATTATTGGAATTCCGAACCAGGCAAACTCCTTGCAACAGACAGCGCTGATACCTGGCACAAAGAATGGCGATCCGACAGAAGATGCGGGTCTGGAAAAGGCCATTACATCCGAAGCAAAAAATACGGATGAACCTGTATTTTATGAATATCAGAAAGAACCGTGGTTGCTGGAGTCTATCAACGAGCACATTACAAATCGGATTGACTACGTGGCTCATAAAAAAATAGTTGACGTACTGGAACTTGCTTTGATCAATGTCACCTACGACAGCTTTCGTAAAGACCTGCAAGAAACCCACCCTGAAATCGCAGGTAAGAAATTTGGTTTTACGCTGAACGAAAGCGCATCCATCAAGATAATTGACTACGATAACAGCCTGACCGAAAACGATAAATCAGTGCTTACCCATGCCATCAACGGGTTCAGAGAGTTCAAAGAGCAAATACAGCAGCACGCGAAGACGGTCATGACCTTGGTAGACCACGATCATGAAACATTTGGTGGTCGATACAAACTGGATATCAGTAATTTTCAGGACGTGATCGACTATGGCAAGATCATGAGCACCAGCGTGCAAAAAATGCAGGACGAATGGATACAGCAAGTCCAGAGTAATGCTGAGAAACGAGATTTTTCGTATATTTCTGTGGCGGTATGAGAATCAGTCTGGCGAGACAATCGACTCGCCAGACTGAGCTAAATATTAACCGCGAGGAGCAACTATTAACCGCGAGGAGCAACAGTTCGCACAACGGTCTGTGTGCAAATATGCCCCATGAAGAAGATACGAGGGGTCTCTGTCATTGGCCCCAACGAAAAATTATGCACGGTATAGCCAGCAACTTTATAGTGACTCCTCCATGTATTGAAACCTCTTTGTTTGTGCACAAAGTCTTGGGCCTCCACGCCTCCGTAGCAGCGTCCGAACTCGATACGCTGAGAGGCATAACCGTTAGAGTCGCTGATTGCAATGTGCTCAATTGAAGGTTCTTGTTGACCAAAGCTCAGATCAAGAATCGCCATACCGCCTTCCAAGGGTGAGCCTTTAGTGTCGGTAAATCTCGCCTCAAAACAGCCTCTTTATAAATCTGGGTGGCCAACCAGTCAGGATTGGTATACCCACTTGGAATCCTTATCACACCCGGCTCGTCAAGCAGCTCGTAGCTTTTTAGAACAGGGTAAGAACCAAATCTAACGGTGTATGGGAGAGTACTCCCTAATAACGGGTTTCTTGGCGTGATTCTGACAATCACCTCCGCCTCGGGAGCCAGATCTTTAAAAATCTTGGTGTTGAGTGTTTGAGCAACCCATTCACCATTTTCGTAATACTCGGTCTTCCACTCGTTAGTGACCGGGTCACCAACAGGCGCATAGAGAAGTACATCTTGACCACGATGCGACACAAAACCGTAGTAGTGAACAGGATGTTTAACTGTCAATGTATCTGCTACCGAGTGCAGCTTATCCAGCATGACGGTGAATCTTGGTTCGGAAACCTCTTGAACAGCTTCAGCCGCAACGGCTTCGTTGGTTTCATTACTGGGTGCACCGACCTGGCCCTCAGTACCTGTACTGGCGTGAGCGCCGGAAGTCGATGCCATCATCACGAAGATAGACAACAAGCAAAAACCAACACATTTTTTCCCATAAATATTCATAGATATTCTCGCAGATTATGCAGAGGCAGGTTGCCACTGACAAAATCGACGTAATAGAGCGTTGGACACTGAGTCAACCATCATATTGAAATTAAGGAAATCTCCTACAAAAATAACCACCACCTACAGTCTAGGAAAAATCCTACACGCTTATCAGGCAAAGTTTTGCAAAGGCCTGCCGTTAGATAGCTATCACTAACACCAAAGAGCGCCTAGCATGAATATCAACCCCTTGGCTTGTTCATTACAGAATCAACAGCGCACTCTCTTAGTGCCCGCCCCCCCTCAATTCATCTGCTGCTCTGCCGATCAAGATCCCTGTGGCACATGATAAAGCGCGTGACCCTAACGCTGAATTCTATACCACCAAGGAAACGCCCTGGTTTGCCGGCTACAAAAAGTCGGAGGCAGGACGCGCTATTTTAGAGAAAATGTCTGAGAAGGAAGCAAAAGATATCCGAGGCGAGTATCTGGGAAACTACATTAAAGCCTTTGACGAAACCATATGTCGTATGTACGACAATTTCCACGATTTCAAGCAGCAGCTTTTTTACCTTAATACGGATCTGTCAAAAAAGCATTTCGGCTTCACGCTGGGCTTTAATCAGGACATTCAGGTGACCGACCCGGACGAGGTGCTCACCCCGGCAGAGTTCACGTACCTGACCGAGAAGCTGAACGAACGCCAACAACTGAAAGAGGATCTGCGTGCGCACGCAAAAATTGTGATGACGCTGCTCGACCATTACACCGAAAAATTCGATAACCGGCACACCCTCAATCTGGAGAGTTACAGCAAGGTCATCGACTACGGACAGATCTTCAGCCGCAATCATATTGGCAATTTCATGGACACGATTATCTACCAGATCGAGCGCAATGCGCCGAAGCGTGAGGAAGAACCAAAATCTCTGGTTGATGTGCACGCTTGATGAATGCAAATACAGGTCATTGATATTTCGCTCGGAATAACCAGTGGCATGCCATTGGTTTGTGACGCAGATCACACAAAGCCTGTGACCAGGAATTTTCCCACAGCTTTATCAGCCCAAGTATCCAGCCCATTCACCGATAACAAGAAAGACACATTCATTCAGCAAGGAGCAGAAAATGCACATTAGCACTATTACTTCTGACTTTATACTTTCTCCGTCGCGCCCCTCGAAACCCCTCCACAGGGAACCACTAACACTATCGCCTGAGGCCAAACCGAAACTGAGTGAAAAAGAAGAGTTTGCAAATGCTTTCTACACGCGCGTGGAAGAGCCATGGCTGCAATTTACCTCCAACCATACGGACGATAAAGATCCGACCAAGAAAGTCATTCGCCCGATGACAAAGGAGCGTTATCTAGAAAACCTGAATGCGGATGCAATACTCATGTCAAGAATACAGTCAAGCTGTTATCAAAAGCTGAGAGCAGAGCTTGTTGACTTGCGGCCCGATCTGGCGGGAAAAAACTTTAGCTATACAGTAGGGGATGATGCCGAGCTTAAAATAATTGACCTGGACGATAAATTAGGCACGAATGAAATCAAGTACTTATCAGATGCCATCAACCAAAAAACCCAACTCAAGGATGCTGCGCTCACGCATGCCAAAATCCTCATGACGCTGGCTGATCATGACACAGACACGTTCAAAGGAACCTACAAACTTGACCTACTAAACTTTAAAAATATTATCGATCTTGGAAAAATAGCACTTAGCAAAAAAGACGACCCTAGTGAAATCTGGATAAATCAGATCAAAGAAAAAGCAGAAAAAAATTCGACACACTTGATCGATACAAGGGCCTGACAGTCAGGAAACGCTCTGTATTACTTACAGCAGACAGAGCGTTTTTTTTAATCAGCTCCTTGACCAGTTGATTAACCAGCGATTGCAGATTAGTCCTAAATTGTAAACATGAGGTTTATCAGCTAGCTGTTCAGGGAGAACATTTCTAGCCCAATACTGTTTTGGCTCGTAGCGAGTACTCCAGGTTTCTCGCCCATTTTCACTCAGGTGAGTGAAATTATCAGCGAGCGATCCACCCTCGCAGCGTTTAAAGGTTACCCGATGCATGATTTTCCCCGAACTGTCCGAGGTGTATTTTCCGTTAGCCTGGTGATGTTTGATATTGAGTTCGAAATCAAACACACCACCCTCCAGCGGAAAAGCCTTGCTGTCTGTAAACGTAACCTCCAGCATCGCCTCTGTGAGGGCTTGAGTCGCCAGAAAAGCGGGGTTGGTGAAACCGTATGGAATCAACCTGAAGCCTTCCTCGTGATTCAATTCATAGCGCATATGAGGAAACGAGCCAAACACCACGCTGTAATCAGCAGTCTCAAACCTGGCACCGTCAGTCGCAATAATACGTATATTGACTTGTGAACCAGGATTGAGCCCTTCGATTCTCTCCGCGAATGAGTGACGCTTGGGCTGCCACTCCCCGCCATCCACCTGATACTCCAACCTCCATTTCTGGTCGTAATCTGAATCCGGCGTTGTAATCAGCACATTCTGGCCGCGCACAGCGGTGAAATTGTACTGATGAACTGCCGAGGTATTCTCCAGAGTATTGTCGATCTGATGAATCTTGTCCGACAACACGACAGGAGTCGAGCGACTTTGGTTCTGTACAGCCTGTTCCAGCGGCGTTGGTTGATGACCGGCAACAGGGGCTACTTCTACTTGTGCCATGGCGTGATAAGACATCGCCAATAGCAGTCCAGACACAAACGCACGACCTGCCTTGCTTTTCTTGTTTTTCATCTTGTTGATCTCGATAGTAGTTATTAATTACGCAGGGCATCATTGCCACTGACAAAATCGGACGTAATCACCTGTTGAATTCAAGATCAAGCGGCTGAAACAATTATCGGAAACGTCCTACAAAAAACTAATAATATTTTATAATTTCAATAACTGCTTTTTAGAAACTGCATCTGAGACGCTTATCTATGACTGACTTTTTCAGTCAACAGCAAAACTTAGACGAAAAAAGCACACTAGCCATGCCAGTCCAGGCACCGCCCCAGCCAATCCTGAAAACCACCAGACAAATCCCCCACATCCCCACCCAGCGTCTAAGCTTGGTTCAGGTGCGTTGCCAGGATGACCGGACTATCAACTATGGGCGTATTTCGGCATTCCGATAGCAAGCAAGAAGCGCTGTCAGCTGACCGCCAGGATGACCCACGCACGCCAAAGCGTCCGCGTCGCAAGCGATACGGGTGGCGGGTGTTCTGGGTGATTGTGGTGCTGGCCTGCATTGCGCTGGGTGTTGCAATAACGGTGGAGAGCCGCAGTTCAAGGCTGCAGGCGCGGGAATTCAGCCGGTTTGCGGCGAGCCTGAGCTATTCGATGCAGCCGGGGCCGAGCAGTGAGGTGGTGTATCCCGGTGACGGGCCGTTCGACAAGCGCCTGGGTTATTCATCGCTTGATGAGTTTCTGCCGCGCCTGCTTAAACGCGATTACGTGATCACCCGTCAGACGCGATTTTCCCCGGATCTTATGCGCTACGTGCAGCACGGTTTTTTTGTGCCTTACGAGGAAAAAACCCAGGCAGGCCTGTCGATCACCGACTGCCGGGGCGCGCCGCTGTATGAGTTTCGCTACCCGCAACAGTTTTATGCGACCTTCGCCAGCGTACCGCCGCTGCTGGTGCACAGCCTGCTGTTCATCGAGAACCGTGACCTGCTCGATCCGCAGCAACCCTTGGCCAACCCGGCGGTGGACTGGCCCCGTTTTGTGAAAGCTGCGTGGTCGCAAGTGGCGAAGATGTTCGCCCTCCCCGGCCAGTCGGCTGGCGGCAGTACGTTGGCGACGCAACTGGAAAAATACCGCCATTCACCGGACGGGCTGACGCAGTCTGGTTCCGAGAAGTTGCGGCAGATGATTTCCGCCAGTGTGCGCGCTTATCAACCGGGGGCCGAGACCCTTGCGGTGCGCCAGCGGGTGGTGCGTGATTACCTGAACAGCGTGCCGTTGTCTGCGGTGCCGGGCCACGGTGAGGTGCATGGTCTGGCTGAGGGGTTGCGGGTCTGGTTTGGCGTGGATTTCGCCAGGACCAATCAGTTGCTGGCGTCCGGCCCCACGGATCAACAGGGGCTGGCCGACAAGGCGCTGGCGCTGCGAGAAGTGTTGTCGCTGGTGATTGCCCAGCGTCGTCCGTCGCATTATCTGGCCAAGGGCCGCACTGAACTCGCCGAGCTGACCGACAGCCACATCCGCCTGCTGGCTCAGGCCAATATCATCGACCCACCGTTAGCCGAGGCGGCGCTGGCCGCAAAAGTGACTTATCGCGACTGGGCGCAGCAGCCGACCCTTCAGCCGATCGAAACCAACAAGGGCATCAGCGTGGCGCGCACCCGGCTGTCGAACCTGCTCAATCGCCCGCTGTACGACCTGGACCGTCTTGACCTTTCGGCCACCAGCACCTTGCACGGCGATTTGCAGCGCAGTGTCAGCCAGTACCTGCGCGATCTGGCTGACCCTGAATTCGCCGCCAAAGTCGGCTTGCTGGGCGAGCGTTTGCTGACGCCTGCCAGCACCACTCAGGTGCGCTACAGCTTCACGCTGTTCGAGCGCGGCGTCGATGGCTCGCGCGTCCGGGTACAGACCGACAGTACCGATCAGCCGTTCGACATCAATGAAGGCAGCAAGCTGGAGCTGGGCTCGACGGCCAAGATGCGTGTGCTGACCACGTACCTGGAAATCATTGCCGAGCTGCATGGACGTTACGCAGGCATGAGCACGGCAGAGTTGAGGAAAGTCACGGTCGAGGAACCCGACCGGCTGACCCGTTGGGCGGTGGATTATCTGCTGCTGAACAAGGATCGCGACTTGGCAAAAATGCTTTCGGCGGCACTGGACCGGACCTATTCGGCAAGCCCCGCAGAAGCGTTTTTCACCGGTGGCGGCCTGCACCGTTTCAATAATTTTCGGCGCGAGGATAACGAGCGTATTCCGACCCTGCGCGAGTCGCTGCGTGAGTCGATCAACCTGCCGTTTATTCGTCTGATGCGTGACGTGGTGCGCTACAGCACCTATCAGGCCCCCAACAATAGTGCGGCGCTGCTCAAGGATGATGACGACCCACGCCGTCAGGAATACCTGAGCCAGTTTGCCGACCGTGAAGGCACGGTATTTTTGCTGCGTTTCTGGAAACGTTACAAGGACAAGACTACGCAGGAACGGCTCGATACCTTTCTCGACGGCATCCATCCGACCGCGATTCGCCTGGCGGCCGTGCATCGCTACCTGCTGCCGGGGGCCGACCAGGCGACGTTCAATACGTTTGTTCGCGCTCATCTTGAAGAGCCCAAGGCAACCTCGACACTGACCGACAAACGTCTGACCGATCTGTACCAGAGCTACGGACCGGGGGCTTACAACCTGCCCGACCAAGGCTACATCGCGCGCGTTCATCCGCTGGATCTGTGGCTGGTGGGCTACCTGCTCAAGCACCCGGACGCGCAATTCAAAGACGCTGCTGCAGCCAGCCGTTTCGAGCGTCAGGAAGTCTATGGCTGGCTGTTCAAGAGTCGCCACAAGGGCGCGCGCGACAGTCGCGTGCGGACCATGATGGAGGTCGAGGCGTTTCTGGATATCGAGCAGCGCTGGCAGCGCGTGGGCTATCCGTTCGACCATCTGGTGCCGTCGCTGGCAACCGCGATCGGCAGCTCGGGTGATCGCCCGGCGGCGCTGGCCGAACTGATCGGCATTATCCAGAACGACGGCATCCGCTTGCCGCCCGTGCGCATCGACAGCCTGCATTTTGCCGCTGATACGCCCTATGACACTGAGCTGATCATCAACCCTGAACTGGGCCAGCGCGTGTTGCCGTCCGAAGTGGCCACGGCGATGCGTGAGGCGCTGTCGCAAGTGGTGGACGGCGGGACCGCCAAGCGTGTGCAAGGCACCTTCAAAATGCAGGACGGCAGCGTGCTGGCAATGGGCGGCAAGACCGGCACGGGCGATAACCGCATCGAGAGCATCGGCGCGGGCGGCCGTATTCTCAGTTCCAGGGCGATCAACCGCACTGCGACCTTTGTGTTTTATATCGGCGACAACCACTTTGGCGCGTTGACTGCGTTTGTACCGGGACGCGCGGCCGAAGGCTTTCGCTTCACCTCGGCGTTGCCGGTGCAGGTGCTCAAAGGCATGGCACCGATCCTCACGCCGTATCTGGAAAACCACGGGCAAGCGATGTGCAATGCCCCGCTCGCCGATCCGCCCACGGGTGCCTGATCGGTAATGACCGCCCGTCTGCCGGATCTGTGAATACGATTAGGATATATCTTAAGGTATATCTAACGTGTAACCAGAGATGAAAAACATGCGTGAAGATAAACATCCTCCCCATCACCGTCCGCCGCACCTGCGCGAAGCAGGCGAAGACCGCGACGGTTTTGAAAAACGCCCGGGCCGTGAGCGCGGTGGACGCGGCCCGCGGGTCTTTGCTCCGGGCGATCTGAAATTGCTGCTGTTGGCGCTGATCGCCGAACAGCCGTCCCACGGCTACGACCTGATCCGCAAGATCGAAGGCCTGTTCGACGGCGCGTATTGCCCAAGCCCAGGTGTTATCTACCCGACCCTGACCTTTCTTGAAGAAAGCGAGATGGTGCTCGGCGATGCCCAGGCAGGCAAAAAGCTCTACACCGTGACCGATGCAGGTCGCAGCTCATTGCAGGATCAGGCAGTTGCGCTGGAAGGTGTACGGATGCGCATCGATGTCAGCAAGCGCTCGCTGCGCGGCCATGATCGCCCGGCAGAAATTCATGAAGCCGTGCATAACCTTCGCCACGCGTTACAGATGCATCACGGCCGCTGGACTCCGGAAGAAATCCTGCGGGTCAGCGAGTTGCTCAACACCACTGCCAAGGCCGTCGTCGATGGGCCTCAACCTGCATCGGAGGCTTCAGTATGAATTCGCCACAATCGATCCATCGTGTGATGCATGAAATCAAACGCCGCAAATTGAAGGTTGTGCGGGTCACGGATCTAACGCCACTGATGCGCCGCATCACGCTACAAGGCCCGGAACTGGCGGGTTTTATCAGTCTGGGGACAGACGACCACGTCAAACTGTTCTTCCCGCAAACGCCGCAAGAGCATGCTGCGCTGGAAGAGTTGACGGCCACCAGCGACAAAGACGCGCCGCGTCCGCCGATGCGCGATTACACCCCGCGCCGCTATGACGAAAACAGCGGCGAACTGGACATCGATTTTGTCCTGCATGGCGAAGGTCCGGCTGCCACCTGGGCCGCTCAGGCAGAGCCGGGGCAGTTTCTGCATATCGCCGGCCCGCGCGGTTCAATGGTGGTGCCGGACATGTTCGACAGCTATTTGCTGATCGGCGATGAAACGGCCATCCCGTCCATCGCTCGGCGTCTGGAATCACTGCCCGCCAACCGTGCTGCACTGGTGGTGGTCGAAGTGGCCAATCAGCAGGAACAGCAAACCTTCGAGAGCGCAGCGCAGGTCGATGTAATCTGGATCGTGCGCAGCGAGCAGAACCTGGTGGACGTCGTTCGTCGCCTGGAGATGCCCGAGGGCAAGCTGTATGCGTGGGTCGCGACCGAGTCGGGGCTGTCACGCAAGGTGCGCCGTGTGCTGCTTGATGAGTTCGGCCTGGAAGACGATTTCGTCAAGACTGCCGGTTACTGGAAGCTGGGTGACACCGAAGAGTAAGCATGGGTATGACCGGGCGGCTCACACCTTACGACGAGACGCCCATTTATCAATCCCTACCAGCAACAGCGCAATCAGGACAAACCCCAGCAACACGCCCAAGGCATTGATAAGTGCGCTGCCAAAACCGATCGTGCCGACGTCAATAAAAGGGTACATGTAATCGCCGAGCATGTTGCCGCGCAGCAGAACGTAGGCGAAATAGACCACCGGGTACATCGCCCAGAGCGGCACATGGCCAAGGCGCAACCTGCCTTTGGGCACGTAAAGCCACCAGTACAGCATGAACGCCAAAGGCATCACATCGTGCAGCAACTCATCGGCAATCCATTGCCAGCCCTGCGGATGCCACAGGTGGCGCAGCAGCACGTTATAAGCGATGCCGACCAGCGCGATGCTCACCACGATGCCGCCGCACACGGCGGGCTGTCGAAAAAACCGATGCCCTGCCGACTGACGCGCAGTCAGGGCACAGCTCAGCGCGACCGCCACTAGCGTATTGGTGAGTACGGTAAAGAAGCTTAAAAAACGCACCAGCCCACCGAGCAGGCTGGCGTGGTCGGCATAACGGCCAATGAAAATCAGATAAAGCTGGATCACCAGACCCGACCAGCCCAGGCAAGCGGCGATCAGGGCGTAAAGGCGCTGTCCCTGCGCATGTTGCGGCTGTTGGCTGTGCATCGATCTGTATCCTTGAGGTCCGGCGTCCATGCAGGGCTTTTCTGGCGGGGCTGAAAATATTGAAGAAGGACTACCAGCCCTTGCCGCGATGCAGCTTTACGTAGAGGGCTTCGACTTTTTCGCGCGCCCAGGGCGTCTTGCGCAGAAAGGTCAGGCTGGACTTGATGCTCGGGTCGCTCTTGAAGCAGCGAATGTCGATGCGCTCGGCCAGACCGGACCATTCGTAGTGCTCGATCAAAGCCCTGAGAATCTGCTCGAGGGTGACGCCGTGCAGCGGGTCGGGATTGGGTGTTGTCATGACGAACCTTGAAGCAAATGAGTAGAGATGAGCCAGAAACAGGCGCACGGGATGCGCCGGGCTAGTCGAAAACGTCGGCCATTGTAAGCGTCGCGGGTGCATAAACCCACAAGCCTTAATGCACTGTTGCGAAACCGGCAATGATCCATGTCATGTTTATTGCTTTTAGAAAAATCGTTAGCGCCCTACCATTACCCGTTTAAAGGATTGCAGGTCCCCCTTGCGAAGGCGCTCCGCTGAACAGACACCTATGCACGAATTCGGGCGGCAATGGTCTACGACTTGATGACCGGGCCGGGCTGAATGGGCACCGTGTTCTGCTTGACGTTGAATTCGACTGTCGGTGATTCGTTTCAATAAACAGCTTCAGGGAATGCTGCCAGGGTCGGCGATGCACACGAAAACAAGATATCAACTACTTACTTCTTGCGGAGATTCGCATTATGAGCACTGACGGTGCTTCAAAGAGAAATCGCCTGTTGCCAACCCTGCTCGGGCTGGTGATCCTGCTGATGGGGCTGGCGTTGCTGGTCGGCGGCGTCCGGCTGCTGCAACTGGACGGCTCGCTGTATTACCTGCTGGCCGGTATCGGCTTCGCTGTAACAGGCGTGTTGCTGATGACCGGGCGTGCGGCTGCCCTGGGTCTGTACGCGCTGCTGCTGTTCGCAAGCACGGTATGGTCGTTGTGGGAAGTCGGCCTGGACTGGTGGCAACTGGTGCCGCGTCTGGCGCTATGGTTTGCACTGGGCATCGTATTGCTGCTGCCGTGGTTCCGTCGGCCGCTGCTGCTCAACGGCCCGGCGCGCATGGGCACTGGCGCACTGAGCATCGCTGTGGTGCTGGCCGGTCTGGCCGCGCTGGCCAGCCAGTTCACCAACCCTGGCCGTATCGAAGGTCAACTGGACCGCGAAACTGCTGGCACCACCAACACCGCGCCGGCTATGCCTGACGGCGACTGGCAGTCCTATGGGCGTACCGCTTTCGGCGATCGCTATTCGCCACTGGCGCAAATCACGCCGCAAAACGTCAACACGCTGCAACCGGCCTGGACCTATCGCACGGGCGATATTCCAGGGCCGAACGATCCGGGCGAAACCACTGCCGAGAACACCCCGCTCAAGGTCAACGGCATGCTTTACGTGTGCACACCGCACAGCCAGGTGATCGCGCTTGATCCGGATTCAGGCAAGGAAATCTGGCGCTTTGACCCTAAGCTCAGCACTCAGAATGCGGCCAACTTCAAGGGTTGGGCGCATATGACCTGCCGTGGCGTGACTTACCACGACGACGCCGCCTATGCCGCCAGCGCTCCGGCGCAAAGCCCGGCAGCACCGGCCGCAGTCAGCGCCACGTCAAGTGTCTGCCCACGCAGAATCTTTCTGCCGACTGCCGATACCCGTCTGATCGCCCTGAACGCCGACACCGGCAAGATGTGCGAAGACTTTGGCAACAAGGGCTCGGTTGACCTGACGGCCAACATGGGCACGTTCGCACCGGGCGGCTACTACTCCACTTCGCCACCCGCAGTGACCAAGGACCTGGTGATCATCGGCGGCCACGTGACCGATAACGTTTCGATGGACGAACCGTCCGGCGTGATCCGTGCGTACGACGTGCACACCGGTCGTCTGGTCTGGAACTGGGACAGCGGCAACCCGGAAGAAACGGCTCCGATAGCCGACGGCAAGATCTACACGCGCAATTCGCCGAACATGTGGTCCATGTTCAGCGTCGATGAAAAGCTGGGCATGATCTACCTGCCGATGGGCAATCAGACGCCGGACCAATGGGGCGGCAACCGTACCAAGGAGTCCGAGAAGTACAGCGCGGGTCTGGTTGCACTGGACATCGCGACCGGCCGTGTACGCTGGGACTTCCAGTTCACTCACCATGACCTGTGGGACATGGACGTGGGCGGTCAACCGACGCTGCTGGACATGAAAACCGCTGATGGCGTGAAGCCTGCGGTATTGGCCTCGACCAAGCAGGGCAGCATCTACGTGCTGGATCGCAGCACCGGCAAGCCTATCGTGCCGGTCAACGAAGTGCCGGTTCCGCAGGGCGCTGTCGCAGGTGACTGGACTTCGCCGACTCAGCCCAAGTCCGACCTGAACTTCATGCCGCCGCCGCTTAAAGAGCGCGACATGTGGGGCGTGACACCGTTTGACCAGATGATGTGCCGGATCGACTTCAAGTCGCTGCGTTACGACGGCCCGTTTACGCCGCCATCGTTGCAGGGTTCGATTGTGTATCCGGGTAACTTCGGTGTGTTCGACTGGGGCGGCATCTCTGTCGATCCGGTTCGCCAGATCGCCTTCGTCAATCCGAACTACATGGCGTTCCGCTCCAAGCTGGTGCCTTCTGCCGAAGTTGAAGGCGGCCCGGGCCGCAAGAGCGAAACCGAAGGCGTACAGCCGAACAAGGGCGCACCGTATGGCGTGATTCTGGAACCACTGCTGTCGCCGATGGGCCTGCCGTGTCAGGCACCGGCATGGGGTTATGTGGCGGCGGTCGATCTGACCAACCAGAAAACCATCTGGATGCACAAAAACGGCACCGTGCGTGACAGCTCGCCGATCCCCATTCCGCTGACCATGGGTGTTCCAAGCCTGGGGGGTACATTCACCACCGCCAGCGGCCTGGCGTTCATGAGCGCCACGCTTGACCAGTACCTGCGTGCTTATGACGTGCGTAACGGCAAGCAACTGTGGGAAGCCCGCCTGCCAGCAGGCGCGCAAACCACACCGATGACCTACACGGGCAAGGACGGTCAGCAATACGTGCTGGTCGTGGCCGGCGGTCACGGCTCACTGGGCACCAAACAGGGTGACTACGTGATGGCGTTCAAACTGCCCAAGTAAGGTGGTTTGGAGGTCACTGAAAAAGCGGCTATCGAGAGGTAGCCGCTTTTTTTATGGCCAGACGCTCGGCATGCAGTTCTAGACTGCTCTGCGTCCTCTTTGTGACGCTCCGCGTCATACGGCGATTTGCGAGATCAGTTAGATATGCGTTCGACTCAAGGCACCTTTTCGCCCCTCGGCGACTGACTTTGAAGGATCAAAGTAAGCAAAATCCCGGCTCCGTTTCCGGCCCGACTTCGTCGGGTTCCTTCGCCCTGA